>NZ_JBVIAY010000009.1:283697-301312 GCF_055573695.1 Streptomyces sp. NPDC030143
GTGGACCCACATTCCTGCCTCCACTCCCCCCCCCCCCCCCCCCCCCCCCCCCCCCCCCCCCCCCCCCCCCCCCCCTCCCCCCCCCCCCCCCCCGGGCCCCCACTCCGTGCCCACGAACCGTTTGGGCGCGGGCCCGGCACGACTCGGTTCGAGCGCCGATCCGGGACACCTCCGTCGGCGCGGGCCCCGCAGACGCCTTCGACTCGGCGCGGGCCGGCAGACGCCTCCCACTCGCGCGGGCTCGGGACACGTCCGTTCGGCGCCGACCCGGGACGACGATTCCGACGCGGCGCGGGCCCGGGACACCTCCGTTCGGCGCCGACCCCGGAGGACGACTCCGGACGCGGCGCGGGCCTGTGAAGGCGAATCCCACGCGGCGGGCCCCGAACTGCTTCGTCGGCGCGGCCCGGGGCTATTCCGCGGCCACGATCCGTTCCACCGCCGCCGTCACGAGCTGTTCGCGCTCGGCCTCCGTGAAGACGCCCGGCAGGGTGAGCTGTTCGACGATCAGCCAGTTCAGCGCCATGTACAGCAGCTTGACCGCCATCGCGTCACCCGGGAGGCCGGAGGCCTCGTGGTAGGCGAGGTTGGCGGCGAGGTCGGCCCGGACCCGCTCGGTGAGCACCGTGCGCAGTTCGGGCCGGCGCGTTGCCTCGAGGCGCAGTTCGAGCAGGGCCAGGTAGCCGGTGCGGAACGAGGCGATCCGGCCGACGAGTTCCCGCATCAGCTCCGCGTACGTCTCCCGGTCGCGGCCCGCCGCCCGCTGGCGGGCGATGGTGGCCTCGTCGGGCTGGAGCCGCTCGTAGACCCGGGCGCCGGCCTGGGTGAGCAGATCGTCGCGGCTGGCGAAGTAGTTGGACGCGGTGCCCGTCGGCACGGCCGCCGCGGTGTCCACCGCCCGGAACGTCAGCCCCCTGGCCCCCTCCCTGGCCAGCACCTCGATCGCGGCGTCCACGAGGGCGGCGCGCCGCTCGTCGTTCCTTCTCACCATTGACACCACTCCACTTGTAGTACTACGTTCCAACCACTTCAATCAGAGTACTATGTGGGGAGTCGCCGTCGTGCGCCAGCTCGTCTACTACGTCGCCTTGACACTCGACGGTCGCATCGCAGGCCCGGCCGGTGAGTTCGACTTCTTCCCCCTCGGGGACGCGCGGCAGGCCGCGGCCTACCGCGCGGTGGCGAACACGCTGTACCCCGAGACCGTGCCGACCGCCCAGCGTGCAGCGGTCGGCCTCGCCGACGCGCCCGCCCGGCGGTTCGACACCGTCGTCATGGGGCGCGGCACCTACCGGCTCCCCCTCGACGCCGGGATCAGCAGCCCCTACGCCCATCTGCGCCAGTACGTCGTGTCCGGCACGCTCCCGCCCGACATCGACCCGGCCGTCACCGTCGTCCCGGGCGATCCGGTGGGTCTCGTCCGTGAACTCAAGCGGGAGGGGGACGGCGGGCGGGACATCTGGCTCTGCGGCGGCGGCAGGCTCGCGGGCTCCCTGTTGTCCGAGATCGACGAACTGGTCGTCAAGAGCTACCCGGTGGTCGTCGGCGCCGGCATCCCGGCCTTCGACGGCGCCTTCGACCCCACCGTCTTCGACGTCGCCGAACGCACCGCCTTCGCCAACGGCGTCACGCTCACCCGCCTGACCCGTCACTGAGCCGCCCGGGAAACCCGGAGCGGGCGGCCGGTACGGCGTCAGGCGGGATGGCCGGGGCTGATGTCGAGGGTGTCGTCGAGGCGCAGCAGGGGGCCGTCGCCGGTGCGGACGCCCGCCTGCACGGGAGTGAGGACGAAGGCGACGTGGTCGCCCCCGTCGAGGCGCTCGTCCACGGTGCCGACGAACCAGGCCGCCGCGTCCTCCAGGACGGGAGCCCCGCCGTGCCCGCGCGTCCACCGCACCTGGGCGAACTTGTCGACGCGGTCACCCGTCTGCCCGCCGAACAGGGCCGCCAGCGCGTGCTGGTCCCGGCCCAGCAGATGCACGGCGAGGCAGCCCGCGGTCTCGGCCACCCGGTAGGTGCGGTTGGCCTTGGACAGCCAGACCGCGTACCGCACCGGCCGGATGGAGCACTGCGAGGAGAACCCGACCAGACACCCCGACAGCTCCCCGTTCGCCGCGGCCGTGACCACGCACATCTGCGGGTTCAGCCGGCCCATGAACGCCTCGACGTCCGCCACGTCCCCTCACTCCCGTCCCCCGTGCTCGCACGGCGCCCTTCCGGATCACCGCCCGAGTGCCCCTCCGTCCCCCCCGGCTCACCTGCGGGCGACGCGACCGGGAGGCCGGCCACCGGTCAGCAGGAGCTGCCGCAGGACGACGAGCTGCCGCACGAGGACGAACTCCCGCAGGACGAGGAACTCCCGCACGACGACGAGCCGCCGCACGAGGAGCCGCTCGACGCACCGTCGCACGAGGTGCCCGCGACGAACCAGGAGGCGTCGGCGAGGGAGCCGCCCCCGGTGCTCGCCGCCGTGGTCGCGCCCGCCGCGCCGCCCGTCGACCAGGACGTGGCGCCGCGCTGTGTCCCCCCGCCGACCGTGGCCGTCCGCACGGCGAAGTCGTCCCAGGCGCGGCGCCACGCCCGCCGCAGCGCCCAGCCACCCCAGACCAGCAGCCCCACGACCGCCGCGGCCACCAGAACCAGTGTGATCACCATGACGTTCTCCCCCCTCGCCGTGCGTGCGCATCGGCTACTGGGAGAGTGCCCCGGGAGACGACCGCTTCAAGCCGGTCTTGAGCAAGCCCAGAGGTTGCGGGGGCGGTCCTCGCGCAGCTCTCCGGCCACGGCGCGAAATCGATCGTCCGGTCGAACGATGTGCGAGCTGCCGAAAGCCCCCGACAATCACCCCGCATGATCGACAACGGGGAAGGGACTCCTCTTGCGTATCACCCGACTCATCGGGACCGTCCTGGGCGCCACACTGCTCATGACCACCGCGGTGCCGGCCGCGACCGCGGCCTCGGGAACCACACCGCCGGGCGCCGGCTCGCTGGACCGGGCCGCCCTGCGCACCACGCTCGACGCCGTCCACCAGGCCGGCATGTACGGCATCCACTCGTCCGTCCGTGACGGACGCGCGAGCTGGACCGGTGCGTCCGGAGTGGCCGACGTGGACACGCGACGGCCGGTCACCCCCGGGATGCGTCACCGCGTGGGCAGCATCAGCAAGACCTTCACGGCCGTCGCCGTCCTGCAGCAGGTCGAGCGCGGCCGGATCGATCTCGACGCCCCCGTCGGCGACTACCTGCCCGAGCTGTTCACCGGCGGCGACGAGCAGCGCGGCCGGGACATCACCGTGCGGATGCTCCTCAACCACACCAGCGGGATCGGCGACCACATCCTCGGCGCGTTCCCCTCCCTCGCGCAGAAGTCCACCGCCAGCCTCGACGAGGAGCGCTTCCGCTCCATCGCACCCGGGGAACTCGTGCGGCTCGGCCTGGCGGCACCCGCCACCGGCCGTCCCGGTCAGCAGCCGGGCTCGTACTCCAACACCAACTACGTGATCGCCGGGCTGCTCCTGGAGAAGGTCACCGGCCAGGACGCCGGGACGTACCTGACCCGGCACGTCATCGCGCGCGCCGGGCTGCGCCACACCAGCTTTCCGCGCACCCCGTACATCAAGGGCCCGCACCCCCGGATGTACGAGTCGTTCTACGGTGCGATCGACCCGCCCCGCGACTACAGCGTCTACGACATGTCCTTCCTGTACACGGCGGGCGCGGTGGTCTCCACCACGGACGACCTGAACCGCTTCTACCGCGCCCTGCTGGGCGGCGCGCTGATCGGGGCGGACTCCCTGGCCGAGATGCAGCGGACGGTCCCCGTCGCCGTCGGTCCCGGCACCGTCGACTACGGCCTCGGCCTGTACAGCCTCGACCTGCCCGACTGCGGCCGCTTCTGGGGCCACGACGGAGCCGTCTTCGGCGCCGGGACGATCGCCCTGTCCAGCCCCGACGGCGAGCGCCAGCTCGCCATGGGCTGGAACCTCATGAAGTACGAGCGCCTCAACGCGGACGGCACGGGCTGGGAGCCGAGCCCGATCAACGACGCCATCGGCGGACACCTGGCGCGGGCCCTGTGCCCGGCACCGGCCCGGCAGGCGTCGCTCGCCCCCGCCCCGGGGGCGGACACACCCGCCCGCCGGACCCTGCCGGACGGGCTGCCGGGCGTGGACCTGCCCACCGGTGGATGGCCGCCCCTCGGCTGAGCCGACCGGTGGCCCCGTTCGGCCTCCGCCCGGACGGGCCACCGGTCCGTTCGACCGGCGCCGGGCGGGGAACCCGGTGTTCCGGACGAACCGGAAGGCAGGCAGGAGGCCGACGTGACGGACGAGCACACCACCCGGCAGGACCCGACCACCCAGCAACCGCGACCCGACTTCCCCTCCCAGGACCAGCCGCACCCCGGCTGGACCGGGCCGATGGACCCGCCGCCCGACCACGGGGAGGAGTCGTACCGCGGCTCGGGCCGGCTGGAGGGCAGCAGGACCGTGATCACGGGCGGCGACTCGGGGATCGGCCGGGCCGTGGCCCTGGCGTTCGCCCGTGAGGGTGCCGACGTGGTGTTCACCCACCTCCCCGAGGAGGCGGACGAAGCACGCGAGACCTCCCGTCTGGTGGAGGAGGCGGGCCGCAAGGCCGTCGCCGTCGCCTGCGACATCCGCGACGAGGAAGCCTGCCGGTCGCTGATCGACCGGGCGGTCGCCGAGTTCGGGCGCATCGACGTGCTCGTGAACAACGCGGCCTACCAGATGTCACAGCCGGACGGCATCGAGGCGATCACGACCGAGCAGTTCGACCGGGTCATGCGGACCAATCTGTACGGCATGTTCTGGCTGACGAAGTTCGCGCTGCCGCACATCCCGGCGGGCGGCAGCGTCATCAACAGCACGTCGGTGCAGGCCTACAAGCCGAGCCCGCACCTGCTGGACTACGCGATGACGAAGGGCGCGATCGTCACCTTCACCCAGGGCCTGGCCCAGATGGTCGCCGGGCGCGGCATCCGGGTGAACGCGGTCGCGCCGGGGCCGGTGTGGACGCCGCTGATCCCGGCGACGATGCCCGACACCGCCGAGTTCGGCAAGCAGAGCCCGCTGGGCCGCCCGGCCCAGCCGGCCGAACTGGCGCCGGCGTACGTCTATCTCGCCTCGCAGGAGGCGAGCTTCGTCACCGCCGAGATCCTCAACGCCACCGGCGGTACACCACTGCCGTGAGGGCCTCCGCGTCAGACCCGCGACGCGAGGGTGGGACGCGGGGCGCCGGACTGCGCGACGGTCGTCTCGTAGGCGGTGCCGACGCGCAGCAGGTCGGGTTCGGCGAGCGGGCCGCCGATGAGCTGGAGGCCCACGGGAAGGCCCTCGGCGTCGTGGCCCACGGGCAGGGAGAGCGCGGGAAGACCGGTGACGTTGGCCGGTGCCGTGAGTCTGACGTAGAGGTCGGTGACCGTCTCCACGGAGCCGTCGCCCCACCGGACGTCGTCGCGGCCGCGTTCGGTCGCCGTGCGGGCGACGGTCGGGGTCGCGAGGACGTCGATGCTGCGGAACATCTCCTGCCAGGCGGTCCGGATGAGCGTGCGGGAGCGCTGGGCGCGGAGGTAGTCGGTGGCGAGGATGAGTTGTCCGGCCTCGAGCAGGCCTCGCACGTCGTCACCGAAGAGGGCCGCGTGGTCGCGCAGGTGCCCCTCGTGGGCGGAGGCCGCTTCGGGGCCCATGTGACCCCACAGGGTGGGCAGCAGATGTTCGGTCAGCGGCACCTCGACGTCGACCGGTGTCGCGCCGAGCCCGACGAGGTGCTCGACGGCGGCGCGGACGGCCTGCTGGACGTCGGACGCCACCCGGTCGAAGAAGTAGGTGCGCGGGACGCCGAGGCGCAGCCCGCGCAGGTCCGTCGCCGCCTCGTACTCCTGGTGGGCCTGGGGCGAGACGATGCCGGCCGGGTCCCGGAGGTCCCGGCCGGCGATCGCGTCCAGGACGAGCGCCGCGTCACGGGTGTTGCGGGTGATCGGGCCGACGTGGTCCATGGACCAGGACAGCGGCGCCACCCCGTGGCACGGGACGAGGCCGTAGGTGGGCTTGAGCCCGACGACGCCGTTGAGCGCGGCGGGGACGCGGACGGAACCGGCGGTGTCGGTACCCAGGGTGAAGGTCGCCGAGCCCGCGGCGACGGCCACCGCCGAACCGCCGCTGGAGCCGCCGGCGATACGGCCCGGGTGGCGGGCGTTGGCCGTCTGCGGGGTGACGAGGCCGTAGGCGAACTCATGGGTGTGCGTCTTGCCGACGAGGACGGCGCCCGCCGCGGCCAGGCGGGCGGCCACGGTGCTGTCTCCGGCGGGGACGCGGTCGGCCCAGACGCGGGAGCCGGCGGTCGTCGGCACGCCGGCCGTGTCGATGACGTCCTTCAGCGCGTAGGGGATGCCGTGGAGCGGACCGCGGTGCCGGCCCGCCCGGATCTCCCGTTCGGCCCGGGCGGCGGCCGCGCGTGCGGCTTCGGCGGTGCGGGTGGCGTAGGCGTTGAGGGTGTCCTCGGTCTCCTCCGCCCGGCGCAGGACCGAGTCGACGAGTTCGACCGGTGACAGTTCCCCGGTCGCGACGGCCCGGGCCGCGTCACCGAGGGTGAGTTCATACGGCTGCATCGGCGGGTCCCTCGGGTGCGGGCCCCTGAGGTGCGGGCGGCGGCAGCGGGGCACCGGCGCGGAAGACCGACGCGGGGGGAACACCCGTGAGGTCGAGACCGCGCAGGGTGGCGATGTGGCCGTGGATGAGGCCGCCGAGGGCGGCGGCCTCGGGGAAGCGGTTCCCGGGCGACGGCGGACCGGTGTGCGGCCCGTACAGGGCCTGCCGGGCCGCGAGCTCCACGGGGCTGAGGGGCAGGGACACGAAGTACTCCCTCTGGGACGCCGGCCGGTCGGGGGCGGCGGACGGCGGGGGCGGTCGTGCGGACGGGACGGGCGCACACGGCGAGGAACCCGGTGGCCCTGCGGACGGGGGATGAACGCAGGACCACCGGGCGGTCTCAGGGGTACCGGCCGGTCACGGCCGGCGGGTGTGCGGGAGGGGGCGGAGGTGACGGACCGGGAGCGGGACCGCGCTCACACGTCCAGGGTGACGTCGTACGACTTCAGCCAGGCGTTGAGCGAGAGCGGCACTTCCAGGTCGATGCGGGTGATCTGGGTGCTCTCCGCGCTGACGGGCCGGTTCAGGCGGTCGCGGACCCGGTCGAGGTCGAGCAGCGGCAGGATCGGCGCGTCGCCGTCGGCGATGACGTCGGCGAGGCGGTCGCGCAGCTTCTTCTCGTACCCGGAGTCCTGCGTGCTCGGGTAGGGCGCCTTGACGCGCTCGACGATGGACTGCGGCAGGATGTCGCGGGTGGCGGCGCGCAGCAGGCTCTTCTCGCGTCCGTCGAACTTCTTCATGGCCCAGGGGGCGTTGAAGACGTACTCGACGAGCCGGTGGTCGCAGAACGGGACGCGGACCTCCAGGCCGACGGCCATGCTCATCCGGTCCTTGCGGTCCAGCAGGGTGTTCACGAAGCGGGTGAGGTTGAGGTAGCTGAGCTCCCTCATCCGCTTCTCCAGTCCGCCTTCCCCGGGCAGGACCGGCACCTCGGCGATCGCCTCGTGGTAGCTCTCGCGGCGGCGGCCGGGGATGTCGAGACGCCCCAGCAGGCCGCTGTCGAAGAGCGGCGTGCCATCGTAGAAGGGGCCCGGCGTGCTGGTCAGCCAGGGGAAGGTCTCGGCGGTGAGGACCTCGGGGTCGTGGAACCAGCTGTAGCCGCCGAAGAGCTCGTCGGCCGACTCCCCCGACAGGGCGACCGTCGAGCGTTCGCGGACGGCGCGGAACAGCAGGTAGAGGGAGGGCCAGAGGTCGCCGTACCAGACCGGGGGCAGGTCGGTCGCGGCCAGGACCGCCGCGCGGACGTCCGGGTCGCTGAGGTCGTCGCTGTCGAGGAGGATCTCCTTGTGCTCGGCCTGGACGAGTTCGGCCAGGTCCCGCACGAAGGGGGCGTCGGGGGTGGCGCGCAGGGGGTCCGGGACGAAGTTCTCGGCGGCTCCGACGAAGTCGACGGAGAAGGAGCGGACGGGGCCGGCGCCCTGGTCCTTCAGGGCCTTGGCGGCGAGTGCGGTGACCGCGGAGGAGTCCAGTCCGCCGGAGAGGAGGCTGCACAGGGGGACGTCGGATATGAGCTGCCGGGAGACGATGTCCTCGAGGAGTTCCCGGACGGTGCCGATGGTCCGGTCGAGGGAGTCCGTGTGCTCCTTGGCCTCGAGCGCCCAGTAGCGGTGCTTGGTCAGTCCCTCGCGCCGGATCCGGACCACGTGTCCGGGGCGGATCTCGAACATGCCGGTGAACAGGGCGTGTTCGGGGGTCTTGACCATGTCCAGGATCTCGCGCAGCCCGTCGGCGTTCACGCGGCGGGGCACGTCCGGGTTGGCGAGGATCGCCTTGGGTTCCGAACCGAAGAGGACGCCGTGGGGGGTGGGGTAGTAGTAGAGCGGCTTGACGCCCATGCGGTCGCGGACGAGGAGAAGCTCCTCGCGGCGGGTGTCCCAGATGCCGAACGCGAACATGCCGTTCAGCCGGCTCACCAGGTCCTGGCCCCACTCGAGGTAGGCGCGCAGGACGACCTCGGTGTCGCTCTGGGTGCGGAACCGATGGCCGCGGGAGGTGAGCTCGGCGCGCAGTTCGCGGTAGTTGTAGATCTCGCCGCTGAAGGTCAGCACGGCCAGGGGGCGGCCGTCCTCCTCGGCGAGCATGGGCTGCCTGCCGCCCTCGAGGTCGATGACGGAGAGCCTGCGGTGACCGATGGCGGCGTGGCGGTCGAGCCACACGCCCTCGGCGTCGGGGCCGCGGCAGGCCATCGTCCGGGTCATGGCCTCGGCCGTGGCGCGCTCCTGTGTGAGGTCACGGTCGAAATCCACCCAACCGGCGATTCCGCACATGTGTGTCTGTCCTCTCGTTGGTGTGATCGCTCGCGGCCGGGCAGGCCTGCTGAGCACGGCCCCGGACCGGGGTTGAGCGGGCGGGGTCCGGGGTTGTCTCGACGAGGTGCGACCGGGTCGCCCCCGGCTGCCCGGTTCGGGTGTGGCAGGGCTCAGGTGGTGTCCTGCCAGGTCAGGCGCCGGGCGCGGTGGGTCCAGGCGGCCACCACCATGAGGGCGGCGGTGATGCCGCCGAGGGCCATGACCATGGAGGGGGACGACCGGTCCACGACGAAGCCGCCGGTCAGCGCGCCGAAGGAGATCGTCGCCTGGAACGACGCGGTGAACAGCACCGACGCCGCCTCGGGGGCGTCGGGTGTGGCCTTGGTGAACCAGGTCTGGGAGGAGACCGGGACGGCGCCGTAGGCGACGCCCCAGACGATCAGCATGGCCAGGGCCCCGATCTCCCAGCGTCCCAGGACGGGCAGGAGCAGGGTGGCGACGGCGATCAGTCCGGCGGCCAGGCCGAAGGTGGCCCGGGGATGGCGGCCGACCAGCGCCCCGCCCAGGAAGTTGCCGGCGATGCCGGCGGCGCCGTAGACCAGCAGGAAGATGGTGACCATCTCGGAGCTGACGTCGGTGACCTGCTCGAGGAAGGGCGTGACGTAGGTGTAGGTCCCGAAGTGGGCCAGCACGACCAGGAAGGTCAGCAGCAGCGCGAAGCGGGTGTTGACGTTCTTGACCATTCCGCGCAGCACGCTCAGGCGGGTCGTCTGCACCGGCGGCAGCGGTGGCATGACCAGCAGCAGCATGACCAGGACGGCGACCGTCAGGACTCCCATGACGACGAACGCCGTGCGCCAGCCGGCCAGGTCGCCGATGAAGGTGCCGGCCGGTACGCCGAGCACGGAGCCCAGCGGGACGGCGGAGAAGATCACCGCCGTGGCGCGCCCGACCGACTCCGCCGGCACCAGCCGTTCGGCCAGTCCGGCCCCGATCGACCAGAAGCCGCCGATGACGATCCCGACGACCACCCGGGAGACCAGGACGAGCCAGTAGGACGGTGCCACGGCCGCCAGGAAGTTCGCCAGTGCCAGCAGCAGCATGAACACGCACAGCATCAGCCGTCGGTCGATGCGCGCGGTCGCCACGGTGACCAGGGGGGCGGAGATCGCCGCCAGGAATCCGGGCATGGTCATCATCAGTCCCGCCATCCCGTCGGAGATGGTGAAACTGGATCCGATTTTGGTGAGCAGGCCGATCGGCAGGATCTCCGTGGTGACGATCGAGAAAATTCCCAGCATTACTGAGATGACGGCCAGCCATCCGATCAGTGGGGATCGGGTGGGTTGGCCGACCCCGCCGGAGTCGTGCGCGATGGCGGTGTTCGTCGAGGCCATGAATTCCGTCCTGAGAAGGGCGTGGAGCTGTCGTTGCTCCGTCAGTTCAGCAGGTTCCGCTCGCGGCAGGCTGGCAGATCTGCGACATCACCCTTGGGGTGTGAGGGGGATTCCCGTCGCTTTCGACTTCACCTCGCCGCCGTTTTCGCTGGTCAGCGGTTCGGGTCGGCGGCCGGTGCGATGGCGGTGGCGGCCGGAAGGTGCGCCGGGACGCTGTGCGACTTCGGCAGGTTCACGCTTCGGAGGCGTTTTTTCGGAGGAAGTGCCTCCGGTACCGCACTCGTGTGCGACTTCGGCAAGAATACGTTGACCCGGGAAGACCCGAAGGTGACGGTATGGCTCATGCCGATATCAGTGGCCCTACTGTTCACTTCAGGCGTTTCCGGTCTTGACATCTCGGCGGCACGTGAGGTTTTCGGCGTCAGTCGCACCTACCTGGCGGATCCCTGGTACGACTTCCTCGGCTGCGTCCTGGACGACTCGCAGAGCTGCGACGCCTGCCGCATCGAGCGGGTGTGCGGTCCTCACGAGCTGACGCGGACCCACACCGTCCTCGTGCCGGGCCGTCCTGACATGTCGCAGGCTCCGCCCGCCGCCCTGGTCAACGCGGTGCGCGACGCGCACGAGGCGGGCGCGCGCATCGTCGCGACCCACACCGGTGTCTTCGTCCTGGCGGCGGCCGGGCTGCTGGACGGCCGGCGGGTGACGACCCACTGGTCCCATGCCGAGGCCCTGACCTCCCAGTACCCCCGGGTGCGGGTGGACCTGGACGCGCTGTACGTGGACGAGGGCGACATCCTCACTTCCGCCGGCGGGGCCGCCAGCCTGGACCTGTTCCTCCACGTGGTGCGCCTCGACCACGGCGAGGCCGTCGCCCGGGCCCTGGCCCACCACCTCGTCATGTCCCCGCACGCCACGCCGGAGAAGGCGCAACTGCCCGCCCCGTCGGAGGTCGTCGGCGAGGACCAGGTGCTCGCCGACGTCGTGTCGTGGGTGACGCAGCGGCTGGACAGTCAGGTGACGGTGGACGACATGGCCCAGCAGGCCAGTGTCAGCCGGCGCACCCTGACCCGCCGCTTCCGCGCCTGCACGGGAATGGCGCCCCTGCAGTGGCTCCTGGCGCAACGCGTGCAGTTGGCGCAGCGCCTGCTGGAGACCACGCAGCTGAGTGTGGAGCAGATCGCGGCGCAGACCGGCATGGGCACGGGGGCCACGCTGCGGCGGCACTTCAGCCGCACGGTGGGGGTGCCGCCGGACTCCTACCGGCGGTGGTTCCGCGCCCGCGGCGAGGACAAGGGGCCGGGGCTGCTGGGCGCTCCTGCGGTGTCGACACCATGAGGACCGGACCGGGGCGGGAACCGCTCGCCCGACGCGACAAGGACGGAGCACCCTTTCCGATGAACAGCATGGCCCTCTCCGCCCCGGCGGACCTGCCGGAGGCCTTCTACCACGACCTGGGCGAGGGACGTTACGAGAGCACCTGGGCCACCGCGGGGCCGTGGAGCGCCAAGTGGCAGCACGCCGGTCCGCCGTCGGCGCTGCTGGGGCGGGTGATGGAACGGCACGAGCCGCGCGAGGGCTTCAGGATCGCCAGGGTCACCCTGGAGCTGCCGCGCCCCGTGCCCGTCGCCGGACTCGAGGTCGGTGTGCGGACGGTGCACGCGGGGCGGCGTGTGGAACTGCTGGAGGGAGAAGTCACCTCGGGCGGGCAGACCGTGATGCTCGCCCGGGCCTGGCGGACGACCGCCAGCCCTTCGGACACCCCCGCCCTGCGGTTCGCCGGGCCGGTTCCGCCGCTGCCCGGCGCGCAGCCGCAGCACACCATGGCCGGTGCGCACCTGAAGGGTTACGTCGCGGCCATGGAGTGGCGCTTCGAGCCGGGGGCCGGGTTCGACACCCCGGGGCCCGGCACGGTGTGGGCGCGACAGCGCGTCCCCCTGCTGGCCGGGCAGGAGGACACTGCGCTCACCCGGGCGCTGACCCTGGCCGACAGCAACTGGGCGGTCGCCTTCGAGCTGGACCACCGGCGGCGGCTGGTCATCAACACCGATGTCACGCTCGCCCTGCACCGCGAGCCGGCCGGCGAGTGGTTGTCGCTGGCGTCGGCCACGGCCGCCAGCCCGGGCGGGTCGGGCCTGGCCGTGGGCCAGTTGGGGGACACGGCCGGGGACTGCGGCACCGTGGTGCAGACGCTGCTGGTCGATGAACGCTGACCGCGCCCGCCCGCCGCGGGCCCTCGCCCGGTACGAGGGCCCGCGCTCCGGCGCCGGACGCGGTCCGGGGCGGGTGTCCCCGGGCGGTGACGGCGCGGGCCGCTCACTCGGGCCAGTGGACCAGGAGTTTGCGGGGACCGCGGAAGGACACGTTGGCCGGGAAGTCGAAGTCCTGCTCCTCCACCATGCGCATCCCGGGCGCGCGCTGGGCCAGCAGGTCCAGGGCGATGCGGGCCTCCATCCGGGCGAGGGCGGCGCCGATGCAGTAGTGGATGCCCTGGCCGAAGGCGAGGTGCTTGCGGGCGTCCTCGCGGTGGATGTCGAAGTCCTCGGGGTGCTCGAAGTGCTGCGGGTCCCGGTTGGCCGCGCCGAGCAGCAGCAGCACCTTCGCGTCCGCGGGGATCTCCACGCCGCCGACGGTGACCGCCGAGGTGGTGATGCGGCGCCACGCCGGGATGCTGCTGTCGTAGCGCAGCACCTCCTCGACCGCCGCGGGGATGAGGGACCGGTCGGCGCACAGGTCGTCCCACTGGTCGCGGTTGGCGAGCAGCCTGCGCACCGCGTTGCCGGTGAAGCTCGTGGTGGTCTCGTGTCCGGCGAAGCTCAGCCCGTAGGCGACGTTGGTGATGTCGGAGATCGACAGGCTCTCCGGGTCGGCCTGGTGGATGCGGATCAGGTCGCTGGTGAAGTCGTCGACCGGCTCGGCCGCGCGCTTGGCGACGAACTCCTCGCAGTAGCGCCAGTAGTTGACCATGTTGTTGGCGATGTCGCGCTGCTCGGCGGCGGTGGGCTTGCCCCAGCTGAAGGCGATGCGGTTGCCGCACCACGACTTCAACATGTCCATGTCCTCGTCGGGGAACCCGATGAAGGTGAAGATCATGTAGGCGGGCAGCGGATAGGTCAGCGCCGACACGAGATCGACCACACCGGGCTCGATCTCGTCGACGAGTTCCGTCGCCTTGGCCCATACCTTCGGCTCCAGCACCGAAATACGTCGGGCGGAAAAGCCCTTCTGGTTGTGCCGGCGTATTCGGGTGTGGCGCGGCGGGTCGCAGTCCGACATCACCGGATAGGCGTGGAAACCCTCCTTGATGATGGACTGCGCCTCGTCGCTGAGCGGGAACACCGGACGCTGACCGACGGCCGCGGAGAACGTCTGCGGGTTCATCAGTGCGCTCTGGATGTCGTCGAAGCGGGTTATCACCCACATGTCGATGGCCGGCGCGTAGAACGCCGGCCCCTCTTCGCGCACGGCCGAAAGAATCGGATAGGGATCGGCGACATAGGCGTCGCCCAACGGATTGAAGTCGTGATTGACCGGGCATCCCCGCGCGTTCATGACGGAACCTCCTGGGGTGGGTTGCCTTCAGTTTCCCTCATCGCCGGCCGCCTTGAAAACGTGAATAACCTGGACACCGACCGAGGTTTTTCTTATGCCTGAGCGAATCAGCCTGCGCCAGCTCGACTATTTCGTGACGGCCGCCGACGCCGGGACGATGACGGGGGCGGCGCAGCGGCTGTACGTCTCGTCGTCCGCGGTGTCGGCGGGCATCGGTGAGCTGGAGCACCAGCTGGGGGTGCAGCTGCTGATCCGCTCCAAGGCGAAGGGGCTGGCCCTCACCGCCGCCGGACGTCTGTTCCTGCCGCAGGCGCGCGCCCTGCTCGCCCGCAGCGAGGAACTCCAGGTGGGCATGCGGGAGGTGGGGCAGATCGTGGCCGGCCGCCTGGTCGTCGGATGCTTCACCACCCTGGCGCCGTTCCTGCTGCCGCGGTTGCTCGAGGAGTTCCCGGCCGCCTACCCCGGGGTCACCCTGGACTTCGTGGAGGGGTCCCTCACCGAGGTGCAGCAGCTGCTGCGCGAGGGCCGGTGCGAACTGGCCCTGCTGTACGGCGTGGACATCGAGGCGGGCATCGACTTCGACGTCCTGTACTCCACCGTGCCGCACGTCCTGCTCCCCCAGGGACACGCGCTGACCGGCCAGGAGGCGGTCCGGCTGGCCGATCTCGCCGGCCAGGACATGATCATGCTGGACATCCCGCCCAGCCGCCGCTACTTCCACGAGGTGCTGACCGAGGCCGGTGTCACACCCGCCGTCCGTCACCACACCGAGAGCTTCGAGATGGTCCGCAGTCTCGTCGCCCGCGGCGCCGGCTACTCCCTGCTCATCCAGCGGCCGGCCCTCGACGTCAGCTACGAGGGGCGCAGGGTGCGGGTGCGGCCCATCGCGGACGAGGTGCCCCCGCTGCCGGTCGGCCTGGCGCGGCCCTCCGGCGCGCATCCGACGCGCAGGGCCGCGGCGTTCACCGCGTTCTGCCGCACCGCGCTCACCAGCGACCCGGCGATGGAACCCGACGCCGTGGCGCACCGGGCCGGGTCGCAAGGGTCGTGTCGCAGGGCGGCCGGCCCGCCGTCGGCGACCGGGCCGTCCTGGACGCGTGTGTGAAGGCCCGGCGCGGCGTACGGACACCCCGGCACACGCAAAAGTGCCGGCGACGGCCTGGAGCGGCCGGTCGCCGGCACCGTAAGGGCCGGGAGTGTGCGGGTGGGCGGGTCAGGCCGCCAGGTTCACGAAGTGGGCCGAACGGGCGCCCGTGGCCTCGCTGATGGCGTCCAGCACGGTTGCCGGGACGATGGTGTCGACCGTCAGGGCGACGGCGGCCTCGCCGCCCTCGGTGACCCGTGCGACCTGCATGACGGCGATGTTGACGCCCGCCTCCCCCAACAGCCGGCCGATGGTGCCGATCATGCCGGGCATGTCCTTGTAGTGGAGGAAGAGCATGTGGTCGGTGATGTCGAGATCGATGTCGTGGTCGCCGATGCCGACGAGTTTGGGCACGTCCCTCAGACCGGCCAACGTGCCCGAGACGCTGACCTCCCGGCCGTCGGCGAGGATGCCGCGCACGGTGACGACGTCGCGGTGACGCTCGCCCTCCGAACTGGTGGTGAACCGCACGTCGCCGATGCGCTCACGGGCCACCAGCGGGGCGTTCACCAGTGTGACCGCCCCGTCGTCGAGTTCGCCCAACAGCCCGGCGAGGCAGGCCCGTTCGAGCACGGTCACATCGTGCCGGGTGATCTCACCGCGGACTTCGACGTGCACGGCAGCCGGCGGGAGGCCGCCCACCAGCGTGGCCAGGATCCGGCCGAGGCTCTCGGCCGGCCGCAGGTACCGGCTCACCTCGTCGACGACCGGACCGCCGTCCATGTTGACCGCTTCGGGAATGAACTCGCCCTGCAGGGCCCGCCGTACGGCGTGGGCCACCGCGGTGCCCGCCCGGTCCTGCGCCTCGGTGGTCGAGGCGCCGAGATGGGGCGTCACGACCACGGTGTCCAGGCCGAACAGCGGGGAGTCGGTGCACGGTTCGACGGCGAAGACGTCCAGTCCGGCACCGGCGACCCGGCCCTCACGCAACGCCACGGCCAGTGCCTGTTCGTCCACGATGCCGCCCCGCGCGGCGTTGACGATCCGCACTCCCGGTTTCGTCCGACGCAGCTCCTCGTGCCCGATCAGGCCGATGGTCTCCGCGGTCCGGGGCAGGTGCACGGTGATGAAGTCGGCCCGGCTCAGCAGTTCGTCCAGCGACACCAGTACGGCTCCGGCCTGGGCGGCGCGCTGTGCCGACAGGTGCGGGTCATGGGCGACGACCTTCATCCCGAAGGCCGCCATCCGCTGGGCGACCAGCTTCCCGATGCGCCCCAGGCCCAGGATGCCCAGGGTCTTGCCGGCCAGTTCCGTGCCGACGTACCTGCTGCGTTTCCACTCCCCCGCCTTGAGCGCCGCGTCCGCCTGGGGGATGTGACGTGCCACGGACAGGATGAGGCCGCAGGCGAGCTCGGCGGCGGTGACGATGTTCGACGTGGGCGCGTTGACCACGGTGACGCCCGCCCGGGTGGCGGCGTCGACATCCACGTTGTCCACGCCTACCCCCGCACGCGCGACGATCCTCAGCGCGGGAGCGGCGGCGAACACCTCGGCGTCGACGCGGGTGGCGGACCGCACCAGCAGTGCGTCGGCGTGGCGCACCGCCGCGAGCAGGGCGGCGGGGTCGGTGCCGTCGCAGCGCCGGATCTCCACCCCCGACCCCAGAACGTCGACGGTGGCCGGTGCGAGCTCTTCGGCGAGCAGGACGACAGGCGTCTTCATCACGGTCTCGATTCGCATCAGTCGGCGACGGTGGCCGAGGGG
Organism: Streptomyces sp. NPDC030143; assembly: GCF_055573695.1. Classification (NCBI taxonomy): domain Bacteria; kingdom Bacillati; phylum Actinomycetota; class Actinomycetes; order Kitasatosporales; family Streptomycetaceae; genus Streptomyces; species Streptomyces sp. NPDC030143. The sequence continues at coordinate 300,414 of NZ_JBVIAY010000009.1, forward strand.
TCGTCGGCCGGTGCGCCGGGCGGCGCCTCGGCGGCCACCACGGGGTGGTCCGCTGCGAGCGGCGGCTGGGCGGCGGCGCCCCCGGGCGAGCCGACGACGTCGAAGACGCCACGGTCCGCCGTCACGTACTCCGCCCACGGGGCGGGCACGGCACCCTCGTAGAAGACGGCCTCCACCGGGCAGACGGGCTCGCACGCACCGCAGTCGACGCATTCGTCGGGGTGGATGTACATCTTGCGCGGACCTTCGTAGATGCAGTCGACGGGGCACTCCTCGATGCATGCCTTGTCCTTGACGTCGACGCACGGTTGGGCGATGACGAAAGCCATGGATCACTCCTTGACGGTCCAGGTGTCGGTGCCGGCGAGCAGTGCGGCCAGGTCGCCCTTGCCGTGCTGCTCGATGGCCGTGTCGAGCTGCTCGGCCATCCGGGTGTCGTAGACGGGCCGTTCGACGGCGCGGAACACGCCGATCGGTGTGTTGTGCAGGGTGTCGGGGTCGGCCAGCCGGGACAGGGCGAAGGCGGTGGTCGGTGACGGCGCGTGCGCGTCGTGCACCAGGACCTGTGCCTCGTTGTCCGCCGTGACGGTGACCACGTGCAGGTCGCCGGTGGCGGGGTCGCGGACGACGCCGCGGGCGCCGTCGGTGCCCAGGCGGATGGGCCGGCCGTGTTCCAGCCGGATCACCGCCTCCTGCGCCTGCTGCTTGTCCTTGAGGGCGTCGAAGGCGCCGTCGTTGAAGATGTTGCAGTTCTGGTAGATCTCCACCAGCGCGGTGCCCGGGTGGGCGGCGGCCTGCCGCAGTACCTCGGTGAGGTGCTTGCGGTCGGAGTCGACCGTGCGTGCCACGAACGACGCCTCCGCGCCCAGCGCCAGCGACACCGGGTTGAACGGCGCGTC
>NZ_JBVIAY010000010.1:0-281523 GCF_055573695.1 Streptomyces sp. NPDC030143
GGTGAACCGGTCCCCGGTGAGCTGCATCCCGTCACCCGAGTCACCCGCGAACCTGATGATCACCCGATCGAGACGACGAACATCCTTCGCCCCGCCCGGTTTGCGCTGCTCTCCCACGACGGTTCCGTCGGCTCCGTCGGCCTGTTCCGCTGGGCTGCTGACCTGACTGGTCACTGAACTGGACCTCCCTCGAGGCGGCTGTCCCCGGAGGGACCTTCCCGAAGGCCCTCCAGGATCAACCCTACGTCGGTAAGGGTCGCCTTCCTCGGTGATTCGCTCGACGGTCACTGGTGCGAGCCGGCCCGGCGCCCTGAAAGGCCATGATCACGAGTTCAGGTACGTCAGCACCGCGAGCACCCGCCGGTGGTCCCCGTCGCTCGGCGACAGCCCGAGCTTGAGGAAGATGTTGCTGACGTGCTTCTCGACCGCGCCGTCGCTCACCACCAGCTGTCTGGCGATCGCCGAGTTGGTCCGCCCCTCCGCCATCAGCCCCAGCACCTCGCGCTCCCGCGGGGTGAGTCCGGCCAGCACGTCCTGCTTGCGGCTGCGCCCCAGCAACTGCGCGACCACCTCGGGGTCCAGCGCCGTGCCCCCCTCGGCGACCCGCACCACCGCGTCCACGAACTCCCGTACCTCGGCCACCCGGTCCTTGAGCAGGTATCCCACCCCCCGACTGGAACCGGCCAGCAGTTCCGTGGCGTACCTCTCCTCCACGTACTGCGACAGCACCAGCACCCCGAGCCCCGGATGCGACCTGCGCAGTCGGACGGCGGCCCGCACCCCCTCGTCGGTGTGCGTGGGCGGCATCCGCACATCGGCCACCACCACGTCGGGCAGGGCACCCTCGGCGTCCAGCTCGGTGATCGTCTTCACCAGCGCCTCGGCGTCGCCCACCCCCGCGACGACCTCGTGCCCCCGGTCGGTCAGCAACCGCGTCAGGCCCTCCCTCAGCAGCACCGAGTCCTCGGCGATGACCACCCGCACCCTGTCCTCCACGATCCTCGGCCCCCCAGCCAACCCGCCCGTCCCGTTCACCGGGCCCAGCATTCCAGCATCCGGTTCCACCCGTCCCCGGGCAACGGGAATACGGCCGCGACCCACCGCATTCCGGCCTCCGCGAGGCCGGTTGTCGATCATCGGGGCGGGGCGGGGCGGGGCGCGCGCTCGGCGGAGGGTGGGTGCACTCAGCCCGTCCGCCGTTTGAGGACGAGGCCCTTTCAGGGCCGATGCGGGGCAGCACAGGGGCGCAGCCCCGCCGGGGTCCGGGGTGGGGCTCCTCCGGGGTTCGGGGGGATCCTCCGGGGTCCGGGGCGGGGTCCCGCCGGGGTCTGGGGGTGGGTCCCGTCGGGGTCTGGAGGGTTCCGCCGGGGTCCGGGGTGGGGTCCGGTCGGGGTCTGGAGGGTTCCGCCGGGGTCCGGGGCGGGGTCCCGGACCCCGGCGGCCGAGTGGAATCCCGTAGGGGTCGAAGGGGCGGAGCCCACGGGGACGGAAAGGGGTAGGAGCGGCGGGGGCGAAATCCCCTCACCGCCCCGACCCCGCCCCTCACCGCCCCCTCCGAGGAACCCCTCACCGACGCCCGCTCAGCCCGCCCCGGAACCCCCGCTGAGCCATCCCCCCGAACCCCGCTCGGTCCTGCCTCCGACCCCCCGCTCAGACCCCCGCCGCCCGCCAGGGCAACTCCGCCGTCACCCGCGTGGGCCCGCCCACCGGCGAATCCACCACCAGAATCCCGTCCACCGCATCCACCCGCTCCGCCAAGCCCGCCAGCCCCGACCCGCCGGAGGCCTCCGCCCCGCCCACGCCGTCATCCACGACCTGCACCAACAACCGCTCGTCCACCCGCCACACGTCCACCGACGCCGTCCGCGCCCCACTGTGCTTGCTGACGTTCTGCAGCAGCTCGGAGACGGTGAAGTAGGCGATCCCCTCGATCGCCGGAGCAGGCCGCTCCACCAGGTCCACCTCCACCCGCACCGGCACCGCACACCGCGAGGCCACCGCCGACAGCGCCGCGTCCAGCCCCCGGTCCGTGAGCACCGCCGGATGGATCCCGCGCGCCAGGTCCCGCAGCTCCTGCAACGCCGTCTTCACCTCACCGTGCGCCTCGTCCACCATCCGCGCCGCCGTCTGCGGGTCCTCGTGCAGCTTCTCCTTGGCCAGCCCCAGATCCATCGCCAGCGCCACCAGCCGCGCCTGTGCCCCGTCGTGCAGGTCCCGCTCGATGCGCCGCAGGTCGGCCGCCGCCGCGTCCACGACGACCCCGCGGTCCGACTCCAGCTCCACCACGCGCGACGCCAGCCGCGACGGTCCGAGCAGTCCGTGCACCAGCACCCGGTCGACCGTCGTCAGCGCCCGCACGATCCACGGCACGGCCATGGTGACCAGCAGGCCCACCAGCGCCGTCACCGCGATCTCGAACGGGTTGTCGAGGTAGATCCGGTGCTGCTCGTCCCCGTACAGCTGGAGGCCGTCCTGGCCGCCCCACATCGGGAAGAACCAGAACCACAGCGGGTACGTCAGCATCGACCAGCCGGTGGTCGCGAGGACCACGGTGACGCAGAAGGAGAACGTCGCCCACGGCAGGTACAGCACCGCGTACAGCATGTGCCGCCACGACGTGCCGCTGCGCAGGACGGCGCCCATCCAGGCCAGCGCGCCGCCCTTGCCGCGCTGGCGCAACGGCTCCGGCGCGGCCACCTCCAGGCCGAGCAAACCGCGCGCCCGGACCCGCTCGAGCGCCCCGAACCCCCGGCACGCGGCCAGTCCCGCCGCCAGCACCGGGATGCCGAGGAACGTCACCAGCAGGCCCGCCCCCAGCGAGAGCATCGTGACGGCGAAGGTGAACAGGACGACGCCGATCGGCAGGCTCAGCAGCACGTAGGCGAGCTCGCGCCAGGCCCGCCCCTCGACCGGAGCCCGCAGCGCGAGCGGCAGCCGGTGCCGCCGCCCGCCGTCGCCGGGCCGGTACCCGTCGGCGTACCGGGTGCGGTCCCCGTACTCGCTGTAGTGCGTGGCCATCGGCGTGATCCGTTCTACTCGTCGTCCGCAGGTGTCGTCCCTGTCTCCACCCTCCTCGGCGGCGGGGCCCCTGGGCCATGGAGTCCGTCGGCGTCTCGGGAGGGGGGTTTTCCCTACCTCCCGGCGCCGGTCGCGTCGCTGCGGTCCCGGTCCCGGTCCCGCCAGGGCAGCTCCGCCGTCACCGTCGTCGGACCGCCCTCCGGCGAGTCCACGACGAACAGGCCGTCCACGGCGCCCAGCCGCTCCGCGAGCCCTCGCATCCCCGTGCCGCCGTCGAGCCGCGCGCCGCCCCGGCCGTCGTCCCGCACCTGCAGGAGCAGCCGGTTCTCCACCCGCCACACGTCCACCGAGGCGGCCTCGGCCCCGCTGTGCTTGCTGACGTTCTGCAGCAGCTCGGAGACGGTGAAGTAGGCGATCCCCTCGATGGCCTGCGCGGGCCGGCACGGCAGGTCGACCGTCACCTTGACCGGGACCGTGCAACGGGACGACACCGACGACAGCGCGGCGTCCAGGCCCCGGTCGGTCAGCACGGCCGGGTGGATGCCCCGGGCCAGGTCGCGCAGTTCCTGGAGCGCCAGCTTCACCTCGCCGTGCGCCTCCTCGACCATGGCCGCCACCAGGTCGTCGGCCTGGCCCTCCAGCAGCTTCTCCTTCGCCAGGCCCAGCCCCATCGCCAGGTTGACCAGCCGTGCCTGCGCCCCGTCGTGCAGATCGCGCTCGATGCGCCGCAGGTCGGCTGCGGCCGTGTCCACCACGACCCCGCGGTCGGACTCCAGTTCGGCGATCCGTCGTTCCAGTTCGTCGGAGGGCGAGAGCAGGGCCCGCACCATCGCCCGGTCCGCGTTGGTCAGCCCGCGCGCCACGAACGGCAGCACCGGCCACAGCACGAACAGGGACGTGAGGACGACGGTGAAGGTGACGACCCCCCACGGCAGCCGGATGAAGTCGTACAGCACCGTCCGCCAGGCCACCGGGTCCTTCAGCGCCAGCCACATTCCCTGGAAGAAGTTGCCCGCCCGGCGCAACGGCAGCGGACTCGGCTCGTCGATGCGCACCCCGAGCAGCAGCCGGGCACGCCCGCGCTCGAACCGGCCGATCAGCCGCGCCCCCAGCAGCCCGAGCGCGAGCAGCGGCAGCCCCACCACCGTGACGGTGAGCGCGGCGCCGGTGAGCAACACGGTCATCACATAGGTGAAGCCGACCAGCGACATCGGCAGGTTCGTCAGGAGGTGCGCGATCTCCTTCCAGGTCTGCGCGTCGTAGGCGAGACGGGCGGGCGGCAACGGACGCTCGTCCGCCCCGGCCCCCTTCCCCGGTCCGGTTCCCGGTCCCCACCCGGTTCCCGGCCCTCGACCCGCCCCTGGTTCCCGCCCGGCGGCGGGCACGGTCGGCAGGGGGCGCCCGTGTGCGGCCGCCGCGTGATGCCGGGCCGAGGGGGCCGCAGGGGATGCTGGGGCGATGGGGGACGCTGGAGCCATGGGGGGCGCGGGGGATGCGGGGGCCGCAGGAGGCGTGGGGGATACCGGGTGACCGTGGGATCGGGGAGGCGTGGAAGGGGCGGGGGCGGCCGACGGCGCGGGAGGCACGGCGGACCGGTGCTCCGGGGGCGCGGGGCGCCCGGGGTACCCGGGTGGCGTGGGATGCGTGCGTGGCGCCGGGTGCGCCGGATGATGCGGGGGTGGCGCGGGCGGCGCGGGGTGCGGGGTCGGCCGGTGCGCCGGTCCGGGGCCGGGCGTGGGTGCGGTCATACGGGTCAGCCTGCCGCGCCGCGCGGCCGTCCGCCATGGAGTCCGCCACCTCCGATGCCTGGGGAAAACCCCACCCCCGTTGCCCCGGGCGCCACGGCCTGCTTACCGTGCCTTTATCAGGCCCTAGACTCCCGTGCGTACAGATCGTCGAACAGGCCGAGGCCGACGCCGGAGCCGGGGAGCGAGGGACGGACGGTGTCGCAGACGTCGCACGCAGCGCTGAGGGACTCGACGGTCGTCGTAGCGTCGGACGACTACTTCCACGCCTACGCGGTCGTCGGACTGCTCGCCGCCCTCGGCGTGCTCTTCGTCGCGGTCGCCTTCGGCGCGGGCCGCCTGCTGCGCCCCGTGGTCCCCACCCCCGAGAAGCTCCTGACCTACGAGTGCGGCGTGGACCCCGTCGGCGAGGGCTGGGCCCACACCCAGGTCCGCTACTACGTCTACGCCTTCCTGTACGTGATCTTCGCGGTCGACTCGATCTTCCTCTTCCCCTGGGCGACGGTCTTCGCGGCCCCCGGCTACGGCGCGACCACGCTGGTGGAGATGTTCGTCTTCCTCGGCTTCCTCGCCGTGGGTCTGCTCTACGCATACAAGAAGGGCGTCCTGACATGGACGTGAACCCGTCTGTCTCCGAGCCCGTGGCGCTCCCCGAGCCGAAGCGGCTCGGCGCCCTCGCCCGCCTCGCCCCCGAACCGATGAAGGTGGTCCTGAACTGGGGCCGCCGCTACTCCCTGTGGGTCTTCAACTTCGGTCTCGCCTGCTGCGCGATCGAGTTCATCGCCGCGTCGATGGCCCGCCACGACTTCATCCGCCTCGGTGTCATCCCCTTCGCGCCCGGCCCCCGCCAGGCCGACCTGATGGTCGTCTCGGGCACGGTCACCGACAAGATGGCCCCGGCCGTCAAACGCCTCTACGAACAGATGCCCGAGCCGAAGTACGTCATCTCCTTCGGAGCGTGCAGCAACTGCGGCGGCCCCTACTGGGACTCCTACTCGGTGACCAAGGGCGTCGACCAGATCATCCCCGTGGACGTGTACGTCCCCGGCTGTCCGCCGCGCCCCGAAGCGCTGCTCCAGGGCATCCTCAAGCTCCAGGAGAAGATCGCCCGGGAGTCCCTGGGCGAGCGGTACGGCACCTCGCGCCCCTCGGCGGCCGCGCTGCAGAGCGGGCTGGTGCAGCCCCCGGCCCCGGAAGGTGACGCCCGATGACCGCGGCCGGCTGGCTGCCCGCCACCGCCGAGGATCTCTTCGGCCCCGAGTCCACGGCCGAGGAGTCGTACGAGGTCCTGACCGTCGACGTCCCCCCCGCCTCCTGGATCACGGCGCTGGAGACCGCCCGCGACCGCCTCGGCTGCACCTACTTCGACTGGCTGAGCGCCGTCGACGAACCCGGCACGGGCTTCCGCGTCTCCGCACACGTCGTCGCCCTCGCCCCGGTGCGCCGACTGATGCTGCGCACGACGGTCCCGCACGAGACCCCGGCCCTTCCCTCCGCCGTCGGCGTCTACGCGGGCGCGGCCTGGCACGAGCGCGAGACGCACGAGATGTTCGGCGTCCACTTCACCGACCACCCGGCCCTCGACCACCTCCTCCTCCCGGAGGGCTTCGAGGGCCACCCCCTCCGCAAGGACTTCGTCCTCGCGGCCCGCGTCGCCAAGGCCTGGCCCGGCGCGAAGGAACCCGGCGAGTCCGAGCACGGCGGCCCCAAGCGGCGCCAGATGCTCCCGCCGGGCGTCCCCGACCCCAACGAGTGGGGCCCCCTCAAGGGCCAACTCCCGCCCGCCCCGGCCCGCCCGACCCGGGCCTCGGCCGCAAGCCGCGGCACCGGCGAACGCCCGCCCCGCCCAGCGGGAGAACGCCCGCCCCACCCAGCGGGGGATCGCCCGGCGAGGGCAGCGGGGGATCGTCCGGTGCGGCGTGCGCGGACCGCGGCGGAGGGCTCCGCCAGCCAGGCCCCGACGCCCGCTCCCAACCCGCCCGCTCCGAACACGGCCGCTGACGACACGGCCGGAACGGCGCCGAGGACCACGACGACCCCGTCCGACGTGACCGGTCAGGCGGCTCAGGCCCAGGCGGCCCAGGCGACCGGGTCGCAAGCGGCCGACCAGGCCGGTCAGGCAGCCGTGCCGCAAACGGCGGACTCGGCGGCCGGACCGGAAGCGGCACCGCCCCGCCCGCCGAGGAGCCCGTCCGGCCCGCGTCGGTCCCGGAGCGTGAGCGAGGGCTCGGCGTCCCAACGGGCCGAGACCCCGCCCCCGGCACCGGGGGCGACCCCACCGGAACCGGCGGAAACGGCGGAATCCGCGAAGCCCGCCGAACCGGCAAAGCCCGCCGAACCGGCAAAGCCCGCTGCACCGGCGGAGACGGTGGCACCTGTGAAGCCCGCCGCACCGGCGGAGCCCGAGGAAACCCAGAAGCCCGCCGAACCGGCGGAGACGGCGGAACTCGTACATTCCCCCGAACCCGCGGAGACGGCGGAACCCACGCAACCCGCCGAACCCGCTGAGTCGGCGGAACCCACCGATTCGGCGGAACCCGCCGAGTCCGCAGACCTCCGGCAGTCCGCGGAGCCCGCGGCGACCGCACGGCCCCCGGCGACCGCACGGCCCCCGGCGGCCCCATCGGGCCAGGCGACCGCGCGGCCCTCGGCGGGCCCCCGTCGCGCACGCAGCGCGTCCGCAGGCTCGGCGAGCCAGCGGCAGCAGCAGGCGGCCCCACCCGAGGCCGGCCGAGCCACGCCCGCCCGCCCCGCCACGACCCCCCGCAGCTCCGACGCCCCCTGGCACCGCGCCCGCCCCGCCTTCGACGACCCGGCCCCGGCTCGGGACACGGCCAGGGGCCCGGCCAAGGCCCCTTCCTCCTCGAGTCCCCCGGAGGACACGCCCGCCCCCGACGACACCGCGTCCGACGACACCACGCCCGACGACACCGCGTCCGACGACACCGCGTCCGACGACACCGCGTCCGACGACACCGCGTCCGACGACACCGCGTCCGACGACACCGCCCCCGACGACCCCACCCCCGACACCCCCCGAGGAGGCCGGCAGTGAACGACGCTCTCGACGTCGCCCTGCGACTCCTGGTCGTCTTCGTCGTCTTCCTCACCTTCCCCCTGATCATCGGTCAGACCGAGCACAAGGTGATGGCCCACATGCAGGGCCGCCTCGGTCCGATGTACGCCGGCGGCTTCCACGGCTGGGCCCAGCTCATCGCCGACGGCGTGAAGTTCGCGCAGAAGGAGGACGTCGTCCCCGCGGGCGCGGACCGGCGCATCTTCCAGCTAGCCCCGGCCGTCGCCCTCCTGCCGTACCTGCTCGTTCTCCTCGCCATCCCCATCGGCCCCGGCGAGGGCGCGGTCGGCGAGGTCGTCGACGCGGGCGTCTTCTTCGTCCTCGCCGTGATGGGCGTCGGCGTCCTCGGCTCCCTGATGGCCGGCTGGGCCAGCGCCAACAAGTTCTCCCTCCTCGGCGGCCTGCGCACCGCCGCACAGCTCCTCGCCTACGAACTCCCGATGCTGCTCACCGCCGCCTCGGTGGCGATGGCGGCCGGGACCGTGTCGATCCCCGGCATCCTCGACGCCTTCGAGTGGTGGTGGCTGCCCTGGCAGATCGTCGGCGCGATCGTCTTCTTCGTCGCCGGCCTCGCCGAACTGCAACGGCCCCCCTTCGACATGCCCGTCGCAGACTCGGAGATCATCTTCGGCGCGTACACCGAGTACACCGGCCTGCGCTTCGCCCTGTTCCTCCTCGCCGAATACGCCGGCATCGTCGTCCTGTGCGGCCTGACCACCGTCCTGTTCCTGGGCGGCTGGCACGGCCCCTGGGGCGCCGACGGTCTCGGCTGGGTGTGGACCCTCCTGAAGACCGCGCTCCTCGCCTTCGTCGTGATCTGGCTCCGCGTCACCTACCCGCGCCTGCGCGAGGACCAGCTCCAGAAGCTCTCCTGGACGCTCCTCGTCCCCCTCTCCCTCGCCCAGATCGCCCTCACCGGCGTCGTCAAGGTGGTGATCCAGTAACCATGGCCCCCATCCCAGGGAGTGGCCTGGCCAAGGGCCTGGCCGTCACCCTCCGCACGATGACGCGCAGGACCGTCACCGAGCAGTACCCGGACGTCCAGCCCGACCTTCCACCCCGCACCCGGGGCGTGATCGGCCTGTTCGAGGAGAACTGCACGGTCTGCATGCTCTGCGCCCGAGAGTGCCCCGACTGGTGCATCTACATCGACTCCCACAAGGAGACGGTCCCGGCGGCGACCCCCGGCGGCCGCGAACGCAGCCGCAACGTCCTCGACCGGTTCGCCATCGACTTCTCGCTGTGCATGTACTGCGGTATCTGCATCGAGGTCTGCCCTTTCGACGCCCTGTTCTGGTCCCCGGAGTTCGAGTACGCCGAGACCGACATCCGCGACCTCACCCACGAACGCGACAAGCTCCGCGAGTGGATGTGGACCGTGCCGGCCCCGCCCGCCCTCGACCCCGGCGCGGAGGAACCCAAGGAGATCGCCGCCGCCCGCAAGACGGCGGAGAAGCTCGCCGCCGCGCAGGCCGAGCCGCAGGAGGGCCGGTCGTGACCCTCGCGCAGGCACCGCACGGCTTCCTCTCCCCGACCGGCGTCGAGATCGCCTTCCTCCTCGTCGGCCTGGTCACCTTCGGCGCCGCCCTCGTCACCGTCACCACGCGGCAGCTGGTCCACGCCGCCCTGTGGCTGGTGGTCGCCCTCGGCGGCCTGGCGGTCGAGTACCTCCTGCTCACCGCCGAGTTCATCGCCTGGGTGCAGGTCCTCATCTACGTCGGTTCCGTCGTCGTCCTCCTCCTGTTCGGACTGATGCTCACCCGGGCCCCCATCGGCCGCTCCCCGGATGCCGACTCCGGCAACCGCTGGGCCGCCCTCGCCGTGGCCGTCGCCGCCGCGGCCGCCCTGGTCTGGGTCGTCGTCGACGCCTTCCGCACGACCTGGATCGACCTGGACGGCCCCGCCGCCGGCTCGACCAAGGTCACCGGCGCGAGCCTCTTCCAGCACTGGGTCCTCCCCTTCGAGGCCCTCTCCGTCCTCCTCCTCGCAGCCCTGGTCGGCGCGATCGTCCTGTCCCGCAAGGCGCAGGCGGAGCAGGGCTCTCCTCCTGTGAACGCCCCACCTGCCACCAAGAGTTCCCGGACGGTCACAGAGAGTTCCGAGCAGGAAGGTGCCCGCTGATGCACCTCGCCTATCCCGCCGTCCTCTCCGCGCTCCTCTTCTGCACCGGCCTGTACGGCGTCCTGGCCCGCCGCAACGCGATCCTGGTCCTGATGTCGGTCGAGCTGATGCTCAACGCCGTCAACCTCAACCTGGTCGCCTTCGACGTGTGGCTCAGCCGCACCGCCGAGGAGACCCTGCACTCCGGCCAGGCCCTCACCCTGTTCACCATCGCCATCGCCGCCGCCGAGATCGGTATCGGCCTGGCGATCGTCCTCGCCGTCCACCGCAACCGCGGCACCGCGGACATCGACAAGCTCCGCGACACCGCCGAGGGCCACGAACCCGACGACGGCGACGACAGCGCCACCCCTGCGGCTGAGAAGGCTGAGGCCACCGCGTGACCACGACCACCCTCGCCGTCCTCGTCCCCCTCCTGCCGTTCCTCGGCGCCGTCGCCGGCCTGCTCCTCGGCCGCACGGCGCCCGGCTTCGTCCGCCCGCTCGCCGTCCTGCCGACCCTCACCTCCCTCGTCCTGGCCGCCCTGGTCGCCGCACGACAGGGCGGGGACGCGGCCGTCGACGCGGCCACCGAACTCACCCCCACCGGCTCCATCCCGATCGAACTCGCCCTGCACGTCGACGGCTTCGCCGCCCTCGTCGCCGTCCTCGTCGGCCTCGTCGCCTCCTGCGTGCAGATCTACTCGACCGGCTACCTCCGCGAGGACCCGCGCTACCCCTCGTACGCCGCGCTCGTCTCCCTGTTCACCTCCGCGATGTTCCTGGTCGTCTACTCCGGCGACCTGATCGTGCTGCTGGTCGGCTGGGAGGTCATGGGCATCTGCTCCTACTTCCTGGTCGGCCACTACTGGGAGACCCCCGAGGCCCGCGCCGCCTCGATCAAGGCCTTCCTCGTCACCAAACTCGGCGACGTCCCCTTCCTCATCGGCCTGTTCGCCCTGGCCACCGACGCCGGCTCCTTCCGGATCACGAAGGTCCTCGGCGCCGTCGCCCACGGAGGACTCGACCACCCCACGCTCGTCGCCCTGCTGCTCCTGGCCGGTGTGGCGGGCAAGTCGGCGCAGTTCCCGCTGCACACCTGGCTCCCGGACGCGATGGCGGGCCCCACACCCGTCTCCGCGCTGATCCACGCCGCGACGATGGTCGCCGCCGGTGTCTACTTCATCGCCCGTCTCCTCCCGGTGTTCGAGGCCTCCCAGGCCGCGATGGTCGTCCTCGCCGTCATGGCCGCCGTCACGATGGCCGGCTCCGCTCTCGCCGCGCTCGCCCAGGACGACATCAAGCGCGTCCTCGCCTACTCGACGATCGGCCAGCTCGGCTACATGACCGGCGCCCTCGCCGTCGGCGACCGCGGTGCCGCCGTCTTCCACCTCCTCTCGCACGGCGCCTTCAAGGCGCTGCTGTTCCTCGCCGCCGGCGTGATCATCCACGCCGCCGGCACCAACTCCCTGGCCGCCATGTCCCGCATGAGCCACCTGCGCGACCGCGTCCCCGACGCCTACTGGACGATGACCGTGGCGCTCCTCGCGCTCGCCGCGATCCCGCCGTTCAGCGGGTTCTTCTCGAAGGAGTCGGTCCTGGGCGCCGCCGAGCACGCCTCAACCGGTCACGCCGAGCACGCCCCCGCCGCCGCGGGCTGGATCGTCCTCGTCGCCGGTCTGCTCACCGCCCTCCTCACCGCCGCCTACGCGACGCGCCTGTGGCTGCTGGCCTTCCGCGGCCGGGGCGTCCACGCCCCCGACCACGGCCGCCAGCCGCTGACGATGACCGTCGTCCTGTGGGTGCTCGCCGTGCCCTCGCTCGCCCTGGGCGGGCTCGCCCACCGCTCGCTGCCCGACTGGTTCGACGGCCGTGATCTCGCCCCTACCCTCACCACCTCCGTCCTCGGCACGGGTGCGGCACTGATCGGCGGCCTCGCCGTACACGCCGCCTGGCGGCACCTCACGGCGCTGGCCGCCCGCGTCCCCCTGGGTGCCGTCGCCGCCCACCCCGAGGGCGACGCCGGTCAGGTGGAGGCCGAGGCCATCGCGACCCACGTGCCCGCCTACGGAGACATCGCCTCCGCTCCCGACCCGGCCGACCCCGGCCGACTGCTGCTCGGCCCGCTGCACCGCCACGCGGCCGCCGGCTTCCACCTGGACGCCGTCTACCGGGTGCTGTTCGTCCGCCCGGTGCAGGGCGGGGCGACTCTCGTCCGGTTCCTCGACCGCGAGGTCGTCGACACCTATGTGAGCGGCGCGGGCACCCTGCCCCGCTGGCTCGGTGCCGCCGTACGGCGCGCCCAGACCGGCAACGTCCAGACCTATGTGAGCGCGTTGCTCGCCGGCACCGTCGTCCTGGCGGTCGCCGCCCTCCTCGTCGCCACGGGAGCGTGAGCAGGCGTGATCGATATCAGCGAGTCCGTGATGCAGTTCCTTCTGGCGTTCATCGTCGTCGGCCCGCTCCTCGGCGCCGTCGCCGCTCTCCTGCCGGCCCCACCCGGGCTGAAGGGGAAGTCACCCGAGCAGGCCGTGCTGCGGCACGGCGTGACCGTGACCGGTGCGATCCTCATCGCCGCGGTCGTCCTCGCGCTCGGCTTCGACCACGACCAGCCGTCGAAGATGCAGGCCACGACCGACATCAGCTGGATCCCCGCACTCGACGTGCGCATCCACCTCGGCATCGACGGCATCTCCCTCCCCCTTCTGGTCCTGACCGCGCTGCTGACCTTCCTCTGCGCGCTGTACTCGTACTTCAACCTGCCCTCGGGCCCCAGCCCGAAGGCCTTCGTGGCGCTGCTGCTCGTCCTGGAGTCCGGCACCCTCGCCACCTTCGCCGTCCTCGACCTGCTGCTGTTCTTCCTCGCCTTCGAAATGGTCCTGATCCCGATGTACTTCCTCATCGCCCGCTGGGGCGGCGAGGGCCGGACCCGGGCGGCCTGGAAGTTCATCCTGTACACACTGCTCGGGTCCGTGGTCATGCTGCTCGGCCTGCTCCTGATCGGAATCACGGCGGGCACGTTCGACATGGTGGCACTCGCCACTGACAACGGCCGGTCGCTGACCACGTCGGTGCAGGTCACCGCCGTTCTGGCGGTCGGTATCGGGCTCGCGGTCAAGACGCCGATGTGGCCGCTGCACAGTTGGCTGCCCGACGCCCACACCGCCGCCCCGACCGTCGGCTCGGTCCTCCTCGCCGGTGTCCTGCTCAAGATGGGTACGTACGGGTTCGTCCGGATCCTCCTGCCGGTCGCGCCCGACGGCTTCCACACCTTCGCGCCCTACCTCGCCGCGTTCGCCGTCGTCGGGATCATCTACGGGTCGCTGGCCTGCCTGGCCCTCGCCAAACGGGGCGCGAAGGGCGATCTCAAGCGCCTGATCGCCTACTCCTCCGTCGGCCACATGGGCTTCGTCCTCCTCGGCATCGCCTCCACCACCCCGACCGGCGTCAACGGCGCCCTGTTCGCCAACATCGCCCACGGCCTCATCACCGGCCTGCTCTTCTTCCTGGTCGGCGCCCTGAAGGACCGCACCGGCACCACCGACCTCGACACTCTCGCCGAGGAGACCGGTGCGGCGCTCTACGGCAAGGCACCGCGCCTCGGCGGCCTCCTCGCCTTCGCCGCCGTCGCCTCCCTGGGCCTGCCCGGCCTCGGCGGGTTCTGGGGGGAGATGCTCGCCCTGTTCGGCGCCTTCGACCCGGCCGACGACCTCAGCCGGCCCGCCTTCCTCGCCTTCACCGCGATCGGCGCCTTCGGCACTCTGCTCACCGCCGCCTACCTCCTCGTCGTGGTCCGCCGCGTCTGCATGGGAGCCGTCCCGCAGGACGCGCCGCGGCTCCCCGACGTCCGCCACTACGAGTTCGCCGCCTGGACGCCGCTCGTCGTCCTCACCGTCGTCGCCGGCCTCTGGCCGAAGGCACTCCTCGGCCTGACCGATCCGGCCGTACAGCAGCTCCTCGCAGGAGGCACCCGATGAGCTCCCTGGCCGCCCCCTCCGTGGTCCAGTCCGTCGACTGGCTGGCGATCGCCCCGCCCACCCTCGCGGCGGTCGTCGGCCTCGTCGTCCTCGTCGCCGACCTGTTCGTGTCCCACGGAAGGAAGCCGCTCCTCGGCTGGTTCTCGGTCGCGGGCCTCGCCGCCTCCACTGCCCTCCTGCTTCCCCTCCTCGACGCCGACCGCTCCACCTTCTGCCTGACCGGCGCCCCGCGCGCGTGCAGCTACACCGCCGACCGCTTCACCCTGGTCATCCAGCTCCTGGTCCTCGGCGGAGCACTGCTCGCCGCGCTCCTGTCCGTCACCGCCCTGAAGGACGCGCGCGGCCGCCTGCCCGAAGGCGAGTTCTGGTTCCTGCTGCTGTCCTCCGCCGCCGGCGCCGCCCTCCTTCCCGCCTCCCGCGACCTCGCCACCCTGATCGTCGCCCTGGAGGTCGCCTCCCTGCCCGCCTTCGCCCTCGTCGGCATCCGGCACGGCGACCGCAAGTCCTCCGAAGCGGCCCTGAAGTTCTTCCTGTCCTCCGTCACCGCCACCGCCGTCAGCCTGCTCGGCATCAGCTTCGTCTACGCCACCACCGGAACCCTGCACCTCACCCTGGTCGCCGACCGCATCCGGCACGTCGACGGACAACTGGACACCCTCGCCCAGACCGGCGTCGTGCTCACCCTCGTCGGCTTCGCCTTCAAGACGGCCGCCGTCCCCTTCCACTTCTGGGTCCCCGACACCTACGTCGGCGCGCCCCTCCCCGTCGCCGCCTACCTGTCGGTCGTCGGCAAGGCGGTCGGCTTCTCCGGCCTCGTCCTCGTCACGGTCGTCGCCTTCCCGTCCTACGCCCATGTCTGGGGTCCGGCCCTCGCCGCGCTGGCCGCCCTCACCATGACCGTGGGCAACGTCGGCGCCCTGCGCCAGCAGGCCACGCGCGCGTACAGCGCCGTACGCCTGCTCGCCTGGTCCTCCGTGGGCCAGGCCGGCTACCTCCTCGTCCCGATCGCCGCCGCCGCGTACACCGGCGACCCCGAGCACGCCGTCGGCTCCACCGTCGCCTACGCGCTGATGTACGCCGCCGTGAACCTCGGCGCCTTCGCGGTGGCCGCCCTGGTCGGCCGTGCAAGCCGCGCGAACCGCATCACGGACTACCGGGGCCTGTACGCCAGGAACCCGCTCTCCGCACTGCTCCTGGCCTTCTTCCTGCTCTGCCTCGCCGGACTGCCGCCGGGCATCATCGGCCTCTTCGCGAAGGTCACCGTCTTCTCCGCCGCCGTCGACGCGGGCCTCGGCTGGCTCGCCGTCGTCATGGCCGTCAATGTCGTGATCGCCCTGTACTACTACCTCCAGTGGACGGCCCTGCTGTTCCGCGCCCCCGAGGGCGAACCCCGCGAGCACCGCGTTCCCGCGCCCCTGACGGCCGCCCTCGCCGTCACCGCCGTCCTCGCCATCGCCCTCTCCGGAGCCCCCCAACTGGTCCTGCGCTTCGCCGACACGACGCTGTTCTGAGCCCTCGCCTCGCGCGCCACGTGGGCCGTCACCCGGACGGCCCACGCCCGCCCCTGCCCGCACCAGGGAACTCGCGATCGCCGCCTGGCGTTGTCACAGACGGGAGGGTCCACTGGACGTGTCCCCTAGTGACACCAGCAGGACCGCAGATCAGCGAGCAAAGGGTTGCCCCTGCCGCACGACTTGGAGGGCGTACCGTGCACCGCCGGCACAACGGGCTCAGGACCGCAGTACTCCTCGGAGGACTGTCCGCACTCATCATCGTCATCGGCAGTCTCTTCGGCCGAGCGGGGCTCGTCGTCGCGGTCCTCGTCGCGCTGGGCACCAACGCGTACGCGTACTGGAACAGCGACAAGCTGGCACTCCGCGCGATGCGCGCCCGCCCGGTGAGCGAGTTCGAGGCCCCCGGCCTGTACCGCATGGTCCGCGAGCTCTCCACCCAGGCCCGCCAACCCATGCCGCGGCTGTACATCTCCCCGACCGAGGCCCCCAACGCCTTCGCCACCGGCCGCAACCCGCGCAACGCCGCCGTGTGCTGCACGGAGGGCATCCTGCGCCTCCTCGACGAGCGGGAGCTGCGCGGCGTCATCGGCCACGAACTGAGCCACGTCTACAACCGCGACATCCTCATCTCCTCGGTCGCCGGCGCCCTCGCCTCCGTGATCATGTTCCTCGTCAACTTCGCCTGGCTCGTCCCGATCGGCCGCTCCGACGACGACGACGGACCCGGCCTCCTCGGCATGCTGCTGATCATGCTCCTGGGCCCGCTCGCCGCCTCCCTCATCCAGTTGGCCATCAGCCGTTCCCGGGAGTACGAGGCGGACGCGTCGGGCGCCCAGCTCACCGGTGACCCGCTCGCCCTCGCCGGAGCCCTGCGCAAGCTCGAACTCGGTACCAAGCAGCTTCCGTTGCCCCCCGAGCCCCGCCTCGAGACCGCGAGCCACATGATGATCGCGAACCCGTTCCGGCCGGGCCGGGGACTGTCCAAGATGTTCTCCACGCACCCGCCGATGGCGGAGCGCATCGCCCGGCTCGAGAAGATGGCAGGTCACCAGCAGTGAAGACCATCCTGAACGTCATATGGCTCGTCCTCAGCGGCTTCTGGCTGTTCCTCGGTTACGTGCTCGCGGGCCTTCTGCTGTGCGTCACGATCATCGGCATCCCGTTCGGCATCGCGGCCTTCCGCATCGGCGTCTACGCCCTCTGGCCCTTCGGCCACACCACGGTCGAGCGCCGGGACGCGGGCGCCCCCTCCTGCCTCGGCAACGTCCTGTGGCTGGTCCTGGCGGGCTGGTGGCTGGCCCTCGCCCACATCGTCACCGGCATCGCCCTGTGCGTGACGATCATCGGCATCCCCTTCGGCATCGCCAACTTCAAGCTGATCCCGGTCTCCTTGCTCCCGCTTGGCCGGGAGATCGTCCCGACGGACCAGCCGTTCGCGACGCGCTGACGACACCCTCCAGCACCCGCGCTGTTCACGACCGGCCGGTAATGGTGCCGGAGACTCGTTGCCCATGACCGGCCGGTGGCCCGGGCCGGACTCGCTGTCCACAACCGGACGGTGGCCCGTGCCGGAGACTCGTTGTCCACAACCGGCCGGTTGTCCACAGGCCGCCCCGGGTGTCGGTAGCCTCCCGCACCATGGCCACATGACCCGCGACCGTGAACCACTGTCCCGCGACCGCGGCCGCGCTTCCATGACAGATGGCCGCAGCCCGGCACCCATGACCTGCCCCCCCGTCACCGCGAGCGCGACCGCGCCAGCCGGCCCCGCACTCACCCCTCCCGGCCCACCACCCACCGCCGCACCACGTACGCCGCCACCCCCACCGCCAGCACACCCGCTCCCGCGACCACCGAGGTCCCCGGCAGCGCGAAGGCCAGGACCACACAGCCGAGGAGACCCAGCGCGGGCAGCGCCCGCTGCAGCGGGGCCGCGTCCAGGGTCCAGGCCGAGGCGTTGGCCACCGCGTAGTACGCCAGCACACCGAAGGAGGAGAAACCGATCGCGCCCCGCACGTCCACCGTCGCGGCCAGGGCGGCGACCACCGCGCCCACGGCCAGTTCGGCCCGGTGGGGCACCTTGAACCGCGGGTGCACGGCGGACAGCGCGCCCGGCAGATGACGGTCGCGCGCCATGGCCAGCGTCGTCCGCGAGACACCCAGGATCAGGGCGAGCAGCGACCCCAGCGCGGCCACGACCGCCCCGACCCGGACCACCGGCACCAGCCCCGGCGCCCCCGCCGCCCGCACCGCGTCGGCCAGCGGTGCCTGCGCGTCACCCAGAGCGCCCGACCCCAGCACCGAGAGGACGGCGACCGCCACCCACACATAGACGGCCAGCGCGATGCCCAGCGCCAGCGGGATCGCGCGGGGAATGGTCCGCGCGGGGTCCCGCACCTCCTCGCCCAGGGTCGCGATCCGCGCGTATCCGGCGAACGCGAAGAACAACAGGCCCGCGGCCTGGAGCACCCCGCCGACACCCCCGGAGGCCCCGACGTCCAGCCGCCCCGCGTCGGCCTCCCCCGAGCCGAGACAGACGACGACCACGGCGGCGAGGACCGCCAGCACCACCGCCACGATCACCCGGGTCAGCCAGGCCGACTTCTGGATGCCGCCGTAGTTCACCGCGGTCAGCGCCACCACGGCCGCGACCGCCACCGCGTGCGCCTGCCCCGGCCAGACGTACGCCCCGACCGTCAGAGCCATCGCCGCACAGGAGGCCGTCTTCCCGACCACGAACGACCAGCCCGCGAGATACCCCCAGAACGGGCCCAGCCGCTCGCGTCCGTACACATAGGTGCCGCCCGAGGCCGGGTACCGCGCGGCGAGGCGGGCCGACGCCACGGCGTTGCAGTAGGCGACCACCGCGGCGAGCGCCAGGCCGAGCAGCAGCCCTGACCCGGCGGTGTGCGCGGCCGGGGCGAGCGCGGCGAAGATGCCGGCGCCGACCATCGAGCCGAGCCCGATGACCACGGCGTCCCCGACGCCCAGGGTGCGCCTCAGCTCGGCGGATTCGGACTGCGTCATGGGCCGCACCCTACTGAGCCGGGGAACCGCTGGGCGTCGTCAAGGCGTCGTCCAGGTCGACACGGCGTGAACGTGCGGTGGACGCACTGCGGACGGGCCGAGCGGGCCGCGAGCAACATCACAGTCCGGGGACAGTGCGGGCAACAGCGCGGAAGGGCAGGTTCAGGGCATGGGCATCATCAGCTGGATCATTCTGGGGCTGTTGGCCGGCGTCGTCGCCAAGGTCCTGCTGCCGGGCCGGGACCCCGGCGGTCTCATCGGCACGACCGTCATCGGCGTCGCGGGCGCGTTCCTCGGCGGCTGGATCTCCGCCCGCTGGCTGGACCACCCCATCAGCAAGGACTTCTACGACGGCGCCACCTGGGCCGCGGCGATCGGCGGCTCGCTGGTGCTGCTGATCGTCTACCGCATCCTGTTCGGCCATTCGCGCGACTGAGCGGGCGGCCGGCCGCGGGAGGGGCAGGGAGGGCGGGCACCGTCGGGGCACCCACCCGACCCGTACGACCTACCGGTAGTTCACGAACTGCAGCGCGAAGTCGAAATCCTGACCCTTCAGCAGGGCGATGACGGCCTGCAGGTCGTCGCGGCTCTTGGAGCTGACGCGCAGTTCGTCGCCCTGTACCTGGGCCTTGACGCCCTTGGGGCCCTCGTCGCGGATGAGCTTCGCCACCTTCTTCGCGTTGTCCTGGGAGATGCCCTCCTTGATCTCCGCGAAGAGCTTGTACCTTTTGCCGGAGAGCTGCGGCTCCCCCGCCTCCAGCGCCTTCAGCGAGATCCCGCGCTTGATCAGCTTCGACTCGAACACGTCGAGGACAGCCGTCACCCGGCCCTCGGAGTCCGCCTCCATCAGAATCTTTTCACCGGACCATGAGATCGAGGCGCCGACGCCCTTGAAGTCGTAACGCTGGGAGATCTCCTTGG
Source organism: Streptomyces sp. NPDC030143 (assembly GCF_055573695.1). NCBI lineage: Bacteria > Bacillati > Actinomycetota > Actinomycetes > Kitasatosporales > Streptomycetaceae > Streptomyces > Streptomyces sp. NPDC030143. The sequence goes on from NZ_JBVIAY010000010.1 coordinate 19,378, forward strand.
CGGCCTGGTTGAGGGCGTTGTCGACCTCCTGCCGCTCGACCTTCGAGACGATGTCGAAACTGGAGTCGGCCATGTCCTGTGGCTCCTTGTATCGGGGTGCGTATCGGATGCGTGTCGGCGTCGGTGGGGGCTGCCGCCGAGCCCGCGGGAGGCGCGGGCCGCATCCGGACAAGCCTAGCCACCCGGCCCCCTCGGAGCGGTGCGGAATCCAGGTGGCGAAGCACCCCTGTGCATCAGGTATCGTTTACGTCGTTGCCAGGGAGCACCGCCGAAAAGCGGTTCGAACGGCAGCAACCCCGGCGGTGTGCCCGAGCGGCCAAAGGGAGCAGACTGTAAATCTGCCGGCTCAGCCTTCCCAGGTTCGAATCCTGGCGCCGCCACACGGGAACGAAGGGCCCGTGGCCTACTGACACAGTAGGCCACGGGCCCTTCACCTTGCCCGTCTCCTGCCCGCTCCTCCCCCTCGGCCGCCGCGGTCGTCTCCGTCGTGACGGAGGCCATGGCGTGACGAAGCCCATACGGGGGAGAGGAAACGCCGTTTCACGGGCAGGAGTGCTTCGGTGGTCGGCCGGAAGGGTTCCCGGGCCGAGGAATTTCGCCCGGTCCTCACAACCCTTCCATCCGCCCGCTGGTCATGATGTCAGGCTGGTCACAGCCGACTCACAGACGACGATCCGAACGGTAGACGGATGACGCAGACGCACCCCACAGGAACGGTCGACACGGCCACGGAACGGGAAGGTGAGGGATCGGCCGCCCTGAAGGCCCTGCCGGCGCAGCCGGCCCCGAGCGGGCGGGTCGTCGTGACCGGGTCGTCCGGCCGCGGGCAACGCCTGGCCGCGCTGGACGGGCTCCGCTTCATGGCGGCGCTGGCGGTGGTGCTCTTCCACTTCATCGGGCAGAAGCCGAAGACGATGCAGACCCTGTGGGGTCGGCCGTACGACAGCATCTTTCCCGACGCGCACGCCTACTTCGCCTACGGACGGCTCGGCGTCGACCTGTTCTTCCTGATCAGCGGCTTCGTCATCTGCATGAGCGCCTGGGGGCGCACCCCGCGTGACTTCTTCATCTCACGCGTCACCCGTCTGTACCCGATGTACTGGATCGGGGTCGTCGTGTCGGCGGCGGCCATCTACTTCGCCAACGCCCCGTTCGGCAGCACCGAGCCCCGGGTGCTCTTCGCGAACCTCACCATGCTCCAGAAGCCGCTCGGTGTGGAGAACCTGGACTCGGTGTACTGGACGCTCTGGCCGGAGCTGTGCTTCTACCTCACCTTCGCGGTGGTCGTGTGGAAGGGCCTCACCTACCAGCGGGTCGTGATCTTCTGCGGGCTGTGGACGGTCGGCGCGGTCCTCGCGCCCGCCGCCGACCTGCCGTTGCTGTCGCTGCTGGTCAACCCGCCGTCGGCGCCCTACTTCATCGCCGGCATGGCCTTCTACCTGATGTATCGTTTCCGCCCGACTCCGCTGCTGTGGGGCATCGTCGGCATGTCGTGGCTGTTGGCGCTGCACTTCCTGCTGACGCCCGGCGGCGGCCGCATCAGCTGGAACGAGTGGTCCCCGTGGCGCGGCTGGCTGGTGCTGCTGATCACGTTCTTCTTCCTGGCGATCGCCGCGATCGCGCTCGGCTGGACCAGCCGGATCCGCTGGCGGTGGCTGAGCGTCGCGGGCACCCTCACGTTCCCGCTCTACCTGCTGCACAGCCCCATAGGCCTGACTGTCGCCCACCACTTCGGCGACCGGGTCGACCCCCGGCTGCTGATCGTGGGAACGGTCGTCGGACTGGTCGCGCTCTGCTACGTCGTGCACCGCTTCGTCGAGCGCCCCATGGCCACGGCGATGCGGCGCTGGCTCAAGACGGCCCGGTTCGGTCCCAAGCCGACGGCAACGGCGCCGCGCCGGGGCTGAGCCGACAGGCGACGCCGGCCGGCGCCTGAGGGCCCGCCCGCTCGGTCCTCACTCGTCCGCGCCGGGCGTCGCCCCACCGGTCTCCGGCGCCTCCTGGGGCGTCTTCGCGGCCTGTTTCACCTCGGCCTCGACGCCGTTGCGGGGTCTGCCCTCGTCCTTGGCGTACTCGGTCACCGCGGCCTGGACGTCACGGGCGAGGTCGCGCCAGGCGCGCCACGCCGTTTCGTAGGTGTCGGTCTGGGTCTCCGACCAGGGCGCGGCCGTGGGCGCGCCGTAGGCGTCCCGCAGATGCAGGACCCTGGCGTGTGCCTCGTCGGCCGCGCGCTGCTTCTCCACGAGTTCCTCGAAGGTATGTGCCACATGTACGGATGCTAGGGAGACGGGCGCGTTTGCGCGCGGCGAGCGGGCCGCGCGGCGCGACCTCGTACCCGGGCGGCGCACTGGGGCACACTGAGCCCATGTCCAGCCGCCGCAGAACCTGCCCGGAGTGCCGCCGCGAGATCGCCGTCGTCGCCGGGCGGTTCGCGCGGCACGACCCGCCCGGGACGCGGGAGAGCGGCCGGCTCGTCTCCTGCCCCGGCTCCCGCCGTCCCGCGCAACTGGACGCGGTCCAGCCGTCGCTGGACGGCTACGTCGTGCCGGACATCCCCGGCCAACTGCCCCTGTTCTAGGGGTCCCGAAGCTGTGGAAGCGGCCGCCCCCGTGCCGGGAGCGGCCCGCAACACCCCGGTCCCGTGGCTCAGTTGCCCGCCACCGACTTCACCGCCACCGACACCGGCGTCGACCCGCCGATGAGCTCCAGGGTCAGGCCGGCCGTCGCCGGGGTGTCCAGCAACTCGGCCAGGACGGCGGCCACGTCGTCCCGCGGGACCGAGCCCCGGCCCGTGCGCGCCTCCAGCCGGACCTGGCCCGTGCCCGCGTCGTCCGTCAGCGAACCCGGGCGCAGAATGGTCCAGTCGAGGGCGTCCAGACCCTGGACGTAGGCGTCCGCCTCGCCCTTGGCACGCAGATACACGTCGAAGACCTCGTCGCCCTTGCGGTCGGGGTCGGCGCCGTAGGACGAGACGACCACATGGCGGCGTACGCCCGCGCGGACCGCCGCGTCCGCCAGCAGGACCGCCGCGCCCTTGTCGACGGTGTCCTTGCGGGCCACCCCGCTGCCCGGGCCCGCGCCCGCCGCGAACACCGCCGCGTCCGCGCCCCGCAGGCGCTCCGCGACCTCCTCCACCGACGCCGACTCCAGGTCCAGCACGACCGGTTCGGCGCCCACGGCCCGCAGGTCGTCCGCCTGTTCCGCCTTGCGGATGATGCCCGCGACCTCGTCCCCGCGCGCGGCGAGCAGCCGCTCCAGCCGCAGCGCGATCTGACCATGACCCCCAGCGATGACAATGCGCATGCTTCCGACCGTACGCCCGCCCGCGCGCGGACGCCGCCCGGCCGGGGAGTGACAGGGCCGTGCCACTACGACAGTTCGCCGCGCCCCTGCCGGGGCAGACCGAGCTCCGCGGCCGCCGCCGAGTCGCAGTACTCGCGGACCGCGCTGGTGCGGGCCACCACCCGGCCCCGGTGGATCACGATGCGGCTGTACGCCAGGGACAGCGCGCCGGAGAGCCGGTCGCCGCGGACGGCCAGCAGGTCGGCGGGGAAGCCCGCCTCCACGCGCACCTCCGGCAGTCCCAGGGCCGCACGCGCCGACGTGCTCACGGCGTCGTAGGCGTCCTCGGGGCGCAGGCCGTGGCGGGACGCGAGGAGGTAGGCCGCCTCCATCGGGTCGCCGCGGCCGACGGGGTTCGACAGGTCCCGCAGGGCACCGCTGCCGGCGGCGACCCGGACACCGGCCGCCCGCAGCAGCCGCACGGGGGCGGTGCCGTGGCGTTCGGCGGCGCCGCAACCGCCCTGGGGGAGGCAGACCACCGTCACCCCGGCGGCGGCCAGTCGGTCGGCGGTGCGGTTGGCCGTCTCGGCGGGGAGCCGGGCGAGGCCGGCGCACGGGCCGAGGGTGACGCCGGGGCGCAGACCGCCGGCCATCGCGGCCAGCCGGCCCAGCCGGGCCGGGTCGGTGGCGTCGGTGTGCAGGTCGACGGGGCAGCCGTGCTCGGAGGCGACCTCCAGGACCGCCTCGACGTAGCCCGTCGGATCGGGATCGAGGTCGGGGCAGCCGCCCACCACCGAGGCGCCCATCTTGAGCGCGTCGCGCAGCATCGCCAGCCCGTCGGCGCCGGCCGCACCGGTCAGCACCCGGGGCATGGCCACCGTGGACAGTTCGGCGAGCCCCTGCAGTGCCCGCCGGGCCTGGAGGGCGGCGGTCAGCGCGCCCAGGCCCTGGACGTCGCCGACGCGTACGTGGGCGCGCAGCGCGGTCGAGCCGTGGCCGAGTTGCAGCAGCGCGGCCTCCGTGGCCCGGCGCTGGACGTCCTGCGGGGCGTACGAGACCGGTCCGTCGGTGTCGGCCGACAGCGCGGTGTCGGCGTGGGCGTGGGGCTCGGCGGGGGCGGGCAGGAGGAGGTAGCCGTCGAGGTCCACGCGGGTGCCGGTCCCGCGGGACGGACCGGCCGCCAGGCTGCCGCTCGTGCCGACCGCCTCGATGCGCCCGTGGCCCAGCCGTACGTCCACGGTCCGGCCGTCCGTGAGACGTGCGCCGCAGAGCAGGAGGGCGGCGGGGTCCGGTTGTCCGGACGGCGAGGACGACGAGTGGGGCGGTTGCGGCTGACTGTCGGGCATCGCGCTCCAGGGATCGGCAGTGGGCCGGCAGTGGATCGGCGGCGGGTCGGCGGCGGGGGAGAAGGGCTCGGGCAAGATCACACAGAGTGAGTCGAGCCTAGGACGGCCGTCCGGCGCTGTCGGGGAGGAGCGCAATAGTCGTACCGGTGTGGCCCAGTGGGCCGGAGGTGCTCACGGGCCCGGTGAGGCCTTGGGAAACGGCCTTCGGTGGGGCCCGCGCAATGGATTTGGGTGAACCGCTGCGGACCGTGTAATGTCTTCATCGCTCGCCCCAATAGCTCAGTCGGCAGAGCGTCTCCATGGTAAGGAGAAGGTCTACGGTTCGATTCCGTATTGGGGCTCTGGTGTGAAAGGTTCCCGTCGCGAGGCGGGAACGGATCACATCAAAGCGGTGTAGCTCAGTCGGTAGAGCAAGCGGCTCATAATCGCTGTGTCACCGGTTCAAGTCCGGTCACCGCTACTGACAGTAGCCGATTGCGGGGTCGGTCCTTCGATCGGCTACTCTTGCTTGCGTTAAATCGTCCCATCCGTTCGTCAAGGAGCACTCACGTGGCTGCCACCGACGTCCGCCCGAAGATCACGCTGGCCTGCGTGGAGTGCAAGGAGCGGAACTACATCACCAAGAAGAACCGGCGTAACAACCCGGACCGACTGGAGATGAAGAAGCACTGCCCGCGTTGCAACGCGCACACCGCGCACCGCGAAACGCGATAAATCAGGCTCGTACGTGAGGCCGCCCCCGTGATCGGGGGCGGCCTCACGTCGTTGAGCGACCAGTACCGGTCAGTAGATCCAGGAGGTGCCGAGCCCATGGCGCTCGACCAGTCCTTCGTGGGGCGGACCTACCCGCCCACCGACCCCTACGAGGTCGGCCGGGAGAAGATCCGCGAGTTCGCGGAGGCCGTGGGGGACGCCAACCCGGCGTACACCGACCCGGAGGCCGCCAAGGCGCTCGGGCACCCCGATGTGATCGCCCCGCCGACGTTCGTGTTCTCCATCACCTTCAAGGCCGCAGGGCAGGTCGTCCAGGACCCGCAGCTCGGTCTCGACTACAGCCGGGTGGTGCACGGCGACCAGAAGTTCGCCTACAGGCGCCCCGTGCGCGCCGGGGACCGGCTGACCGTGACCTCGACCATCGAGGCCATCAAGTCCCTGGCCGGCAACGACATCCTGGACATCCGCGGCGAGGTCCACGACGAGGCCGGCGAGCACGTCGTGACCGCCTGGACCAAGCTGGTCGCCCGCGCGGCCGAGGAGGGCTGACATGACGAAGGTCGCCTACGACGACGTCGAGGTCGGCACCGAGCTGCCGGCGCAGTCCTTTCCCGTGACGCGGGCCACGCTCGTGCAGTACGCGGGGGCCTCCGGGGACTTCAACCCCATCCACTGGAACGAGAAGTTCGCCAAGGAGGTGGGCCTGCCGGACGTCATCGCGCACGGCATGTTCACCATGGCCGAGGCGATCCGCGTCGTCACCGACTGGACCGGTGACCCGGGCTCGGTCGTCGACTACGGCGTCCGCTTCACCCGGCCCGTGGTCGTGCCGAACGACGATCGGGGCGCCCTCGTCGAGGTCAGCGGCAAGGTCGCGGCCAAGCTCGACGACAACACCGTGCGGGTCGACCTGACGGTGACCAGCGGCGGGCAGAAGGTCCTCGGGATGTCGCGGGCGGTCGTACGGCTGGCCTGAGGCCACAGGTGTCGGTAAGGGGCGTCCCCCCCGTGCGGGACGCCCTCCGAAGGGCGTTGCACGTGCCGCGTGCGCGGACGGGGCTGTCGGTGCCGTCTCGTAGGCTTGGGCGCGTGCTGGAACTCCACGACGCCCCGCTCGCCCCGCTGACCACCTTCCGGCTGGGTGGTCCCGCCACCCGGCTGGTGACCGCGACGACCGACGCCGAGGTGGTCGCCGCCGTGCGCGAGGCCGACGCCGACGGCACCCCGCTGCTCGTCATCGGCGGCGGCTCCAACCTTGTCATCGGCGACAAGGGCTTCGCGGGCACCGCCCTGCGCATCGCCACCCGGGGCTTCGAGCTCACCGGCACGACGCTGGAGCTGGCGGCCGGCGAGGTGTGGGCCGACGCCGTCGCGCGGACCGTGGAGGCCGGGCTCGCCGGCGTCGAGTGCCTGGCCGGCATCCCCGGCTCGGCCGGCGCCACGCCCATCCAGAACGTGGGGGCGTACGGCCAGGAGGTGTCCGCCACGATCACCGAGGTCGTCGCCTACGACCGCCGCGCGGGGGAGACCGTCGCCCTCTCCGGTGAGGAGTGCGCCTTCTCCTACCGGCACAGCCGCTTCAAGGCCGACCCCGAGCGGTACGTCGTCCTGCGCGTCCGGTTCGCCCTGGAGGACGCGGGCGGACTGTCGGCGCCGATCAAGTACGCCGAGACCGCGCGGGCGCTCGGCGTGGAGCCCGGCGACCGGGTACCGCTCGCCGACGCCCGCGAAACCGTGCTCAAGCTGCGCACCGGCAAGGGCATGGTCCTGGACCCCGAGGACCACGACACCTGGTCGGCCGGGTCGTTCTTCACCAACCCGATCCTCACCGACGCCGACTTCGCGCAGTTCCACGCGCGCGTGAAGGAGCGCCTGGGCGAGGACGCCGTACCGCCCGCCTACCCGGCGGGAGAGGGCCGCACCAAGACCTCCGCGGCCTGGCTGATCGACAAGGCGGGCTTCACCAAGGGCTACGGCGACGGCCCCGCCCGCATCTCCACCAAGCACACGCTCGCCCTGACCAACCGCGGCGATGCCACGACGGAGGACCTGCTGGCCCTGGCCCGCGAGGTCGTGTCCGGGGTGAGGGAGGCCTTCGGGATCACCCTGGTCAACGAGCCGGTGATGGTCGGAGTGAGCTTGTAGGCCGGCCCGCGCGCGCATGCCGGCCCGGCCGGGCGCGGCCGCCGGCGACCCAGCCGCCGGCCGGCCGCGGCGTCAGGACGCCAGCCAGTCGTCGACCCCGCTCAGCAGCTTCTCCTGCGTCTCCTTCGGGGCCGCCGACGCCTGGATCGACTGGCGGGCCAGTTCCGCCAGTTCCTCGTCCGAGAAGCCGTGGTGCGTGCGGGCGATCTCGTACTGGGCGGCCAGCCGGGAGCCGAACAGCAGCGGGTCGTCGGCGCCCAGGGCCATCGGGACACCCGCGTCGAACAGGGTGCGCAGGGGGACGTCCTCCGGCTTCTCGTAGACGCCCAGGGCCACGTTGGACGCGGGGCACACCTCGCAGGTGATGCCCCGCTCCGCGAGCTTCGTCAGCAACCGCGGGTCCTCCGCCGCCCGCACGCCGTGACCGAGCCGGTCGGCGTGCAGGTCGTCCAGGCAGTCGCGGACCGACGGGGGCCCCGTCAGCTCACCGCCGTGCGGCGCGGACAGCAGGCCGCCCTCCCGCGCGATCGCGAAGGCCCGGTCGAAGTCCCGCGCCATGCCGCGCCGTTCGTCGTTCGACAGCCCGAAGCCGACCACTCCCCGGTCCGCGTACCGCACGGCGAGCCGCGCCAGCGTGCGGGCTTCCAGCGGATGCTTCATCCGGTTCGCCGCCACCAGCACCCGCATCCCGAGCCCGGTCTCCCGCGACGCCGTCTCCACCGCGTCCAGGATGATCTCCAGCGCCGGGATCAGCCCACCCAGCCGGGGCGCGTACGACGTCGGGTCGACCTGGATCTCCAGCCATCCGGAGCCGTCGCGCACGTCCTCCTCCGCGGCCTCCCGCACCAGGCGCCGGATGTCCTCCGGCTCCCGCAGGCACGACCGCGCCGCGTCGTAGAGCCGCTGGAAGCGGAACCAGCCCCGTTCGTCGGTCGCCCGCAGTTGCGGCGGCTCCCCGCTGACCAGGGCCTCGCTCAGCGTCTCCGGCAGGTGCACGCCGTACTTGTCGGCCAGCTCCAGCACGGTCGTGGGCCGCATCGATCCGGTGAAGTGCAGGTGCAGATGGGCTTTCGGCAGCTCAGAGACATCACGTACACGCTCCATCCCAGGATCCTGCCGCACGCCCCTCCCGTCCCGGAAGCGGAATCCCCGAACGTGGTCTTGCTCGCACAGACGACGGAGGGCCACCCCCGAACGTTCAGGGGTGGCCCTCGGGGTCCTCGCGCAGGAAGGTGTCAGTCCCTGGCCTCGGCCAGCAGCTTCTGGATCCGGCTCACGCCCTCGACGAGGTCCTCGTCACCGAGCGCGTACGACAGCCGCAGGTAGCCCGGCGTGCCGAAGGCCTCGCCCGGGACGACCGCGACCTCGGCCTCCTCCAGGATGAGCGCCGCCAGTTCCACCGAGTTCTGCGGGCGCTTGCCGCGGATCTCCTTGCCGATCAGCGCCTTCACCGAGGGGTAGGCGTAGAACGCGCCCTCGGGCTCGGGGCAGAGGACGCCGTCGATCTCGTTGAGCATCCGGACGATGGTCCTGCGGCGCCGGTCGAAGGCCTCCTTCATCGTGTCCACGGCCGACAGGTCACCCGAGACGGCGGCGATCGCGGCCACCTGGGCCACGTTCGACACGTTCGACGTGGCGTGCGACTGGAGGTTCGTCGCGGCCTTGACGACGTCCTTCGGGCCGATGATCCAGCCCACGCGCCAGCCGGTCATCGCGTACGTCTTGGCGACCCCGTTGACCACGATGCACTTGTCGCGCAGCTCGGGCAGGAGCGCGGGAAGCGAGGTGAACGTCGCGTCTCCGTAGACGAGGTGCTCGTAGATCTCGTCCGTCAGCACCCACAGGCCGTGCTCCACGGCCCAGCGGCCGATCGCCTCGGCGTCCTCGGCGCTGTAGACCGCGCCGGTGGGGTTGGACGGGGAGACGAAGAGCACGACCTTCGTGCGCTCCGTGCGCGCCGCCTCCAGCTGCTCCACCGACACCCGGTAGCCGGTCGTCTCGTCGGCCACGACCTCGACCGGGACACCGCCGGCGAGACGGATCGACTCGGGGTAGGTCGTCCAGTACGGCGCCGGGACGATGACCTCGTCGCCCGGGTCGAGGATCGCGGCGAAGGCCTCGTAGATGGCCTGCTTGCCGCCGTTGGTGACCAGGATCTGCGCCGGGTCGACCTCGTAGCCGGAGTCACGCAGCGTCTTCGCGGCGATCGCGGCCTTCAGCTCGGGCAGACCGCCGGCCGGGGTGTAGCGGTGGTACTTCGGGTTCTTGCAGGCCTCGATCGCGGCCTCGACGATGTAGTCCGGGGTGGGGAAGTCCGGCTCGCCGGCGCCGAAGCCGATCACCGGACGTCCGGCGGCCTTCAGGGCCTTGGCCTTGGCGTCCACGGCGAGGGTGGCGGACTCGGAGATCGCGCCGACGCGGGTGGAGACCCGGCGCTCGGTGGGAGGGGTTGCAGCGCTCATACGGCCCATGTTTTCAGACCGGAAACCGGCCCGGCACACGGGTTTCACCCAGTGGGCAGCGGGCTGAACACCAGACGGAATCCGACCATGGCCGCTTTCCGTTCGACGGCGCGCCCAAGACCACGTACACTCCTACGTCGTTGGCCTTCAACAGCCGCTCCACCCCCGGTGCACACCGAGCATCCGGTCGGATGCGGTACGTTGGGGGACACACAAAGGGTCGTAGCTCAATTGGTAGAGCACTGGTCTCCAAAACCAGCGGTTGGGGGTTCAAGTCCCTCCGGCCCTGCTACACACACCTTCGCCAGGATGTGTGCGCATGTACGTACAGCAATGCACCGCCGTGCGGCTCAGACCGGGCGCGGCACGGCCACGACCCCGGGGAACAGGTGAGGACGGATGGCGGACGCCGTGGGCTCCATCGACACGCCTGATGCCCAGGACGAGGTGCCTGAGGCCAAGAAGAAGACCCGCAAGGGCGGCAAGCGAGCCAAGAAGGGCCCGCTGAAGCGACTCGCGCTGTTCTACCGCCAGATCGTCGCGGAGCTGCGCAAGGTCGTCTGGCCGACGCGGGGACAGCTCTCGACGTACACGACCGTGGTGATCATCTTCGTCGTCATCATGATCGGCCTGGTGACCGTGATTGACTATGGACTCAGCCACGCCGCCAAGTACGTCTTCGGCTGAGCCGAGAGCGAAGGGCGCCGGGTGATCGGCGCCCCTTTCGCGTGTTCCACCCCTATGTATCCAGGAAGAAGCAGCCACCGTGTCTGACCAGAACCTGAACGACGCCATCGAGCCGCACGAGTCGGCGGACGACGAGCTCGACATCGTCGAGGGCGCGGACGAGGACCTGGACGAGTTCGAGGCTGCCGACGCCGAGGCGGGCGAGCCCGCCGAGGAAGCCGCGCTCCACGTCGAGGACGAGGACGGCGAGGGCGAGGAAGCCGTCGCCGAGGCCGAGGAGGCCGTCGCCGAGAGCGAGGACGAGGCCGCCGAGGAAGAGCCGGCCGAGCCCGTCGACCCCGTCGCCGCCCTGCGCGAGGAGCTGCGCACCCTGCCCGGCGAGTGGTACGTCATCCACACCTACGCCGGCTACGAGAACCGCGTGAAGACCAACCTGGAGCAGCGCGCCGTCTCGCTGAACGTCGAGGACTACATCTTCCAGGCCGAGGTGCCGCAGGAAGAGGTCGTCCAGATCAAGAACGGCGACCGCAAGACCATCCGCCAGAACAAGCTTCCCGGCTACGTCCTGGTGCGCATGGACCTGACGAACGAGTCCTGGGGCGTCGTCCGCAACACGCCCGGCGTCACCGGCTTCGTGGGCAACGCCTACGACCCGTACCCGCTGACCCTGGACGAGATCGTGAAGATGCTCGCCCCGGAGGCCGAGGAGAAGGCCGCCCGCGAGGCCGCCGAGGCCGAGGGCAAGCCGGCGCCGCAGCGCAAGGTCGAGGTCCAGGTCCTGGACTTCGAGGTCGGCGACTCGGTCACCGTCACCGACGGTCCGTTCGCCACGCTCCAGGCCACGATCAACGAGATCAACGCCGACTCCAAGAAGGTCAAGGGCCTCGTGGAGATCTTCGGCCGCGAGACCCCGGTCGAGCTGAGCTTCGACCAGATCCAGAAGAACTAGCTCCTTCTGGACCACATGCCTCCGAACAGGTCAGACGGGCTGATGAAGCCGGTCTGACCTGCTCGGTTTTTGGCCGCGCATCTATACCCGCTATCGTTGTGCGGTATGCCTGCGTCCGGAGCGGCTTGTCGGCTTTCCGAAACGCGGGCAGGACCCGAACCGAAAGGACCCGGAGAGTAATGCCTCCCAAGAAGAAGAAGGTCACGGGGCTCATCAAGCTCCAGATCCAGGCCGGTGCCGCCAACCCGGCTCCGCCGGTCGGTCCGGCGCTGGGCCAGCACGGCGTGAACATCATGGAGTTCTGCAAGGCCTACAACGCCGCGACCGAGTCGCAGCGTGGCTGGGTGATCCCGGTGGAGATCACGGTCTACGAGGACCGCTCCTTCACCTTCGTCACCAAGACCCCCCCGGCCGCCAAGATGATCCTCAAGGCCGCGGGCATCGAGAAGGGCTCCGGCGAGCCGCACAAGACCAAGGTCGCCAAGATCACCGAGGCGCAGGTCCGTGAGATCGCCCAGACCAAGCTCCCCGACCTCAACGCCAACGACCTGGACGCCGCCGCGAAGATCATCGCCGGTACCGCGCGTTCCATGGGCGTCACGGTCGAGGGCTGACCTCCAGCCCCGTAGCACCTTCGTAGAAACGCGGCCTCGGCCGCACGTGGGAGGGCCTGCTCGGCCCCTACCACGACTCCTCAGAACACACAGGAGCAGCAGTGAGCAAGCGCAGCAAGTCTCTCCGCGCTGCGGACGCCAAGATCGACCGGGAGAAGCTCTACGCCCCGCTCGAGGCCGTCCGTCTCGCCAAGGACACCTCCACGACCAAGTTCGACGGCACCGTCGAGGTCGCCTTCCGCCTGGGTGTCGACCCGCGCAAGGCCGACCAGATGGTCCGTGGCACCGTGAACCTGCCGCACGGCACCGGCAAGACCGCCCGGGTCCTGGTCTTCGCGACCGGTGACCGTGCTGCGGCCGCGGAGGCCGCGGGCGCCGACATCGTCGGCTCCGACGAACTGATCGACGAGGTCGCGAAGGGCCGTCTGGACTTCGACGCCGTCGTTGCCACCCCGGACCTCATGGGCAAGGTCGGCCGCCTCGGCCGCGTGCTCGGTCCGCGTGGTCTGATGCCGAACCCGAAGACCGGCACCGTCACCCCCGACGTGGCCAAGGCCGTCACCGACATCAAGGGCGGCAAGATCGAGTTCCGCGTCGACAAGCACGCGAACCTGCACTTCATCATCGGCAAGACGTCGTTCGACGACAGCAAGCTGGTGGAGAACTACGGCGCGGCCCTGGAGGAGATCCTCCGTCTGAAGCCGTCCGCCGCCAAGGGTCGCTACATCAAGAAGGCCGCCATCAGCACCACGATGGGCCCCGGCATCCAGATCGACCCGAACCGCACCCGCAACCTCCTCGTCGAGGAGGACCCGGCCGCGGTCTGAGCCCTCAGGCTCACCGACGTCGGTCACGGGCCCCGCACCTTCCCAGGTGCGGGGCCCGTTCCCATGCCGGGGCGCCGTGCCCTGGGTTAACGTGCGTTCAGGGGACGGCGCAGGGGGGACCGATGAAGAGCACGACGGGGCGGGCGGGGCTCGCGCTCGCGCTCGTGGCCGCGCTGAGCGGCGCGGCGGGCTGCACGTCCTCCGAGAAGCCCCCCGACGACCGGACGGCGGCTCCCGCGTCCCTCGCGGCCCTGCGCAGCGCCGAGCGGTCCACCGGGCGCGCCGAGTCCGCCCGGGTGCGGTCCACGACCGTCATGGGCAGCCAACTGTCCCTGGAGGCCGCCGGAGCCCTCTGCTGGGACGACGGCCTCACCGGCACCCTCACCATCACCTACACCGGCGGCACCACGGCCGAGACCATGCGCGGCCTCGGCGTCACGTCGATGGAGGCCCGCTACCTGCCCGACGCCTACTACGCCCACATCGGAGACGCCTTCGCCGACCGGGCAGGTGGCAAGCACTGGCTCCGGTACGCCTACGACGACCTGGCGGCCCTGGGCGCCGGCGCGGACTTCGCCGCCCAACTGCGCAGCACCACGCCGCACCAGTCGGTGCGGCTGCTGCTCGACTCCGACGACGTCCACCTGGTCGGCACGGAGACCGTCGCCGGCCGGCGCACCACCCACTACTCCGGCACCGTGGAGGTCGCGGACGTCGCCGATGCCGGGCTGCGCGCGCAACTGGAGCGGGCCGGCGTCACCGCCGAGACCGTCGACATCTGGGTCGACGCGGAGGACCTGCTGGTCAAAAAGGTGGAGAGGGGCGAGACGGCGCACGGCGAGTACAGCCAGACCGCGCACTACAGCGACTACGGCACGCCGGTCTCCGCCCAGGCGCCGCCGGCCGGCGACACCGCGGACTTCTCCGAGCTGCTGAAGGAGCAGGGCGGCGGCCCCGCGCGCTAGGAATTCACAGGAACTCACCCCCGCCTCTGGGATACCTTCACACCCTCACCGTGAATCGACCGTGTGTTCACTGTGCTCCGCGCTGTGTTCCTTGGGGGGAATTGAATGAGATCTTCCGTCGGTGTCGTCCTCGGGCTGTCCGTGCTGCTCGTCACGGGGTGCGGCGCCGTGGGTGGCGCGGAGAGCGAGGGCGGTTCCAGGGCCTCCGCCGCGGCCGCCGTCACGCGGGCCGTGGACAAGACGGAACAGGTCACTTCCCTGCGCTACCGGATGACCGGCCGGATGCCCGGGCAGGGCCGGCTGGAGGCCCAGGGCGCGATGGCGACGTCGCCGGAGCCGGTGATGAGCCTGAAGACCACCGTGCTCGGCGGACCCGACGAGGGCACCGCCGAGGTCCGGCTGGTCGGCGGAGCGCTGTACTGGGGGAGTTCCGAGGCCAACGAGGACGGCAAGCACTGGATCAAGTTCGGCGCGCCGGGCGCGTCCACGACCCCGGGCGGCCTGAACGTCAACACCGGCCCGATGGCCGACAAGCTCCGCCAGAACCCGGCCCGCGAGGCCGGTTTCCTCACCGGCGCCGACGACCTGCGGAAGGTCGGCACCGAGACCGTCGGGGGCACCCGCACCACCCACTACCAGGGCACGGCCACCCTCGACGAGATCCGGGAGGCGGCCAGGGGCGAGGACCGCACCACCCGCCAGCGCCGCGAACAGAGCCTCGCCCAGTACGAGAAGCTCGGCGTCGACGAACTGACCATGAACGTGTGGATCGACGACGCCGACCGCACCCGGCAGGTGCGGTTGCAGGGCTTCGGCCGGAAGGGCGAGCTCGACGTCACCGTCACCCTCCTCGACTTCGGCAAGCCGGTGACCGTGAAGGTGCCGCCGGCCTCGGACACCCTGGACATGGCCCGGGAGATCAAGAAGGCCAAGGAGGAGGCCGCCCGGGAGTGAGGCCCCGTACGGGCGATTTGCTTGCCGGCGACCCCTTCACGTACGCTCCTGACGAAGCCAAAGACCGCTGGTCGTTGCTGTGCGCTCGAGAGAGGGTGCGGCAGCCGAAGGATCCGCTGATATGCGGACGACCCGCGCAGGTGACTGTGGAAGTGCTCCCGGACCGGTTCCGCCCGCGGAACGTGTTCGGTCGAGCTACGCCCCGTGCGCCTGCGCCGGGGCGTTTCGTTTGCCCAGCCCCTTCCGAGCGGTCCTCATCACCCGGAAGGAGGCCGACGCTCTATGGCAAGGCCCGACAAGGCTGCCGCGGTAGCCGAGCTGACGGAGCAGTTCCGCAGCTCGAACGCCGCCGTGCTGACCGAGTACCGGGGTCTCACCGTGGCGCAGCTCAAGAACCTGCGCCGTTCGCTCGGTGAGAACGCCCAGTACGCCGTGGTGAAGAACACGCTGACCAAGATTGCGGCCAACGAGGCCGGGATCACGACGCTCGACGACCTGTTCAACGGTCCGACGGCGGTCGCCTTCGTCACCGGTGACCCGGTGGAGTCGGCGAAGGGTCTTCGTGACTTCGCCAAGGACAACCCGAACCTCGTCATCAAGGGCGGTGTCCTTGACGGCAAGGCGCTGTCCGCCGACGACATCAAGAAGCTTGCGGACCTCGAGTCCCGCGAGGTTCTGCTCTCCAAGCTGGCCGGTGCTCTGAAGGGCAAGCAGTCCCAGGCTGCCTCTGTCTTCCAGGCGCTGCCGTCGAAGCTCGTCCGCACCGTGGACGCGCTGCGCGCCAAGCAGGACGAGCAGGGCGGTGCCGAGTAACTCGGCTCGCGAAATGACCGCCGCCTGAGGCAGTCCGCCCGAGGCAGAGGTCGTAGCGGGCCGAACGTACGCCCGCCAGACATGTACATCCGGCACCAGCCGAATTAGTGGAAGGATCGCCCGTCATGGCGAAGCTCAGCCAGGAAGACCTGCTCGCGCAGTTCGAGGAGATGACCCTCATCGAGCTCTCCGAGTTCGTGAAGGCCTTCGAGGACAAGTTCGACGTCACCGCCGCCGCTGCCGCGCCGGTCGTCGTCGCCGGTGGTGCCGCTGGTGGCGCCGCCGCCGAGGCCGTCGAGGAGAAGGACGAGTTCGACGTCGTCCTCACCGGCGCCGGTGACAAGAAGATCCAGGTCATCAAGGTCGTGCGCGAGCTGACCTCCCTGGGCCTGAAGGAGGCCAAGGACCTCGTGGACGGCGCCCCCAAGCCCGTCCTGGAGAAGGTCGCCAAGGACGCCGCGGAGAAGGCCGCCGAGGCCCTCAAGGGCGCCGGCGCCTCCGTCGAGGTCAAGTAACACCCTGCGGCCGACGACGGCCGCGAGCAACGGCTGAAACAGTCCCCTCGGGGTTGTAACGCCGACGCACCGAAGAGCGATCATCCATCCGGGTGGTCGCTCTTCGGCGTTCCTGGGGGCGCGGCCAC
Source organism: Streptomyces sp. NPDC030143 (assembly GCF_055573695.1). NCBI lineage: Bacteria > Bacillati > Actinomycetota > Actinomycetes > Kitasatosporales > Streptomycetaceae > Streptomyces > Streptomyces sp. NPDC030143. The sequence continues at coordinate 35,779 of NZ_JBVIAY010000010.1, forward strand.
GGTTGCCTTGCACCCTCGTGCGCGGGGGGTATGGTGATCTTCGTCGTGTCTCCGGGAGCCCTGGTTCGGGCATGGGGGCCTTGACGAACCGAACGCAGCGCGCAATTCTCAGGACGCGTCGTCACACGATCCAGGTTCCGAGGCATGGATCGACGACGAAGAGGGCAGTATCACCGTGCGTTGAGGCAAGCAGACCGAGGGCGTTGAGAACCACGAGGGTGTCGAAAAACCCGCACTGGACATCAGTGTGCCAAGTGGCTACACTGACCCTTTGCGCTGCCTGTTAGCTGTCCCCTGCCCGTCACCAGGGGCATGCCCTCGCCCGACCGCCGATGACAGACATCTCTGACCTGGCATTTCAGCCGAATCAGACGAGCTGTCTCTGTGTGAGGAGAGGGGCCGGTACGCGCGTAGTGAGTCCGAGCCCTCGGAAGGACCCCCTCTTGGCCGCCTCGCGCAACGCCTCGACCGCGAATACGAACAACGGCGCCAGCACCGCCCCGCTGCGCATCTCCTTTGCAAAGATCAAGGAGCCTCTCGAGGTTCCGAACCTGCTCGCGCTGCAGACCGAGAGCTTTGACTGGCTGCTCGGCAACACCGCCTGGCAGAGTCGGGTCGAGGAGGCTCTCGAGAACGGTCAGGACGTCCCCACCAAGTCCGGCCTCGAGGAGATCTTCGAGGAGATCTCCCCGATCGAGGACTTCTCCGGGTCGATGTCGCTGACTTTCCGCGACCACCGTTTCGAGCCGCCGAAGAACAGCATCGACGAGTGCAAGGAGCGCGACTTCACGTACGCGGCTCCGCTCTTCGTGACGGCCGAGTTCACCAACAACGAGACCGGCGAGATCAAGTCCCAGACGGTCTTCATGGGCGACTTCCCGCTCATGACCAACAAGGGCACCTTCGTCATCAACGGCACCGAGCGTGTCGTCGTGTCGCAGCTGGTCCGTTCGCCGGGTGTGTACTTCGACTCCTCGATCGACAAGACGTCCGACAAGGACATCTTCTCGGCCAAGATCATCCCGTCCCGGGGTGCCTGGCTCGAGATGGAGATCGACAAGCGTGACATGGTCGGCGTGCGTATCGACCGCAAGCGCAAGCAGTCGGTGACCGTCCTCCTGAAGGCGCTCGGCTGGACCACCGAGCAGATCCTCGAGGAGTTCGGCGAGTACGAGTCCATGCGCGCCACCCTGGAGAAGGACCACACCCAGGGCCAGGACGACGCGCTGCTCGACATCTACCGCAAGCTCCGTCCGGGCGAGCCTCCCACGCGTGAGGCCGCGCAGACGCTGCTCGAGAACCTCTACTTCAACCCCAAGCGCTACGACCTCGCCAAGGTCGGCCGCTACAAGGTCAACAAGAAGCTGGCCGCCGACGCGCCGCTCGACGCCGGTGTCCTGACCGTCGAGGACGTCATCGCGACGATCAAGTACCTGGTCAAGCTGCACGCGGGCGAGACCGAGACAGTCGGCGACAACGGTCAGACGATCGTCGTCGAGACCGACGACATCGACCACTTCGGCAACCGTCGTCTGCGCAGTGTCGGCGAGCTCATCCAGAACCAGGTCCGCACCGGTCTGGCCCGGATGGAGCGCGTCGTCCGCGAGCGCATGACGACCCAGGACGTCGAGGCGATCACGCCGCAGACCCTGATCAACATCCGGCCGGTCGTCGCCTCCATCAAGGAGTTCTTCGGCACCAGCCAGCTGTCGCAGTTCATGGACCAGAACAACCCGCTGTCGGGTCTCACCCACAAGCGCCGTCTGTCGGCTCTTGGCCCGGGTGGTCTCTCCCGTGAGCGGGCCGGCTTCGAAGTCCGTGACGTGCACCCGTCCCACTACGGACGCATGTGCCCCATCGAGACCCCTGAAGGCCCGAACATCGGTCTGATCGGTTCGCTCGCCTCCTACGGCCGCGTCAACGCGTTCGGCTTCGTGGAGACGCCGTACCGCAAGGTCGTCGACGGTCAGGTCACCGACGAGGTGGACTACCTGACGGCCGACGAGGAGGACCGCTTCGTCATCGCGCAGGCCAACGCCACGCTCAGCGACGACATGCGGTTCGAGGAGTCCCGGGTCCTGGTCCGCCGTCGTGGCGGCGAGGTCGACTACGTCCCCGGTGACGACGTGGACTACATGGACGTCTCGCCGCGCCAGATGGTGTCGGTCGCGACCGCCATGATCCCGTTCCTCGAGCACGACGACGCCAACCGTGCCCTCATGGGCGCGAACATGATGCGTCAGGCCGTGCCCCTGATCAAGTCCGAGTCCCCGCTCGTCGGCACCGGCATGGAGTACCGCTCCGCCGTCGACGCCGGCGACGTGGTCAAGGCCGAGAAGGCGGGTGTGGTCCAGGAGGTCTCCGCGGACTACATCACCACCGCCAACGACGACGGCACGTACATCACGTACCGCCTGGCCAAGTTCGCCCGCTCCAACCAGGGCACCTCGGTCAACCAGAAGGTCATCGTCAACGAGGGCGACCGGATCGTCGAGGGCCAGGTCCTCGCCGACGGTCCGGCCACCCAGAACGGCGAGATGGCGCTCGGCAAGAACCTGCTCGTGGCGTTCATGCCGTGGGAGGGTCACAACTACGAGGACGCGATCATCCTGTCGCAGCGCCTCGTGCAGGACGACGTCCTCTCCTCGATCCACATCGAGGAGCACGAGGTCGACGCCCGTGACACCAAGCTCGGCCCCGAGGAGATCACCCGGGACATCCCGAACGTCTCCGAGGAGGTCCTCGCCGACCTCGACGAGCGCGGCATCATCCGCATCGGTGCCGAGGTCGTCGCCGGTGACATCCTCGTCGGCAAGGTCACGCCCAAGGGTGAGACCGAGCTGACGCCGGAGGAGCGCCTGCTGCGCGCCATCTTCGGTGAGAAGGCCCGCGAGGTCCGCGACACCTCGCTGAAGGTGCCGCACGGCGAGATCGGCAAGGTCATCGGCGTGCGCGTCTTCGACCGCGAGGAGGGCGACGAGCTTCCCCCCGGTGTGAACCAGCTGGTGCGCGTGTACGTGGCGCAGAAGCGCAAGATCACCGACGGTGACAAGCTCGCCGGCCGTCACGGCAACAAGGGTGTCATCTCCAAGATCCTGCCCATCGAGGACATGCCGTTCCTCGAGGACGGGACCCCGGTCGACATCATCCTCAACCCGCTGGGTGTGCCGTCCCGAATGAACCCGGGACAGGTGCTGGAGATCCACCTCGGCTGGCTCGCCAGCCGCGGCTGGGACGTCTCCGGTCTCGCCGAGGACTGGGCCCAGCGCCTCCAGGCGATCGGCGCCGACCAGGTGGCCCCCGGCACCAACGTGGCCACCCCGGTCTTCGACGGTGCCCGTGAGGACGAGCTGGCGGGTCTGCTCCAGCACACCATCCCGAACCGCGACGGCGAGCGCATGGTCCAGCCGACCGGCAAGGCGAGGCTGTTCGACGGCCGCTCCGGTGAGCCGTTCCCGGACCCGATCTCGATCGGGTACATGTACATCCTCAAGCTGCACCACCTGGTCGACGACAAGCTGCACGCCCGCTCGACCGGTCCGTACTCGATGATCACCCAGCAGCCGCTGGGTGGTAAGGCCCAGTTCGGTGGCCAGCGCTTCGGCGAGATGGAGGTGTGGGCGCTGGAGGCGTACGGCGCCGCTTACGCCCTCCAGGAGCTGCTGACCATCAAGTCCGACGACGTCACCGGCCGCGTGAAGGTCTACGAGGCCATCGTCAAGGGCGAGAACATTCCCGAGCCCGGCATCCCCGAGTCCTTCAAGGTTCTCATCAAGGAGATGCAGTCCCTGTGCCTCAACGTGGAGGTGCTGTCCTCGGACGGCATGTCCATCGAGATGCGCGACACCGACGAGGACGTCTTCCGCGCTGCGGAGGAGCTTGGCATCGACCTGTCCCGGCGCGAGCCGAGCAGCGTCGAAGAGGTCTGACGGGAGTTCGGCGGCCTTCGCCATGAAGGCCGCCGGCCCCAGGACCCCCGTATCAGACCCCATGACTTACAACCCTGAGAGGGATTGACGCATAGTGCTCGACGTCAACTTCTTCGACGAGCTCCGGATCGGTCTGGCCACCGCTGACGACATCCGTCAGTGGAGCCACGGCGAGGTCAAGAAGCCCGAGACGATCAACTACCGCACGCTCAAGCCGGAAAAGGACGGACTCTTCTGCGAGAAGATCTTCGGTCCGACCCGGGACTGGGAGTGCTACTGCGGCAAGTACAAGCGCGTCCGCTTCAAGGGCATCATCTGCGAGCGCTGTGGCGTCGAGGTCACGCGCGCCAAGGTGCGCCGTGAGCGGATGGGCCACATCGAGCTCGCCGCTCCCGTCACGCACATCTGGTACTTCAAGGGCGTTCCGTCGCGGCTGGGCTACCTGCTCGACCTCGCCCCGAAGGACCTGGAGAAGGTCATCTACTTCGCGGCGTACATGATCACGTACGTCGACGAGGAGCGCCGTACGCGTGACCTGCCCTCCCTGGAGGCGCACGTCTCCGTCGAGCGGCAGCAGATCGAGAACCGCCGGGACGCCGACCTGGAGGCCCGCGCCAAGAAGCTCGAGACCGACCTGGCCGAGCTCGAGGCCGAGGGCGCCAAGGCCGACGTGCGCCGCAAGGTGCGCGAAGGCGCCGAGCGCGAGATGAAGCAGCTGCGCGACCGTGCCCAGCGCGAGATCGACCGTCTCGACGAGGTGTGGGCCCGCTTCAAGAACCTCAAGGTCCAGGACCTCGAGGGCGACGAGCTGCTCTACCGCGAGCTGCGCGACCGCTTCGGCACGTACTTCGACGGTTCGATGGGTGCCGCGGCGCTGCAGAAGCGCCTGGAGTCCTTCGACCTCGACGAGGAGGCCGAGCGCCTCCGCGAGATCATCCGCACCGGCAAGGGCCAGAAGAAGACCCGTGCGCTCAAGCGCCTGAAGGTCGTCTCCGCGTTCCTGCAGACCAGCAACAGCCCCAAGGGCATGGTGCTCGACTGCGTGCCGGTCATCCCGCCGGACCTCCGCCCGATGGTGCAGCTGGACGGTGGCCGCTTCGCGACCTCCGACCTGAACGACCTGTACCGCCGTGTGATCAACCGGAACAACCGACTGAAGCGCCTTCTCGACCTCGGTGCGCCCGAGATCATCGTGAACAACGAGAAGCGCATGCTCCAGGAGGCCGTCGACGCGCTGTTCGACAACGGTCGTCGTGGCCGTCCGGTCACCGGTCCCGGCAACCGCCCGCTGAAGTCCCTCAGCGACATGCTGAAGGGCAAGCAGGGTCGATTCCGTCAGAACCTGCTCGGTAAGCGCGTGGACTACTCCGCGCGTTCCGTGATCGTCGTCGGTCCGCAGCTGAAGCTGCACCAGTGCGGTCTGCCGAAGGCGATGGCGCTGGAGCTCTTCAAGCCGTTCGTGATGAAGCGCCTGGTCGACCTGAACCACGCGCAGAACATCAAGAGCGCCAAGCGCATGGTCGAGCGCGGCCGCACCGTGGTGTACGACGTCCTCGAAGAGGTCATCGCCGAGCACCCGGTGCTGCTGAACCGTGCGCCCACCCTGCACCGCCTGGGCATCCAGGCCTTCGAGCCGCAGCTGGTCGAGGGCAAGGCCATCCAGATCCACCCGCTCGTGTGCACCGCGTTCAACGCGGACTTCGACGGTGACCAGATGGCCGTGCACCTGCCGCTGTCCGCGGAGGCGCAGGCCGAGGCCCGCATCCTGATGCTGTCCTCGAACAACATCCTCAAGCCCGCCGACGGCCGTCCGGTGACGATGCCGACCCAGGACATGGTCCTCGGTCTGTTCTTCCTCACCACCGACGGTGAGATGCGGGACATCAAGGGTGAGGACCGCTCCTTCTCCTCCGTCGCCGAGGCGATCATGGCCTTCGACGCGGGCGAGCTCTCGCTCCAGTCGAAGATCGACATCCGCTTCCCGGTCGGCACCATCCCGCCGCGTGGCTGGATGCCGCCGGCGCAGGAAGAGGGCGAGCCGGAGTGGCAGCAGGGTGACAGCTTCCGCCTGAAGACCACGCTGGGCCGTGCGCTCTTCAACGAGCTGCTGCCCGAGGACTACCCGTTCGTCGACTACGAGGTCGGCAAGAAGCAGCTCTCCGAGATCGTCAACGACCTCGCCGAGCGCTACCCGAAGGTCATCGTGGCGGCGACGCTCGACAACCTGAAGGCGTCCGGCTTCTACTGGGCGACCCGCTCCGGTGTCACCGTGGCCATCTCCGACGTCGTCGTTCCCGAGGCGAAGAAGGAGATCGTCAAGGGCTACGAGGCGCAGGACGAGAAGGTCCAGAAGCAGTACGAGCGCGGTCTGATCACCAAGGACGAGCGCACGCAGGAACTCATCGCTATCTGGACCAAGGCGACCAACGAGGTCGCCGAGGCGATGAACGACAACTTCCCGAAGACCAACCCGATCTTCATGATGGTGAACTCGGGTGCACGAGGCAACATGATGCAGATGCGTCAGATCGCCGGTATGCGTGGTCTGGTGTCGAACGCGAAGAACGAGACGATCCCGCGTCCGATCAAGGCGTCGTTCCGTGAGGGTCTGTCCGTGCTGGAGTACTTCATCTCCACGCACGGTGCCCGTAAGGGTCTGGCGGACACCGCCCTGCGTACCGCCGACTCGGGTTACCTCACCCGTCGTCTGGTCGACGTCTCCCAGGACGTCATCATCCGCGAGGAGGACTGCGGCACCGAGCGCGGTCTGAAGCTGCGGATCGCCACGCGCGACGCCGACGGCACGCTGCGCAAGGCGGACGACGTCGAGACCAGCGTGTACGCCCGCATGCTCGCCCAGGATGTCGTCATCGACGGCAAGGTGATCGCGCCGGCCAACGTGGACCTGGGCGACGTGCTCATCGACCAGCTCGTGCACCACGGTGTCGAGGAGGTCAAGACCCGCTCGATCCTGACCTGCGAGTCCCACGTCGGCACCTGCGCCATGTGCTACGGCCGCTCGCTGGCCACCGGCAAGCTGGTCGACATCGGTGAGGCGGTCGGCATCATCGCCGCCCAGTCCATCGGTGAGCCCGGTACCCAGCTGACGATGCGTACCTTCCACACCGGTGGTGTGGCCGGTGACGACATCACCCAGGGTCTGCCGCGTGTCGTCGAGCTCTTCGAGGCCCGTACCCCGAAGGGTGTCGCCCCGATCTCCGAGGCCTCCGGCCGCGTGCGGATCGAGGAGACCGAGAAGACCAAGAAGATCGTCATCACGCCGGACGACGGCAGCGACGAGACGGCGTACCCGATCTCGAAGCGCGCCCGACTCCTGGTCAGCGAGGGCGAGCACGTCGAGGTGGGCCAGAAGCTCACCGTGGGTGCCACCAACCCGCACGACGTGCTGCGCATCCTGGGTCAGCGTGCCGTCCAGGTCCACCTGGTCGGCGAGGTCCAGAAGGTGTACAACTCGCAGGGTGTGTCGATCCACGACAAGCACATCGAGATCATCATCCGGCAGATGCTCCGCCGCGTGACGATCATCGAGTCCGGCGACGCCGAGCTGCTGCCCGGCGAGCTGGTCGAGCGCTCGAAGTTCGAGACCGAGAACCGTCGTGTGGTCCAGGAGGGCGGTCACCCGGCCTCCGGTCGTCCGCAGCTCATGGGTATCACCAAGGCCTCGCTGGCGACCGAGTCCTGGCTGTCGGCGGCGTCCTTCCAGGAGACGACCAGGGTCCTCACGGACGCGGCGATCAACGCCAAGTCCGACTCCCTGATCGGCCTCAAGGAGAACGTCATCATCGGTAAGCTCATCCCGGCCGGTACGGGTCTGTCCCGCTACCGCAACATCCGGGTCGAGCCGACCGAGGAGGCGAAGGCCGCGATGTACTCGGCCGTCGGCTACGACGACATCGACTACTCGCCGTTCGGCACGGGCTCCGGCCAGGCCGTTCCGCTGGAGGACTACGACTACGGTCCGTACAACCAGTAAGGCGTAGGTCTGAAGCACTGAAGGGCGGTCATCCCGTGGCGCACGGGGTGACCGCCCTTCGGCGTGTCCGGTTCGCCGGGACACGAGAGAAGCGGCACGGGAGGGAACCGCTGCCGTCCACGGCGCGTTGGGGAATGATGGAGGCATTCACGCCATCCGGGGGAGGTGTCCGTGTCCTATCCAACGCCATGGCAGCCGTGGCAGGGGCAGAGCAGCCAGTCGATGCTCGCCTCCCACGCGGATCGTGAGCGCGCCGTGGACGTGCTCAGAGCGGGGTTCAGCGAGGGACGCCTCCAGCAACCCGAGTTCGACAGACGGGTCGCGCGCGCCTACGAGGCCCGTACGGTCGGCGAGTTGTCGTTGATCGTCGCGGACCTTCCGCAGGGCCCCCTGGGGATGCAGCCGTCCGCCCAGCCGGCGCCGTCGTTCGGTCCGGTGGTGCCGCGCACGTTCCTGCCCGCCCCGCCGCCGCCCACCAACGGCAAGGCGGTCGGCGCGATGGTCTGCGGTGTCCTCACGACCATGACGATGGGCCTGACCGGCATCCCCGCGGTGATCCTCGGGCACTCCGCCCGCGCCGAGATCCGCCGCACCGGTGAGGGCGGCGACGGCTTCGCCATGGCCGGCCTGATCCTGGGCTGGCTGTCCGTGGCCGGGTGGGCGGCGTTCATCGCCCTGATGACCGTGGCCACGATCGCCTCCGGCTCCTGAGGGCCTGAGCTCCCGTGCCTGTGCGGGCGGCCGGCTTCGCCTTGTGAGGCTGTGGTGCGGGCGGTCGCCTTCGCCTTGTGAGGCTGTGGTGCGGGCGGTCGCCTTCCGCGGTCGTCTCCGTGCCGGTCGACCGGTGTCCGTGGTGCGGAGGGCGCGGAGCGCTTGGGGCTCAGAGGGCCCCAGGGACCTGTGGGGGCCCTCGCGCCGGGGTCGGGCTTCCCTGGGGGGCCGGGTGGCGGCCCGGGGGCGTACGAGGCCTCTGGTGGGCTTGAGCGGCTGGGGGTGGGCTGTTTGGCCCTGTACGCCTGAGGCCGTGGTACCGCCGTCGGGAGCCGTGCGTCCTCAGTCCCTCGTCCTCAGCTCCTCCGTGCGGCCTGAGCGGGCTCTGCCTGGCTTCGAGCCCTGCGGACCGACGGAGGGCGCGCCGGCGTCGACCCGCCCGTCGGGCAGAGCTCGCTCCAGCCCGCCGTCATGCGCCCGCCGTCATCAGCCCAGCCCGCCGTCGTCCGCCCGCCGTCATCAGCCCAGCCCGCCGTCGTCCGCCCGCCGTCATCAGCCCTCAGGCCCCCGCGCGAGCCCTCAGGCCCACGCGCGGTTCGGCGGGGCTCACGGGGCTCCCGTGCGGCCCCCGGGGCCTGCGAGCCTTCGGCGGCCGCCGCCACCCCCTACGGGATCCCCAGCTCGAACATCACGTAGTGCGCGTACCAGCCCGAGGCGAGGGCCGCCGTGGCGAAGAAGACCGCCAGGCTCGGCCACTTCAGTCGGCTCATCGCGGCCGCCGGGGCGAGGAGGAGCGGGAAGCAGGGGAGCAGGTAGCGCGGGGTGTTGCCGAACATCTGCTGGGTGCCGAGCACGGTGACGATGCTCGCCAACGTGTAGGCGACCAGCACCAGCGGCGGCTTCCTGCGCAGCATCAGCGCGACCAGGAAGGGCAGCGCCAGCACCAGCTGCACGGCGAGGAGGTCGGGCACGGAGAAGGCGAACAGGTAGTCGTGCTTCCCGACGGCCGTGTTGGCCAGCACGTCCAGCGTGTACGCGCCGAAGTCGAAGTAGTGCGCCCAGCCCTCGCGCTGGAGGGTGAAGTACGCGGTCAGGTCGCCCATGCTGAGGCCGACCCAGGTGACGTAGGTGAGCAGGCCGAGCGGCGCGGCGATCATGGCGTACACCGGTCCCGCCACACCGTGCCGGCGTCGGCTCTCCGGCCGGGCCAGCGTCACCAGCGCGGCCAGTCCCACCGCGCCGATGAGCGCGGCGGACGTCGGCCGGTTGAGGCCGGCGACGAAGGCGAGCAGCCCGGCCGCCACCCAGCGGTGCTTCATCACGCAGTAGCAGCACCAGGCCGCGATCGCCACGAACAGCGACTCCGAGTACACCGCCCATTCGACGCCCGCACCGGGGGCCACCGCCCACAGGCCGGCGGCTATCGTGCCCGCCCGGGTGCCGGCCAGCAGCGACACCACGGCGTAGATGCCGGCGGCCGCCACGAAGGAGGCGATCACCGAGACCAGGATCCCGGCCCCGTACAGCCCGAGCCCGGTGACCTCCGAGACCCCCCGGATCAGCCCGGGGTACAGCGGGAAGAAGGCGACCGAGTTCTGCTTGACCGTGAACAGCCCGCCGGGATCCAGCCGCTCCAGAGGCCGCGGGTCGTAGCCCTTCTCGGCGACCTGGAGATACCACCAGCCGTCCCAGGTGGCGAGCACGTCCCACCAGTGGGCGCCCCCGCCGAAGCGGGGGTTCTTCTTCTGGTACTCGTCCGCAGCTTCCAGCAGGAACGCGAAGACGGTGAGACCGACGAGCTTCGCCGTCCCGTACAACAGCAGGGGGGCAAGGTACGGTCGTAGACCGGCCGGCAGGGTGAGGCGGCGGACCCCTCGGGGCCGCTCCTCCTGCTCGCCGGGCACGGCGGGATCCGTCGCCGCGCCGCTGGAAGCCGTGCTCATGAGTGTGGACCCCCCTCGGCCCCGATCGCCGGGCCCCCGGGGAGGAAGCACTGTCCGGATGATCGTGAAGTGTCAGTCATAAGATCGCAACAGAGTCGCACATGCGCGCCACAGGTTGGGGGAGGGCGGGTGGCTGGGACAGGGCCGACCGTCTTGTCGGTCGTCATACCGATGTACAACGAGGAAGAAGTCCTTCCCGCGTTGGTGAGCAGGCTGCGCCCCGTCCTGTCCGGCCTCGGCGTCGCCTACGAGGTCGTCGCCGTCGACGACGGCAGCACCGACCGCACCGCCGAGCTGCTCGCCGCGTTCCGGCTGGGCTGGCCGCAGCTGCGCGTGATCGGCCTGCGCCGCAACTCCGGCCACCAGGCCGCCCTCACCGCGGGCCTGGACCGGGCCGTCGGCGCGTACGTCGTCAGCCTGGACGCCGACCTCCAGGATCCGCCCGAGAAGATCCCCGACATGCTCGCGCTCGCCCGCGGCGAGGGCCTCGACATCGTCTACGGTATCCGGGCCGACCGGGCCAGCGACACGGGGTTCAAGCGCTGGACGGCCGGTGTCTACTACCGCCTGGTCCGCCGTCTGGCCGGCCCCTCGGTGCCCGCCCAGGCCGGTGACTTCCGGTTGCTCAGCCGGGCCGCCGTCGACGCGCTCAAGGCCCTGCCCGACCAGCAGCGCGTCTACCGCCTGCTGGTGCCGTGGCTCGGCTTCCCCAGCGGCCAGGTCACCTACGAACGCGCCCCGCGTCCGGCGGGCCAGAGCAAGTACCCGCTGGGCAGGATGATCCGCCTGGCCGTCGACAGCGTCACCGGATTCTCGGCGGCCCCGCTGCGCATCGCCACCTGGCTCGGCGGCCTCTCCTTCCTGGTCTGTCTGGCGCTGATGGTCTACACCCTCAGCGCCCACGCCTTCGACCACACGGTCCCCGGCTGGACCTCGCTGTTCACCGGCGTGCTGTTCATCGGCGCGGTCCAGCTGATCTGCGTGGGCCTGCTCGGCGAGTACGTCGGCCGGATCTACACGGCCGTCCAGAACCGTCCGACGTACTTCGTCGGCCATGACACGGCCCGGGAGCCGGAAGAGGGAAGCGCGATACCACACAGCCGGTCGGGTTCGCGAACGTAACCGCTGCATGTCGGCGGTGCTGCTTCTGTTTTGACCGGAGTCATTGCGCTCGGTACGCTCAGACCTTGTGCCTGGGGTGTGCCCTGGCCCTTGTGCGTGCCTTCAACCGCACCCGGGTCCGAGAGCGGCCACCGTGATCTGCGCTCTTTCTGCCTGGCGGCGAGAGTCCGCGGGATTCGACACACCCGACCGCGTGGGTCGGAGAAGTTCCAGGTTAGCTGTACCTATCGGCACACAGAAACCGGAGAAGTAGTGCCTACGATCCAGCAGCTGGTCCGTAAGGGCCGGCAGGACAAGGTCGAGAAGAACAAGACGCCCGCACTCGAGGGTTCCCCTCAGCGTCGCGGCGTCTGCACGCGTGTGTTCACGACCACCCCGAAGAAGCCGAACTCGGCCCTGCGTAAGGTCGCGCGTGTGCGTCTGACCAGCGGGATCGAGGTCACCGCTTACATTCCGGGTGAGGGACACAACCTGCAGGAGCACTCCATCGTGCTCGTGCGTGGTGGCCGTGTGAAGGACCTGCCGGGTGTTCGCTACAAGATCATCCGCGGTTCGCTTGACACCCAGGGTGTGAAGAACCGCAAGCAGGCCCGCAGCCGCTACGGCGCCAAGAAGGAGAAGTAAGAATGCCTCGTAAGGGCCCCGCCCCGAAGCGCCCGGTCATCATCGACCCGGTCTACGGTTCTCCTCTGGTGACCTCCCTGATCAACAAGGTGCTGCTGAACGGCAAGCGCTCCACCGCCGAGCGCATCGTCTACGGCGCCATGGAGGGTCTGCGCGACAAGACCGGCAACGACCCGGTCATCACGCTGAAGCGCGCTCTCGAGAACATCAAGCCGACCATCGAGGTCAAGTCCCGCCGTGTCGGTGGCGCCACCTATCAGGTCCCGGTCGAGGTCAAGCCCGGCCGTGCCAACACCCTGGCGCTGCGCTGGCTGGTCGGTTACTCCCGCGCCCGTCGCGAGAAGACCATGACCGAGCGTCTGCTCAACGAGCTTCTCGACGCTTCGAACGGCCTCGGTGCGGCCGTCAAGAAGCGCGAGGACACGCACAAGATGGCCGAGTCCAACAAGGCCTTCGCGCACTACCGCTGGTAGTCGCAGTCCACATCGAGACCGAGAGAAGACTGAAGCCTTATGGCTACCACTTCGCTTGACCTGGCCAAGGTGCGCAACATCGGCATCATGGCCCACATCGACGCGGGCAAGACGACCACCACCGAGCGGATCCTGTTCTACACCGGCGTCTCGTACAAGATCGGTGAGGTCCACGACGGCGCTGCCACCATGGACTGGATGGAGCAGGAGCAGGAGCGTGGCATCACGATCACCTCTGCTGCCACCACCTGTCACTGGCCGCTGGAAGACGTCGACCACACCATCAACATCATCGACACCCCGGGGCACGTCGACTTCACCGTCGAGGTGGAGCGCTCCCTGCGCGTGCTCGACGGTGCCGTGACGGTGTTCGACGGCGTCGCCGGCGTCGAGCCCCAGTCCGAGACGGTGTGGCGTCAGGCGGACCGCTACGGCGTTCCGCGCATCTGCTTCGTCAACAAGCTCGACCGCACCGGTGCCGAGTTCCACCGCTGTGTCGACATGATCACCGACCGCCTGGGTGCGCAGCCGCTCGTCATGCAGCTGCCGATCGGTGCCGAGGCCGACTTCAAGGGCGTCATCGACCTCGTGACGATGAAGGCCCTCGTCTGGTCCGCCGAGGCGACCAAGGGCGAGATGTACGACACCGTCGACATCCCGGACACCCACACCGAGGCTGCCGAGGAATGGCGCGGCAAGCTGCTCGAGGCCGTGGCGGAGAACGACGAGGAGCTCATGGAGCTGTACCTCGAGGGCGAGGAGCCCTCGGTGGAGCAGCTCTACGCGGCCATCCGTCGCATCACCATCGCGTCCGGCAAGGGCACCGGCACCACCGTGACCCCGGTGTTCTGCGGTACCGCGTTCAAGAACAAGGGCGTTCAGCCCCTGCTCGACGCGGTCGTGCGCTACCTGCCGTCCCCGGTCGACATCGAGGCCATCGAGGGCCACGACGTCAAGGACGCGGAGACGGTCGTCAAGCGCAAGCCCTCCGACGACGAGCCGCTGTCGGCGCTGGCGTTCAAGATCATGAGCGACCCGCACCTCGGCAAGCTCACCTTCGTGCGCGTCTACTCCGGCCGCCTCGAGTCCGGCTCCGCCGTGCTCAACTCGGTCAAGGGCCGCAAGGAGCGCATCGGCAAGATCTACCGCATGCACGCCAACAAGCGTGAGGAGATCGACTCGGTGGGCGCCGGCGACATCGTCGCCGTCATGGGCCTGAAGCAGACCACCACCGGTGAGACGCTCTGCGACGAGAAGCAGCCGGTCATCCTGGAGTCCATGGACTTCCCGGCCCCGGTCATCCAGGTCGCCATCGAGCCCAAGTCGAAGGGCGACCAGGAGAAGCTGGGCATCGCGATCCAGCGCCTCGCCGAGGAGGACCCGTCCTTCCAGGTCCACTCGGACGAGGAGACCGGTCAGACCATCATCGGTGGTATGGGCGAGCTGCACCTCGAGGTGCTGGTCGACCGTATGCGCCGTGAGTTCAAGGTCGAGGCCAACGTCGGCAAGCCGCAGGTCGCGTACCGTGAGACGATCCGCAAGGCCGTCGAGAAGGTCGAGTTCACCCACAAGAAGCAGACGGGTGGTACCGGCCAGTTCGCTCGCGTCATCATCGCGATCGAGCCCATCGAGGGCGGCGACACGTCGTACGAGTTCGTCAACAAGGTCACCGGTGGCCGTGTGCCGAAGGAGTACATCCCCTCGGTCGACGCCGGTGCGCAGGAGGCCATGCAGTTCGGCATCCTCGCCGGTTACGAGATGACCGGTGTGCGTGTCACGCTGCTCGACGGTGCCTACCACGAGGTCGACTCCTCCGAGCTCGCCTTCAAGATCGCCGGTTCGCAGGCCTTCAAGGAGGCCGCGCGCAAGGCCAGCCCCGTGCTGCTCGAGCCGATGATGGCCGTCGAGGTCACCACGCCCGAGGACTACATGGGTGAGGTCATCGGCGACATCAACTCCCGCCGTGGTCAGATCCAGGCCATGGAGGAGCGGGCCGGTGCCCGCGTCGTCAAGGGCCTCGTGCCCCTGTCGGAGATGTTCGGCTACGTCGGCGACCTCCGCAGCAAGACGTCGGGTCGCGCAAGCTACTCGATGCAGTTCGACTCCTACGCCGAGGTTCCGCGGAACGTCGCCGAGGAGATCATCGCGAAGGCCAAGGGCGAGTAACGCACCCCGTTCACACGCTTTAGGCTTGACTCCGGAGCCTCGCGGGGCGAACACCCGCCTCAGCAGGTGCTCGCCCCGAGGCCCGGGCTTTCCAGCAAAGATCACCTGGCGCCGATGAAGTAAGGCGTACAGAACCACTCCACAGGAGGACCCCAGTGGCGAAGGCGAAGTTCGAGCGGACTAAGCCGCACGTCAACATCGGCACCATCGGTCACATCGACCACGGTAAGACGACCCTCACGGCCGCCATTACCAAGGTGCTGCACGACAAGTACCCGGACCTGAACGAGGCCTCGGCCTTCGACCAGATCGACAAGGCTCCTGAGGAGCGTCAGCGCGGTATCACCATCTCCATCGCGCACGTCGAGTACCAGACGGAGGCGCGTCACTACGCCCACGTCGACTGCCCGGGTCACGCGGACTACATCAAGAACATGATCACCGGTGCCGCGCAGATGGACGGCGCGATCCTCGTGGTCGCCGCCACCGACGGCCCGATGCCGCAGACCAAGGAGCACGTGCTCCTGGCCCGTCAGGTCGGCGTGCCGTACATCGTCGTCGCCCTGAACAAGGCCGACATGGTCGACGACGAGGAGATCCTGGAGCTCGTCGAGCTCGAGGTCCGTGAGCTCCTCTCCGAGTACGAGTTCCCGGGCGACGACGTCCCGGTCGTCAAGGTCTCGGCGCTCAAGGCGCTCGAGGGCGACGCCGAGTGGGGCAAGTCCGTCCTGGAGCTGATGGACGCCGTCGACAGCGCGATCCCGGAGCCGGAGCGCGACGTCGACAAGCCGTTCCTCATGCCGATCGAGGACGTCTTCACCATCACCGGTCGCGGTACGGTCGTCACCGGCCGTATCGAGCGTGGTGTCCTCAAGGTCAACGAGACCGTGGACATCATCGGCATCAAGACCGAGAAGACCACCACCACGGTCACCGGCATCGAGATGTTCCGCAAGCTGCTCGACGAGGGCCAGGCCGGTGAGAACGTCGGTCTGCTGCTCCGCGGCATCAAGCGCGAGGACGTCGAGCGCGGCCAGGTCATCATCAAGCCGGGCTCGGTCACCCCGCACACCGAGTTCGAGGCCCAGGCCTACATCCTGTCGAAGGACGAGGGTGGTCGCCACACCCCGTTCTTCAACAACTACCGCCCGCAGTTCTACTTCCGTACGACGGACGTGACCGGCGTCGTGACCCTCCCCGAGGGCACCGAGATGGTCATGCCGGGTGACAACACCGAGATGAAGGTGGAGCTCATCCAGCCCATCGCCATGGAAGAGGGCCTGAAGTTCGCCATCCGTGAGGGTGGTCGTACCGTGGGCGCCGGCCAGGTCACCAAGATCAACAAGTGATCTTGACCTGGTAGCTCCGACTGCGAGCTCCTGAAGGGGCCCGTACGACTCGTCGTACGGGCCCCTTTCGCATGCCCGGCAAGCCCCGGGGCCGGCCCTTCCTCTCCCAGGTCCGCGGGACCGCCAGGGCACGTGCGTCCGGCGTCCAGGGCCCGTGGAGGGTGGGCCCCGCTGACGGGCCCGGTGGTCCGGAACCGTGCCGACGCCCTGGACGCGCCCGCGTGCGCGTCCAGGCCTGCCGCACCATGTCCGTCCGCGCGGCCGTCCAGGAGCGCGTACACGGCCGCACAGAAGCGCCGGGAGGAGCCGGGCGGGGGCTGGCCGCCCCTGCGCGAGCCAGGCGTACCCGGTCGCCTCCGGCCGGCGAAGGGGTGGGCGCGTGGGGGAGCCGTGCCGTCCGGCCCACGCGGCGGGGCAGGGAGGGGCTGCGGCCGGCGCGGCGGGTGATCCGGGCCGGCGGGGTGCCTTCGGCGGTGGGGACGTCGTGGACGCCGGCAGCGGCCGGGTGGACGCAGCTCCACGGACCGCCCGTCGGCCCCTGGCGGATCCGGGAGGGCGACACCGTCCCGCGGCCGCCCTGCCGTTGGAGAGGGCGGGCGAGGAGCCGGGCCGCCGGGAGTCCCCGGGAGCGGCGGGCGGGCGGTCACCGGCCGGATCGTCGACGCCGTCTCGGCACCGGGCGGCGGCCCCGGGGACAGGCGGTGCCGGGACCGGAACGGGGTTGTCCACGCAGGCCGGGAACGAGTACGGATGGATGTCCACGGTGATCGACAGGACAGCGTGGGCGGACGGACGGGGAGGACGGCGGTCATGGCAGAGCCGGTACGACGGGGGAGCCTGTGGGACAGGTTCACCGGCACGGCGTATCCCGACAGCGGCGCGGTGCCGTTGCCGGCCCTGGAGCTCCGCGCCGCGCTGCTGGCCCGCAACGGACCGGACGTGCCCTTCCGGGTGCGCAACGCGCTGCCCGCGGAGAAGGCGGACCTGGTCGCCGAGTGCCGGGTCCCGGCGCTGGACCTGTCCCTCAGGACGCGTCTGCGCTTCGTCGCGGAGCGGCACGAGGTGCGCGTCCTGGAGGAGCGCTGGGACAAGGACCCCGAGGGCGGCCGGCGTTACGGTCGGGGCCCGTCGTTCTCGGTGTCCCGGCAGTGGACGTACGAGCGGGGGCCCGACGGACGTCGCCGCAGGGTGGAGACGCTGCGCTTCGACCCGCGGGAGATGAAGGGGCCCCTCCAGGACGCCGTGCTGGGGGCGGGTTGGGTCTGGCGGGGCGTGCTGCTGCGGTGGTGAGCGGCGAAGTCGCGTGCGACCGGGGGCCGTCCGTCG
Source organism: Streptomyces sp. NPDC030143 (assembly GCF_055573695.1). NCBI lineage: Bacteria > Bacillati > Actinomycetota > Actinomycetes > Kitasatosporales > Streptomycetaceae > Streptomyces > Streptomyces sp. NPDC030143. The sequence continues at coordinate 53,416 of NZ_JBVIAY010000010.1, forward strand.
CGGGCCGGGTCCGCATCCGCACGCCGGGCCGGTTCGCCCGCCCGTTTGACCTACGTCACTCCCGGGGTATTCTCTCCGGCTCGATTGGCGGAGGACCTGCCCCATATGGCAGACTGTCCGAGTTGCTCGGTCGAGTGTTGATGCTGCGCGCCTCCCGCCGGGAGGACCGGAAGCGAGTCCCACAGTACTCGTCGCCCTAACTGCCTGCGGGCAGCACTGGGGCGGACGTACGGGAATCTTCCGGGAAGCGTGGGCGCGGCACCGGCCAGGCACCCGGTGGGCCTTCCGCCCCCGGTCTGCGGTTCCGGAAGGGCCGTGTGCATTCCCCGCAGGGATGTTCGAACAAGGGACATCCGTGTCAGCGGGAGCGCGACACGCCCGACCGCGTGGGTCGGAGGATCGGGTAAGGGAACACCAGGTTCCAGAGCGTTAGAAGAGACAGGACTACTGAGTAGCCATGGCGGGACAGAAGATCCGCATCCGGCTCAAGGCCTACGACCACGAGGTCATCGACTCCTCGGCGAAGAAGATCGTCGAGACGGTGACCCGCACTGGTGCGTCGGTCGCGGGCCCGGTGCCGCTGCCCACTGAGAAGAACGTGTACTGCGTCATCAAGTCGCCGCACAAGTACAAGGACTCGCGCGAGCACTTCGAGATGCGCACGCACAAGCGCCTGATCGACATCCTCGACCCGACCCCCAAGACCGTTGACTCTCTGATGCGACTCGACCTCCCGGCCGGTGTCGACATCGAGATCAAGCTCTGAGGCCGGTGATCTGAGAGATGGCTAAGCAGATCAAGGGCATCCTGGGCGAGAAGCTCGGCATGACGCAGGTGTGGGACGAGAACAACCGTGTTGTTCCGGTCACCGTCGTCAAGGCCGGCCCCAACGTCGTCACCCAGGTCCGCACCAACGACGTCGACGGCTACGAGTCCGTCCAGATCGCCTTCGGCGAGATCGACCCGCGCAAGGTGAACAAGCCCCTCAAGGGTCACTTCGCCAAGGCCGACGTCACCCCCCGTCGTCACCTCGTCGAGATCCGCACCGCGGACGCCTCCGAGTACACGCTGGGCCAGGAGATCACCGCCGAGGTGTTCGAGGCCGGCGTGAAGGTCGACGTGACCGGCAAGAGCAAGGGCAAGGGCTTCGCCGGCGTCATGAAGCGCCACAACTTCCGTGGCCTCGGCGCCGGACACGGCACCCAGCGCAAGCACCGCTCCCCCGGTTCCATCGGCGGCTGCGCCACCCCGGGTCGTGTGTTCAAGGGCCTCCGCATGGCGGGTCGCATGGGCAACGAGCGGGTCACCACCCAGAACCTGACCGTCCACGCCGTTGACGCGGAGAAGGGTCTGCTGCTCATCAAGGGCGCGGTTCCCGGTCCGAACGGCGGCCTCGTCCTGGTCCGCACCGCGGCCAAGGGGGCCTGAGGTAACCGATGAGCACTGTTGACATCCTTTCGCCTGCCGGCGAGAAGACCGGTAGCGTCGAGCTCCCCGCGGAGATCTTCGGCGTGGAGAAGGTCAGCATCCCGCTGATCCACCAGGTCGTCGTCGCGCAGAACGCGGCTGCCCGCCAGGGCACGCACAAGACCAAGACCCGCGGTGAAGTCCGTGGTGGCGGCAAGAAGCCGTACCGCCAGAAGGGCACCGGCCGCGCCCGCCAGGGTTCGACCCGCGCCCCGCAGTTCGCCGGCGGTGGCGTCGTCCACGGCCCGCAGCCGCGTGACTACTCGCAGCGGACCCCGAAGAAGATGAAGGCCGCGGCCCTGCGCCACGCCCTCACCGACCGGGCCCGCCACAACCGCATCCACGTCGTCACCGGCGTGGTCGAGGGCGAGACCCCCTCCACGAAGTCCGCCAGGACGCTGTTCGGCAAGATCTCGGAGCGCAAGAACCTGCTCCTGGTCGTCGACCGCGCCGACGAGGCCGCGTGGCTGTCCGCCCGCAACCTGCCCCAGGTCCACATCCTGGAGCCGGGCCAGCTGAACACGTACGACGTGATCGTCTCGGACGACGTGGTCTTCACCCAGGCCGCTCTCGAGTCCTTCGTCGCCGGCCCGAAGGCCAACGACACCGAAGGGAGTGACGCCTGATGGCTACGCGTCACCCGAGCATCGCCTCCAAGGCCGCCAAGGCCGCCAAGGCCGCGCGCGTCGCCAAGGCGCGCCGCCACGAGGCCGAGGGCAAGAACACCGTCGTCACCGCTCCCAGCAAGGCGTACACGGACCCCCGTGACGTGCTGCTGAAGCCGGTCGTGTCGGAGAAGAGCTACGCGCTCCTCGACGAGAACAAGTACACGTTCATCGTCGACCCGAACGCCAACAAGACCCAGATCAAGCAGGCCGTCCAGGCGGTCTTCTCGGTCAAGGTCACCGGGGTCAACACGATCAACCGCCAGGGCAAGCGGAAGCGCACCAAGACCGGTTTCGGTCAGCGCGCCGCCACCAAGCGCGCGATCGTGACCCTCGCCGAGGGCGACCGTATCGACATCTTCGGCGGTCCGACCGCCTGAGGGCGGTCCGGATCGTCCGATATCGGACGAGGACTGAGAAATGGGAATCCGCAAGTACAAGCCGACTACGCCGGGCCGCCGTGGCTCCAGCGTCGCCGACTTCGTCGAGGTCACGCGGTCCACGCCGGAGAAGTCGTTGGTCCGCCCCCTGCACAGCAAGGGTGGCCGTAACAACTCCGGTCGTGTGACCGTCCGCCACCAGGGTGGTGGCCACAAGCGCGCCTACCGTGTGATCGACTTCCGTCGTCACGACAAGGACGGCGTGCCGGCGAAGGTCGCGCACATCGAGTACGACCCCAACCGCACCGCGCGCATCGCGCTGCTGCATTACGCCGACGGTGAGAAGCGCTACATCCTCGCCCCGCGCAACCTGCAGCAGGGCGACCGCGTGGAGAACGGTCCCGGGGCCGACATCAAGCCGGGCAACAACCTGGCCCTCCGCAACATCCCGGTCGGTACCACGATCCACGCGATCGAGCTCCGTCCCGGTGGCGGTGCCAAGTTCGCCCGCTCCGCCGGTGCCTCCGTGCAGCTGCTCGCGAAGGAGGGCTCGATGGCCCACCTCCGCATGCCGTCCGGTGAGATCCGCCTGGTCGACCAGCGCTGCCGCGCCACGGTCGGCGAGGTCGGCAACGCCGAGCAGAGCAACATCAACTGGGGCAAGGCCGGCCGCAAGCGCTGGCTCGGCGTCCGCCCGACCGTTCGCGGTGTGGCGATGAACCCGGTTGACCACCCCCACGGTGGTGGTGAGGGCAAGACCTCCGGTGGTCGCCACCCGGTCAGCCCCTGGGGTCAGAAGGAAGGTCGTACTCGTTCGCCGAAGAAGGCTTCGAACAAGTACATCGTCCGCCGCCGCAAGACGAACAAGAAGCGCTAGGAGCGGGTTTAGATGCCGCGCAGTCTCAAGAAGGGGCCCTTCGTCGACGACCACCTGATCAAGAAGGTGGACGCCCAGAACGAAGCCGGCACCAAGAACGTCATCAAGACCTGGTCCCGTCGCTCGATGATCATCCCGGCCATGCTGGGTCACACGATCGCGGTGCACAACGGCAAGACCCACATTCCGGTGTTCGTCACCGAGTCGATGGTCGGCCACAAGCTCGGCGAGTTCTCGCCGACGCGCACCTTCCGGGGTCACGTCAAGGACGACCGGAAGTCGAAGCGCCGCTAAGCGCGGGGTGGAATGACCATGACAGACACTGGAAGGACAACCATGGAAGCCAGGGCCCAGGCGCGGTACATCCGCGTCACGCCCATGAAGGCCCGCCGCGTGGTGGACCTCATCCGTGGCATGGACGCCACGGAGGCTCAGGCGGTCCTGCGTTTCGCCCCGCAGGCCGCGAGCGTGCCGGTCGGCAAGGTGCTGGACAGCGCCATCGCCAACGCCGCGCACAACTACGACCACACCGATGTCGACAGCCTCTTCGTCTCCGAGGCGTACGTCGATGAGGGCCCGACCCTGAAGCGGTTCCGGCCGCGCGCCCAGGGCCGTGCCTACCGGATCCGCAAGCGGACCAGCCACATCACCGTGGTCGTCAGCAGCAAGGAAGGAACCCGGTAATGGGCCAGAAGGTTAACCCGCATGGGTTCCGGCTCGGCATCACCACGGACTTCAAGTCCCGCTGGTACGCCGACAAGCTGTACAAGGACTACGTCAAGGAAGACGTCGCCATCCGTCGGATGATGACGTCCGGCATGGAGCGCGCCGGCATCTCCAAGGTCGAGATCGAGCGCACCCGTGACCGCGTGCGTGTGGACATCCACACCGCTCGTCCGGGCATCGTCATCGGCCGCCGCGGCGCCGAGGCCGACCGCATCCGCGGCGACCTCGAGAAGCTCACCGGCAAGCAGGTCCAGCTGAACATCCTCGAGGTCAAGAACCCCGAGACGGACGCTCAGCTCGTGGCCCAGGCCGTCGCCGAGCAGCTCTCCTCCCGCGTCTCCTTCCGCCGCGCCATGCGTAAGAGCATGCAGTCGGCGATGAAGGCCGGCGCCAAGGGCATCAAGATCCAGTGCGGTGGCCGCCTCGGCGGCGCCGAGATGTCCCGCTCGGAGTTCTACCGCGAGGGCCGCGTGCCCCTGCACACGCTCCGCGCGAACGTGGACTACGGCTTCTTCGAGGCCAAGACGACCTTCGGCCGCATCGGCGTGAAGGTCTGGATCTACAAGGGCGACGTCAAGAACATCGCCGAGGTCCGCGCCGAGAACGCTGCCGCCCGTGCGGGTAACCGCCCGGCCCGCGGTGGCGCCGACCGCCCGGCCCGTGGTGGCCGTGGTGGCGAGCGGCGCGGTCGCAAGCCGCAGCAGCAGGCTCCCGCCGCCGAGGCCCCCCAGGCCGAGGCCGGTGCCGCCGCTCCGGCCGAGAGCACCGGAACGGAGGCCTGACCGACATGCTGATCCCCCGTAGGGTCAAGCACCGCAAGCAGCACCACCCCAAGCGCAGCGGCGCTGCCAAGGGCGGCACGCAGGTTGCGTTCGGCGAGTACGGCATCCAGGCGCTGACCCCGGCCTACGTGACGAACCGCCAGATCGAGGCAGCTCGTATCGCGATGACCCGTCACATCAAGCGTGGCGGCAAGGTCTGGATCAACATCTACCCGGACCGTCCCCTCACCAAGAAGCCGGCCGAGACCCGCATGGGTTCCGGTAAGGGTTCGCCGGAGTGGTGGATCGCGAACGTCAAGCCCGGACGTGTGATGTTCGAGATGTCGTACCCCAACGAGAAGATCGCCCGTGAGGCGCTCCTTCGTGCGGCCCACAAGCTGCCGATGAAGTGCCGGATCGTCAAGCGCGAGGCAGGTGAAGCGTGATGTCGGCCGGTACCAAGGCGTCCGAGCTGCGCGAGCTGGGCAACGAGGAGCTTCTGGCGAAGCTCCGCGAGGCCAAGGAAGAGCTGTTCAACCTCCGCTTCCAGGCGGCGACGGGTCAGCTCGAGAACCACGGCCGTCTGAAGGCGGTCCGCAAGGACATCGCGCGGATCTACACCCTGATGCGCGAGCGTGAGCTGGGCATCGAAACGGTGGAGAACGCATGAGCGAGAACAACGTGACTGAGAACACCGAAGCGCGCGGCTTCCGCAAGACCCGTGAGGGCCTTGTCGTCAGCGACAAGATGGACAAGACCGTCGTCGTCGCCGTCGAGGACCGCGTCAAGCACGCGCTGTACGGCAAGGTCATCCGCCGTACGAACAAGCTCAAGGCGCACGACGAGCAGAACGCCGCGGGTGTCGGCGACCGTGTCCTCCTGATGGAGACCCGGCCGCTGTCCGCGTCGAAGCGCTGGCGCGTCGTCGAGATCCTCGAGAAGGCCAAGTAATTCTCCTGCGGGCAAACCCGCAGGACAGTTCCGCCAGGCTCCGGGGGCCGTTCGCTGAACGGCCCCCGGGGAACCGGCAGACAAACAGGAGATAGACGTGATCCAGCAGGAGTCGCGACTGCGTGTCGCCGACAACACTGGTGCGAAGGAGATCCTTTGCATCCGTGTGCTCGGTGGCTCCGGTCGCCGCTACGCGGGCATCGGTGACGTCATCGTCGCCACCGTCAAGGACGCGATCCCCGGTGGCAACGTGAAGAAGGGTGACGTCGTCAAGGCGGTCATCGTTCGCACCGTCAAGGAGCGCCGCCGTCCGGACGGCTCGTACATCCGCTTCGACGAGAACGCCGCCGTCATTCTGAAGAACGACGGCGACCCTCGCGGCACCCGCATCTTCGGCCCGGTCGGCCGTGAGCTGCGCGAGAAGAAGTTCATGAAGATCATCTCGCTCGCGCCGGAGGTGCTGTAAGCATGAAGATCAAGAAGGGCGACCTGGTCCAGGTCATCACCGGTAAGGACAAGGGCAAGCAGGGCAAGGTCATCGCGGCCTTCCCCCGCGAGGACCGCGTCCTGGTCGAGGGTGTCAACCGGGTCAAGAAGCACACGAAGGCCGGTCCGACGGCCAAGGGCTCCCAGGCCGGCGGCATCGTGACCACCGAGGCCCCGATCCACGTGTCCAACGTCCAGCTGGTCGTGGAGAAGGACGGCCAGAAGGTCGTCACGCGTGTCGGTTACCGCTTCGACGACGAGGGCAACAAGATCCGCGTTGCCAAGCGGACGGGTGAGGACATCTGATGGCTACCACCACGACCCCGCGTCTGAAGCAGAAGTACCGCGAGGAGATCGCGGGCAAGCTGCGTGACGAGTTCAAGTACGAGAACGTCATGCAGATCCCCGGCCTCGTCAAGATCGTGGTCAACATGGGTGTGGGCGACGCCGCCCGCGACTCCAAGCTGATCGAGGGCGCCATCCGCGACCTCACCACGATCACCGGTCAGAAGCCGGCCGTCACCAAGGCCCGCAAGTCCATCGCGCAGTTCAAGCTGCGTGAGGGTCAGCCGATCGGTGCCCACGTCACGCTCCGTGGCGACCGCATGTGGGAGTTCCTGGACCGCACCCTGTCGCTCGCGCTGCCGCGCATCCGCGACTTCCGTGGTCTGTCCCCCAAGCAGTTCGACGGCCGTGGCAACTACACCTTCGGTCTCACGGAGCAGGTCATGTTCCACGAGATCGACCAGGACAAGATCGACCGCGTCCGGGGTATGGACATCACCGTGGTCACCACGGCGACCAACGACGCTGAGGGCCGCGCGCTCCTTCGTCACCTCGGCTTCCCGTTCAAGGAGGCGTGAGCGAGATGGCGAAGAAGGCTCTGATCGCTAAGGCTGCTCGCAAGCCCAAGTTCGGTGTGCGTGGCTACACCCGCTGCCAGCGCTGCGGCCGTCCGCACTCCGTGTACCGCAAGTTCGGCCTGTGCCGTGTGTGCCTTCGTGAGATGGCTCACCGCGGCGAGCTGCCGGGCGTGACCAAGAGCTCCTGGTAATCCCCTTATTTAGGGATTCCCCAGGCTCTCGGTAAGCATCTGGGTCGGCAGGGGCCCACCTCCGCATGCCTTAGGCTAGTGGGGTTGGGCGTCTGCCGCCCGTACGACTTACTACGCCGTAGGTCCACCGCGCCGCACCCGTCCCGTCTCGGATCGGGGAGAGGGATGGCGCACCAGGAAACCCCGGCGAGAGAGGCCACAGGCCAATTCATGACCATGACTGATCCGATCGCAGACATGCTGACGCGTCTGCGGAACGCGAACTCGGCGTACCACGACTCGGTGTCGATGCCGCACTCCAAGATCAAGTCGCACATCGCAGAGATCCTCCAGCAGGAGGGCTTCATCACGGGCTGGAAGGTCGAGGACGCCGAGGTCGGCAAGAACCTCATCCTCGAGCTGAAGTTCGGCCCGAATCGTGAGCGCTCCATCGCGGGCATCAAGCGGATCTCCAAGCCCGGTCTCCGGGTCTACGCGAAGTCCACCAACCTGCCGAAGGTGCTGGGCGGCCTCGGCGTGGCGATCATCTCCACGTCGCACGGGCTCCTCACCGACAAGCAGGCCGGCAAGAAGGGCGTGGGTGGGGAAGTCCTCGCCTACGTCTGGTAGCAGAAGGGAACGGAGGAAACAGCTATGTCGCGCATCGGCAAGCTCCCCATCGCGGTTCCCGCCGGCGTGGACGTCACCATCGACGGCCGCAACGTGTCGGTCAAGGGCCCCAAGGGCACGCTGACCCACACCGTCGTGGCGCCGATCGAGATCGCCAAGGGCGAAGACGGCACCCTGCAGGTGTCCCGCCCCAACGACGAGCGTCAGAGCAAGGCCCTGCACGGCCTGTCCCGCACGCTGGTGGCGAACATGATCACCGGCGTGACCCAGGGTTACGTGAAGAAGCTCGAGATCAGTGGTGTCGGTTACCGCGTGACCGCCAAGGGCTCGAACCTCGAGTTCGCGCTCGGTTACAGCCACCCGATCGTCGTCGAGGCCCCCGAGGGCATCACCTTCAAGGTGGAGACCCCGACCCGTTTCTCGGTCGAGGGCATCGACAAGCAGAAGGTCGGCGAGGTTGCGGCCAACATCCGCAAGCTGCGCAAGCCCGACCCGTACAAGGCCAAGGGCGTCAAGTACGAGGGCGAAGTCATCCGCCGCAAGGTCGGAAAGGCGGGTAAGTAACCATGGCATACGGGCAGAAGATCCTGAAGGGCGACGCCTACAAGCGCGCCGCGATCAAGCGCCGTCACATCCGGATCCGCAAGCGGATCAACGGTACGGCGGAGCGTCCCCGTCTGGTCGTTACCCGCTCCAACCGCCACATCGTGGCGCAGGTGATCGACGACCTGAAGGGTCACACCCTGGCGTCGGCGTCCACCCTGGACAGCTCGATCCGCGGCGAGGGCGACAAGTCCGCGCAGGCCAAGCAGGTCGGCGCTCTGGTCGCCGAGCGTGCCAAGGCCGCCGGTGTCGAGGCCGTCGTGTTCGACCGTGGTGGTAACCAGTACGCCGGGCGCATCGCCGCCCTGGCGGACGCCGCCCGCGAGGCCGGACTCAAGTTCTGAGTCCTGGTTCCGTAGCTAGCGGAGACAGAGAGAGGTAATTCCAATGGCTGGACCCCAGCGCCGCGGTGGCGGTGCCGGTGGCGGCGAGCGGCGGGACCGGAAGGGCCGTGACGGCGGCGCAGCTGCCGCCGAGAAGACCGCGTACGTTGAGCGCGTCGTCGCGATCAACCGCGTCGCCAAGGTTGTGAAGGGTGGTCGTCGCTTCAGCTTCACCGCGCTGGTCGTGGTGGGCGACGGTGACGGCACCGTGGGTGTCGGATACGGCAAGGCCAAGGAGGTGCCGGCCGCCATCGCCAAGGGCGTTGAGGAGGCCAAGAAGCACTTCTTCAAGGTTCCCCGCATCCAGGGCACCATCCCGCACCCCATCCAGGGTGAGAAGGCTGCCGGCGTCGTGCTGCTCAAGCCCGCGTCCCCCGGTACCGGCGTCATCGCCGGTGGCCCGGTGCGCGCCGTGCTCGAGTGCGCCGGTATCCACGACGTGCTGTCGAAGTCGCTCGGCTCCGACAACGCGATCAACATCGTGCACGCGACCGTGGAGGCCCTGAAGGGCCTGCAGCGTCCCGAGGAGATCGCGGCCCGCCGCGGTCTGCCGCTCGAGGACGTCGCCCCCGCGGCTCTGCTTCGTGCGCGTGCCGGGGTGGGTGCGTAATCATGGCGCAGCTCAAGATCACGCAGACGAAGTCCTACATCGGCAGCAAGCAGAACCACCGCGACACGCTGCGTTCCCTGGGCCTCAAGCGCCTGGGTGACGTGGTCGTCAAGGAGGACCGCCCCGAGTTCCGCGGCATGGTGCACACCGTCCGCCACCTCGTGACGGTCGAGGAGGTCGACTGATCATGGCGGAGAACAACCCGCTCAAGATCCACAACCTCCGTCCCGCCCCGGGCGCCAAGACCGCCAAGACCCGTGTGGGTCGTGGTGAGGCGTCGAAGGGTAAGACGGCCGGTCGTGGTACCAAGGGCACGAAGGCCCGCTACCAGGTTCCGGAGCGCTTCGAGGGTGGCCAGATGCCGCTCCACATGCGCCTCCCGAAGCTGAAGGGCTTCAAGAACCCGTTCAAGACCGAGTACCAGGTCGTGAACCTCGACAAGCTGGCCGCGCTCTACCCCGAGGGTGGCGAGGTCACGGTCGAGGGCCTCGTGGCCAAGGGTGCTGTGCGCAAGAACAGCCTCGTCAAGGTCCTGGGCCAGGGCGAGATCTCCGTGGCGCTGCAGGTGACGGTCGACGCCGTCTCCGGCTCCGCCAAGGAGAAGATCACCGCCGCCGGCGGTACCGTCACCGAGCTCGTCTGACCAGATCAGGCGTCTCGATGACTTGAGCGATCCCGACCGGGGATACCCCACAAATGGGGTATCCCCGGTTGGTCGTTCCTAGGGGAGCCGTGTCGCCGGTAAGGTGACCAGCACTGCCCACCTTCACAAGATGCTTCCCATGGGGCACCTTGAGCGGCAGTGGACCGTTACACATGTCGTTGTTCTTATTCCTCAAGACCGTCACCCTTGACGCAGACGCGCGGGGGTCGCAGGAGGCACCGTGCTCACCGCGTTCGCCCGGGCGTTCAAGACGCCCGACCTGCGCAAGAAGCTGCTCTTCACGCTCGGCATCATCATCGTCTACCGGGTCGGCACCCACATCCCGATCCCGGGTGTCGACTACAAGAGCGTCCAGATCTGTGTGGACGAGGCCTCCGGCAACCAGGGCCTCTTCGGTCTGGTCAACATGTTCAGCGGCGGCGCGCTGCTGCAGATCACGGTCTTCGCGCTGGGCATCATGCCGTACATCACGGCGAGCATCATTCTTCAGCTGCTGACCGTCGTCATCCCGCGCCTGGAGGCCCTGAAGAAGGAAGGCCAGGCCGGCACGGCGAAGATCACGCAGTACACCCGGTACCTGACCGTGGCGCTCGCCATCCTCCAGGGCACCGGCCTGGTGGCCACCGCCCGCAGCGGCGCCCTGTTCTCCGGCTGCACCGTCGCGTCGAACATCGTCCCGGACCGTGCGATCTTCACGACCATCACCATGGTCATCTGCATGACCGCCGGTACGGCCGTCGTCATGTGGCTCGGTGAGCTCATCACCGACCGCGGCATCGGCAACGGCATGTCGATCCTGATGTTCATCTCGATCGCCGCCACCTTCCCCTCCGCGCTGTGGGCCATCAAGAAGCAGGGCACCCTGGCGGACGGCTGGATCGAGTTCGGCACGGTCATCCTGGTCGGCCTGGTCATGGTCGCCCTGGTGGTCTTCGTCGAGCAGGCCCAGCGCCGCATCCCCGTGCAGTACGCCAAGCGCATGATCGGCCGCCGTTCCTACGGCGGGACCTCGACGTACATCCCGCTGAAGGTGAACCAGGCGGGTGTGATCCCGGTCATCTTCGCGTCGTCGCTGCTCTACATCCCGGCACTGGTCGCGCAGTTCTCCAGCGGCAACTCGAGCTGGAAGACCTGGATCGAACAGCACCTGGTCACGGGCAACCACCCGTACTACATCGTTTCGTACTTCCTGCTGATCGTTTTCTTCGCGTTCTTCTACGTGGCGATCTCGTTCAACCCCGAGGAAGTCGCCGACAACATGAAGAAGTATGGTGGCTTCATCCCGGGCATCCGGGCTGGCCGACCGACCGCTGAGTACCTGTCCTACGTGCTCAACCGGATCACCTGGCCGGGTTCGCTGTATCTGGGCCTGATCGCTCTTGTACCGACGATGGCGTTGGTTGGTTTCGGGGCAAACCAGAACTTCCCGTTCGGCGGTACCAGCATCCTGATCATCGTGGGTGTCGGTCTCGAGACGGTGAAGCAGATCGAGAGCCAGCTTCAGCAGCGCAATTACGAAGGGTTCCTCCGCTGATGCGAATCGTCCTCGTCGGGCCGCCAGGTGCCGGAAAGGGAACGCAGGCCACTCGCCTGGCCGAGAAGTTGCGTGTCCCGCACATCTCCACGGGCGACCTGTTCCGCGCCAACATCAGCCAGCAGACGGAACTCGGGAAACTCGCGAAGTCCTACATGGACGCCGGCAACCTCGTCCCCGACGAGGTCACCATCGCCATGGCCAAGGACCGCATGGAGCAGCCGGACGCCGAGCGCGGCTTCCTGCTCGACGGCTTCCCGCGCAACGTCTCGCAGGCCGAGGCGCTGGACGAGCTCCTCGAGACCGAGGGCATCAAGCTGGACGCGGTGCTGGACCTGGAGGCCCCCGAGGAGGAGGTCGTCAAGCGGATCGCCGGCCGGCGCATCTGCCGCAACGACTCCTCGCACGTCTTCCACGTGACGTACAAGAAGCCCGCGAAGGACGGCGTCTGCGACGTCTGCGGCGGCGAGCTCTACCAGCGCGACGACGACTCCGAGGAGACCGTCCGTACGCGGCTGGAGGTCTACCACACGCAGACCGAGCCGATCATCGACTACTACAAGGCGCAGGGCCTGGTCGTGACCATCGAGGCCATGGGCCCGGTGGACGAGGTGACCGGCCGCGCGCTGAAGGCGCTCAAGCGCGAGGACGGCGCGCAGTAGTCGCTCGTACGTCCCTGGAGCCGCGGTTCCCCGCAAGGGGGGCCGCGGCTGCTGTGTGGGGGCCGTGGCCGCCCGCTCGCCCACGTATCGTTGAAGCGTTCGTCCTGTCCTCCGGTCCAGAAAGGCCGTAGTCCCCATGGTGCAGATCAAGAGCCCCGAGCAGATCGCCAAGATGCGTGCGGCGGGGCTGGTCGTCGCGGCCATCCACGCGGCGACGCGGGAGGCGGCGGTGCCGGGGGCGACGACGAAGGACCTGGACGAGGTCGCCCGCAAGGTGCTCGCCGAGCACGGCGCGAAGTCGAACTTCCTCGGGTACGGCGGCTTCCCCGCGACGATCTGCACCTCGGTGAACGAGGTCGTGGTCCATGGCATCCCCTCCGACGACGTCGTCCTCAAGGACGGGGACGTCATCTCCGTCGACTGCGGCGCGGTCGTCGACGGCTGGCACGGCGACGCCGCCTACACCGCGTTCGTCGGCTCCGGCCACTCCCCGGAGCTGATCGAGCTCTCCCGGGTGACCGAGGAGTCGATGTGGGCCGGCATCGCGGCCATGAAGCAGGGCAACCGGCTCGTCGACGTCTCGCGCGCCATCGAGACGTACATCCGCCGTCAGCCGAAGCCCGGCGGCGGCCGCTACGGCATCATCGAGGACTACGGCGGCCACGGCATCGGCACCGAGATGCACATGGACCCGCACCTGCTGAACTACGTCGACCGCCGCCGCGGCAAGGGCCCGAAGCTGGTCCCCGGCTTCTGCCTGGCCATCGAGCCGATGGTGTCCCTCGGCACCCCGCGCACGGAGGTCCTCTCGGACGACTGGACCGTCATCACCACGGACGGGACCTGGTCCTCGCACTGGGAGCACTCGGTGGCGCTGACCGAGCAGGGGCCCCTGGTTCTGACGGCTCCCGACGCCGGCAGGGCGAAGCTGGCGGAGTTCGGCATCACGGCGGCGCCGGATCCTCTGGCGTGAGCGGGATCGAGGCCGTCCGGACCCCCCTGCGTAATGATCTCCGCGGTGGGGCAGGCTTTCCCGATTCGTGTTTCCGGTTGCGCTGACGTAGACTGACTCGTCGGCTCTCGTGTATCCGCATGTCCGCATGCGGCCGCCGCTCATCGCGGCGGGAAAGCAGGAGAGTCGATCAAGGTAGTCGATTCGAAGGGCGAAGCGTGGCCAAGAAGCAAGGTGCCATCGAGATCGAGGGCACTGTCGTCGAGTCTCTTCCGAACGCCATGTTCAAGGTCGAGCTCCAGAACGGCCACCAGGTCCTGGCACACATCAGCGGCAAGATGCGTATGCACTACATCCGCATCCTCCCTGACGACCGGGTCGTGGTGGAGCTGTCTCCGTACGACCTGACGCGTGGCCGGATCGTCTACCGGTACAAGTAGATCTTGCCCCACGCCCCGCGTTCTCGCGGGGCTGCCGGCAACTGACCCGGAGAACCTCACATCCCATGAAGGTCAAGCCGAGCGTCAAGAAGATCTGCGACAAGTGCAGGGTGATCCGCCGTCACGGTCGGGTCATGGTCATCTGCGAGAACCCGCGCCACAAGCAGCGCCAGGGCTGATCGCACACAGACACACCCCTCTGCCTTCCGCAGATACTTCGCGCGACGCGAGCTGAATATGTTCATACGCAGGGCCCAGGCGGGGATTTTTTCTGCCTGACACCCCCGGTTCGGAGGCCGGGGACCCAGTTCGTACCTCGTACGGCGGCTGGGAGCCGGTCCTGTGGAAGACCTCCGAAGATCACCAGGAGCCATTGAATGGCACGCGTTTCCGGTGTTGACATCCCGCGCGAAAAGCGCGTGGAGATCGCCCTCACCTACGTGTTCGGCATCGGCCGGACCCTTTCGCAGCAGACGCTCGCTGCCACCGGCGTGGACCCGAACACCCGTGTTCGCGACCTCTCCGAAGAGCAGCTCGTCGCGATCCGCGAGTACGTCGACAACAACATCAAGACCGAGGGTGACCTCCGTCGCGAGGTCCAGGCCGACATCCGCCGCAAGGTCGAGATCGGTACCTACCAGGGTCTCCGCCACCGTCGCGGTCTGCCCGTCCGCGGTCAGCGCACCAGCACCAACGCCCGCACCCGCAAGGGCCCGCGTCGCGCCATCGCCGGCAAGAAGAAGCCGGGCAAGAAGTAGTCCGCAGCGGACTCGCCGTCCAGCGGTCTTCGCTGTAGGACCGACCACCTCCCGTAGGAGTTTTCGACATGCCCCCCAAGGGACGTCAGGGCGCTGCCAAGAAGGTGCGCCGCAAGGAAAAGAAGAACGTCGCGCACGGCCAGGCGCACATCAAGAGCACGTTCAACAACACGATCGTGTCCATCACGGACCCGGCCGGCAACGTGATCTCGTGGGCCTCCGCCGGCCACGTCGGTTTCAAGGGCTCGCGCAAGTCCACGCCGTTCGCCGCGCAGATGGCCGCCGAGTCGGCTGCCCGTCGCGCGCAGGAGCACGGCATGCGCAAGGTCGACGTTTTCGTCAAGGGCCCGGGCGCCGGTCGTGAGACCGCCATCCGCTCCCTGCAGGCCACGGGCCTCGAGGTCGGCTCCATCCAGGACGTCACCCCGACCCCGCACAACGGCTGCCGTCCGCCGAAGCGTCGTCGCGTCTGATCCACGCGCTCGCGGCGGCTCGGCTCCGGCTGGGGGTGTGGGGGTCGCCCTCCACATGTCGCAGTACGGCTGCCGTCCGCCGAAGCGTCGTCGGCTCTGACCTGACGGTCGTCGCGTCTCACGCGTCGTCTCGCGGCATCGCGGTTGTGTCGGGCGGTACGGCTCCTTTCGGGCCGTACCGCCCGTACCCTTGCAGTACCCGCACTTTTCACCGGGTGCGGTTTCCGTCGGGCGTCAAATAGCGGGCGTCCACGAAAGAAGGATCTGATCCACACATGCTGATCGCTCAGCGTCCCTCGTTGACCGAAGAGGTCGTCGACGAGTTCCGCTCCCGGTTCGTGATCGAGCCGCTGGAGCCGGGCTTCGGTTACACCCTCGGCAACTCCCTCCGCCGCACCCTCCTGTCGTCGATCCCCGGCGCTGCTGTCACCAGCATCCGGATCGACGGCGTCCTGCACGAGTTCACCACCGTGCCGGGCGTCAAGGAGGACGTCACCGACCTGATCCTCAACATCAAGCAGCTGGTCGTCTCCTCGGAGCACGACGAGCCCGTCGTGATGTACCTGCGCAAGCAGGGTCCGGGTCTGGTCACCGCCGCCGACATCGCGCCCCCGGCCGGTGTCGAGGTGCACAACCCCGACCTCGTCCTCGCCACGCTGAACGGCAAGGGCAAGCTGGAGATGGAGCTCACGGTCGAGCGTGGCCGCGGTTACGTCTCCGCCGTGCAGAACAAGCAGGTGGGCCAGGAGATCGGCCGCATCCCGGTCGACTCCATCTACAGCCCCGTGCTGAAGGTCACGTACAAGGTCGAGGCCACGCGTGTCGAGCAGCGCACCGACTTCGACAAGCTGATCGTCGACGTCGAGACCAAGCAGGCCATGCGTCCCCGTGACGCCATGGCGTCGGCCGGCAAGACCCTGGTCGAGCTGTTCGGTCTGGCCCGCGAGCTCAACATCGACGCCGAGGGCATCGACATGGGTCCGTCCCCGACGGACGCCGCGCTCGCCGCCGACCTGGCGCTGCCGATCGAGGAGCTGGAGCTCACCGTTCGGTCGTACAACTGCCTCAAGCGCGAGGGCATCCACTCCGTGGGTGAGCTCGTGGCTCGTTCCGAGGCCGACCTGCTCGACATCCGCAACTTCGGTGCGAAGTCGATCGACGAGGTCAAGGCGAAGCTGGCGGGTATGGGCCTCGCGCTCAAGGACTCGCCTCCCGGGTTCGACCCCACCGCTGCGGCGGACGCGTTCGGCGCGGACGACGACGCGGACGCCGGGTTCGTCGAGACCGAGCAGTACTGAGAGCTCGGGCCAGACGGTCCGTACCTGGGTGCGGGTGCGCTGTGCTTGATCGCGCAGTTCCCCGTGCCCCTTTCCGAGCGGCCCCCTCGGGGCCTGCTCGGATCTCCGACGGGCGACCGCCTGCTCGGATACTGACCCCGGTACCTGATACGGCCGGGGCAGACACCTAGGAGAATCACCATGCCGAAGCCCGCCAAGGGTGCCCGTCTGGGCGGCAGCGCCGCGCACGAGAAGCTGCTCCTCGCGAACCTCGCGAAGAGCCTCTTCGAGCACGGCCGCATCACCACCACCGAGGCGAAGGCCCGCCGCCTGCGCCCGTACGCCGAGCGTCTGATCACCAAGGCGAAGAAGGGCGACCTTCACAACCGCCGTCAGGTGCTCCAGGTCATCACGGACAAGGGCGTCGTCCACACGCTCTTCACCGAGATCGGCCCGCGCTACGAGAACCGTCCGGGTGGCTACACCCGCATCACCAAGATCGGTAACCGCCGTGGCGACAACGCGCCCATGGCCGTCATCGAGCTGGTCGAGGCGCTGACCGTGGCCCAGCAGGCGACGGGTGAGGCCGAGGCCGCGACGAAGCGTGCCGCCAAGGACGCCGACGAGGCCAAGGCCGCGGAGACGACCGAGGCCGAGGACGCCAAGGTCGAGGACGCCAAGGCCGACGAGGCTCCGGCCGAGGAGTCGAAGGACGCGTAAGCGTTCCGCCGCCCTTCAGGGCGTGGGCGGGTCCGTTCCTTTCGAGGGGCGGGCCCGCTTTCGTGTTGCTGAGAGGATCTCTGTGTGAGTGACGAAGTACAGCCCGGGTGCGTACGGGTGCGGCTGGACCTGTCCTACGACGGGACGGAGTTCTCCGGGTGGGCCAAGCAGGCCGCGGGACGGCGGACCGTGCAGGGGGAGATCGAGGACGCCCTGCGGACCGTCACGCGGTCCCGGGAGACGTACGAGCTGACCGTGGCCGGGCGGACCGACGCCGGCGTGCACGCGCGGGGACAGGTCGCCCACGTCGACCTGCCGGAGAGCGTCTGGCGCGAGCACCACGAGAAGCTGCTGAAGCGGCTCGCCGGACGGTTGCCGCGCGATGTGCGGGTGTGGGCCCTGAGGGAGGCGCCGCGTGGCTTCGACGCCCGCTTCTCGGCCGTCTGGCGGCGGTACGCCTACCGGGTCACCGACAACCCCGGCGGCGTCGATCCGCTGCTGCGCAACCACGTGCTGTGGCACGACTGGCCCCTCGACGTCGACGCCATGAACGAGGCCGCCCGGCGGCTGCTGGGGGAGCACGACTTCGCCGCCTACTGCAAGAAGCGCGAGGGGGCCACGACGATCCGCACCCTCCAGGAGCTGAGCCTGGTCAAGGGTGACGACGGGATCATCACCGCCACCGTCCGGGCCGATGCCTTCTGCCACAACATGGTGCGCTCGCTCATCGGGGCGCTGCTGTTCGTGGGGGACGGGCACCGGGGGCCGGAATGGCCGGGCAAGGTGCTCGCGGCCGGCGTACGGGACTCGGCGGTGCACGTCGTGCGGCCGCACGGGCTGACGCTGGAGGAGGTCGGCTACCCGGCCGACGAGCTGCTGGCCGCCCGCTCCAAGGAGGCGCGCAACAGGCGGACGCTGCCCGGGGCCGGGTGCTGCTGAGGGCCGGGCTACCGGTTCGCCGCCGCCGAGGCCTGGGCCTCGCCGCGGCGGCGGATCTGCTGGAAGGCGAACTCGGCGAGGTCGTCACCGGTGGTGAAGACCTGCGTGTCCTTCGTCGTGACGTCCTTGCCGTCGGTGAAGCCGGTGAGGGTGAAGTAGGCGTAGCGACCGTAGGAGTTGGTCGTCGAGCGGCAGATCGCTGCGTTGCAGAACGCCTTCGCGTCGCCGCCGGTCAGGGCCTTGACGATGCTCTTGTTGTCCGCGTCGGCCTTGGCCTTGAGTGCCTGGGCCTCGGTGTCGAAGACGGCCACGCCGACGGTGACCGCGATGCCGTTCTGCGTGTAGGTGACGCGCATGAGACGGGTGCAGCCGTTGGCGGACAGGACCTTGGGCAGGGTGCCCTGGGCGCCGGTGGCACAGCTCGTCGTGTCGGACTTCGCGGCCTTCTTGTAGACGGTGGAGCCCATCGTCAGCTGCGTGCCCGGGAAGAGGATGTCCGGCCCGTTGGGGGACGTGTCCTTGGCCTTGCTGGAGACGAACTCCTTCGGGTCCAGCGGCGGCGGGGCCGTGGTCGGGGCGAAGGACGGGTCGGTGGACGCGCTCGGCAGATCGGCGGTCGCGGGCAGTGAGGAGGTCGGCCGGTTGCCCGCCTCGTCACCGTCGTTCGCCGACACCACGGCCATGGCCACGGCGGTGCCGACGGCGAGCGTCGCGAGCACGCCCCCGCCTATCAGGAACACCCGGCGGCGCTTGTTGCGCGTCTCGGACGCCTCCGCGAGTGCGGCCCAGTCCGGAGTCGGATCCGTGGCGCCGCTGCTCCACGGCTGCTCGGAGTTCGGTTTCCAGGGATCCCACTGTGACGGAGGTCCCCCCTGCCCATAGCTCATGGGCGGCATCTTAGACGGGGCACGGCGGGTGCTGTTCCGTCTCAACGGTCCCCGCGGGGCCGGGCGTTCGCCGGGTCACGCTGTGTGCGCCGGTCGTGACGTGAAACGGGTGGCCGCGCTCGTTTTGACCCGACCGCGGAGCCACGGGTATCCTGCATGTTCGTTGTGTATTGGCTTGCTCATTCTCACGGGACGGGCCCTTACACCGGTCCACCGGGCCGATGACCAGCGACCCGCACGCGGTATGCGTCACCGCAGTGCGGTCAGGGCTGTCGTGATCGCTTCGGTGACCTTGTCAGGACCACTCACTCGAAGCGAAGGCTACGAACCGTGCGTACGTACAGCCCCAAGCCCGGCGATGTGACGCGCCAGTGGCACGTCATCGACGCTCAGGACGTCGTCCTGGGCCGTCTGGCCACCACCGCCGCCACCCTGCTCCGCGGCAAGCACAAGCCGATCTACGCGCCGCACGTCGACGCTGGTGACTTCGTCATCATCATCAACGCCGACAAGGTGCACCTCTCCGGCAACAAGCGGACCCAGAAGATGGCGTACCGCCACTCCGGCTACCCGGGTGGTCTGCGCTCCGTCCGCTACGACGAGCTGCTGGACAAGAACCCCGAGAAGGCCGTCGAGAAGGCCGTCAAGGGCATGCTCCCGAAGAACTCGCTGGGCCGTCAGATGCTCTCGAAGCTGAAGGTCTACAAGGGTGACCAGCACCCGCACGGCGCGCAGCAGCCGCAGCCGTTCGAGATCACCCAGGTCGCGCAGTAAGTCCGGCCACACCACCCCGAGCTGAAGAGAATCTGAGGAGAACCGTGGCCGAGACCACTGCCGAGCAGCCGCTCGAAGAGCTTGACATCGACAGCTACACCACCGAGTCCGAGGTCCCCGTCGAGGGTGAGTACACCTCGGAGTCGCTGGCCTCCCGCTTCGGCGAGCCCCAGCCGGCCGCCGGCCTGGGTCGCCGCAAGAACGCCATCGCCCGCGTCCGGATCGTCCCGGGCACCGGCAAGTGGAAGATCAACGGTCGCACCCTCGAGGACTACTTCCCGAACAAGGTGCACCAGCAGGAAGTCAACGAGCCGTTCAAGGTCCTCGAGCTCGAGGGTCGCTACGACGTCGTCGCCCGCATCTCCGGCGGCGGTGTCTCCGGTCAGGCCGGTGCGCTCCGTCTCGGTGTCGCCCGCGCGCTGAACGAGGCGGACGTCGACAACAACCGCGCCGCGCTGAAGAAGGCCGGCTTCCTCCGCCGCGACGACCGTGCGGTCGAGCGCAAGAAGGCCGGTCTCAAGAAGGCCCGCAAGGCCCCGCAGTACAGCAAGCGCTGATCACCGCTGCCTGCACGTACTCCGAACGCCCCGGCGGCACGCCAACGTGCCACCGGGGCGTTCGTTTTATCGCAGTCGTGGGCGTATAACGGCACAAGGTGCTCAAAGGCTTGTGTGATCGGATGTTCAGGGCATGCAATGCCTGGACGCGAGAGCCGCGCCGACCATCCGTGACGCCGGCACGACTACCGAAACTGACGCTTCCTCAGGAGGGCAAGTGGGACGACTCTTCGGCACGGACGGCGTGCGCGGTGTCGCCAACGCGGATCTCACGGCCGAGATGGCACTCGGCCTGTCCGTGGCGGCGGCGCATGTGCTGGCCGAGGCGGGCACCTTCGAGGGCCACCGGCCGGTGGCGGTCGTAGGACGGGACCCGCGCGCGTCCGGGGAGTTCCTGGAGGCGGCCGTGGTGGCCGGCCTGGCGAGCGCGGGCGTGGACGTCCTGCGGGTGGGCGTGCTGCCGACCCCGGCCGTCGCGTACCTGACCGGCGTGCTCGGTGCCGACCTCGGTGTGATGCTCTCCGCCAGCCACAACGCCATGCCCGACAACGGCATCAAGTTCTTCGCGCGCGGGGGCCACAAGCTCGCCGACGAGCTCGAGGACCGCATCGAGTCCGTCTTCGAGGAGCACCGCACCGGCGCGCCCTGGGACCGGCCGACCGGCTCGGGTGTCGGACGCGTGCGCTCCTACGACGAGGGGTTCGACCGCTACGTCGCCCACCTGATCGCCGTCCTGCCGAACCGGCTCGACGGGCTGAAGATCGTCCTGGACGAGGCGCACGGCGCCGCCGCCCGGGTCTCGCCGGAGGCGTTCACGCGGGCGGGCGCGGAGATCATCACGATCGGCGCGTCGCCGGACGGGCTCAACATCAACGACGGCTGCGGTTCCACGCACCTGGACAAGCTGAAGGCCGCCGTCGTCGAGCAGGGCGCCGACCTCGGCATCGCGCACGACGGGGACGCGGACCGGTGCCTGGCCGTGGACCACACCGGCGAGGAGATCGACGGGGACCAGATCCTGGCGGTGCTGGCGCTCGCCATGCGGGAGCGCTCCGTGCTGCGGTCCGACACCGTCGTCGCGACCGTCATGTCGAACCTCGGCTTCAAGCTGGCCATGGAACGGGAGGGCATCCAGCTCGTCCGGGCCGCCGTCGGTGACCGGTACGTGCTGGAGGAGATGAAGCAGCACGGGTACGCGCTGGGCGGGGAGCAGTCCGGGCACGTGATCATCCTCGATCACGCGACCACCGGTGACGGCACGCTGACGGGCCTGATGCTGGCGGCTCGGGTCGCCGAGACCGGGAAGACGCTGCGGGAGCTGGCGTCCGTCATGGAGCGGCTGCCGCAGGTGCTGGTCAACGTGCCGGACGTGGACAGGTCCCGGGTCTCCTCCTCCGCGGAGCTCGCGGCCGCCGTCGGCGAGGCCGAGCGGGAGCTGGGGACCACCGGGCGGGTGCTGTTGCGGCCCTCGGGGACCGAGCCGTTGGTGCGGGTGATGGTCGAGGCGGCTGACATCGAGCAGGCCCGGTCCGTCGCCGGGCGGTTGGCCGACGCCGTGAAGTCCGCGCTGGGTTAGCACCGGGAGCGCGGGTTTCCTGCCGGCCGGCCGCGGGTTCGTCGCGGCCGGCCGCGCGGTTCCTCAAGCCCTCAGGGCTCCGAACAGAGGGGACGCCCCTGGTAGCTCCGCTACGAGGAGCTTCCGGCGCCTTGCGATCGCATGCCCCAGACGCCGCGAGCTGAGCGGCCTCCCCTTTTGTTCGGAGCTCTCAGAGCTCCGTCTGGTCGCGTCGGCGTTGTCTCGCCCAGAACCACTTCTGGATCATGAGGGTCAGGGTGCCGGCCAGGATGATGCCCAGCAGGTTCAGCAGGAGCTGTTCCGAGGAGCGCAGGGTCTGGTTGGTGTCGCCGTAGACCAGGGCCACGGCCGCGTTCGCGGCGGCCGGGACCGTGGTCACCGAGATGGCCACGCCGACCAGGGCGCCGGACTTCGCGGACGTGAGGGAGAGGGTGCCGGCGGCTCCGGCCAGGACGGCCACGACGAAGGAGAACCAGTCCGGGGCGTAGATGAAGCCCGTGTTCGGACGGTCGGCTTCCAGCTGCTCCTTGCTGAAGAGGTCAACCGCGTCCATGAAGAGGCTGAAGCCCGCCGTCACCGCCATCGCCGCGGCGAAGCCCACCAGCAGGGCGGTCAGGGAACGCAGGGCCAGTCGCGGGGTGCGCTGGACCACCGCGGTGCAGATGCCCGCCAGCGGGCCGAACTCGGGGCCCACCGCCATGGCGCCCACGATCAGGATCGCGTTGTCCAGGACCACACCGCAGGCCGCGATCATCGTGGCCAGGGTGATGAACGCGAGGTAGGTGACGGAGAGGGTCGACTCCTCGCGCGTCGCGTCGGCGAGGTGCTCCCACAGCACCGCGTCCGCGCCCTCTCCCGGTGCCTCCGCCTCGGCCTCGTCGGCGCGCCGGGACAGTGACAGGTCGATGTTCTCGACGGCGATCGAGCCGCAGGCCTCCAGGTCCAACTCCTTCAGTGAGCTGAGGAGTTCGTCGCCCGCCTCGCGTGCCGCGTCGCACAGCACGACATCGCCGGCCGGGTTGCGCGCGGCGCCCGGAAGCACCACCAGGTGGGCGGTGCCGACGGTGTTCTCGATCAGGCGGACCACGTCGTCGGTCTTCTCGGTCGGCGTGATCAGGCGCAGGTGCAGCATGACGCCCTTTCTAACAGGCCGGTGTCACCGCCCGCCGACCGGCGTCACAGCTTGCGCAGACGCAGCCGCTGCACCTTGTGGTCCGGGCCCTTGCGGACGACCAGGGTGGCCCGGCCGCGGGTGGGGGCGATGTTCTCCACGAGGTTGGGCTTGTTGATCGTGCGCCAGAGGGTGCGGGCGTAGTCGAGGGCCTCCTCCTCGGAGACCTGCGTGTACTTGCGGAAGTAGGAGTCCGGCTTCTGGAAGGCCGTCTGGCGGAGCTTCCTGAACCGGCTGAGGTACCAGCGTTCGATGTCCTCGCCGCTCGCGTCGACGTACACGCTGAAGTCGAAGTAGTCGGCGAGGCCGACCCGGGTGCGGCCGTCCTTGCCGGGGAGGGCCGGTTGCAGGACGTTGAGGCCCTCGACGATGAGGATGTCGGGGCGGCGGACGGTGAGCCGCCGGTCGGGGACGATGTCGTAGATGAGGTGGGAGTAGACGGGGGCCGTCACCTCCTCCTTGCCGGCCTTGATGTCGGCGACGAAGCGGGTGAGGGCGCGGCGGTCGTAGGACTCGGGGAACCCCTTCCGCGACATCAGGCCGCGGGCCTCCAACTCCCGGGTGGGCAGCAGGAACCCGTCGGTGGTGACCAGCTCGACGCGGGGGTGCTCCGGCCAGCGGGAGAGCAGGGCCTGCAGCAGGCGCGCGACGGTCGACTTGCCCACGGCGACGGAACCGGCGACCCCTATGACGAACGGCGTGCCGGACTGGGAGCCCTGTTCGCCGAGGAAGGTGTTCAGGGCGCCGCGCAGACCGTCGGTGGCGCCGACGTAGAGGTTGAGCAGACGCGACAGCGGCAGGTAGATGTCCCGTACCTCGTCGAGGTCGATGACGTCGCCGAGGCCGCGCAGCTTCTCGACCTCCTCGGCGGTCAGCGGCAGCGGCGTCTTGTCGCGCAGCGCGCTCCACTCGCGGCGGGTGAGGTCGACGTAGGGAGTCGCCTCCGGCCTGTGCCGGTGGGCGCTCCGGGGGATCGGGGAGACCGGAGAGATCACAGTCCATTGTTAACGGAGTTTGAACGGGATGGCGGGTGGGGTCCGTCACCCGGCGGCCCGGTTTCCGGTCCGCAGGCGGGCGATTCGGCGGTGGGAATTTCCGAATCCGGGCACGCGAAGGGCCTTTCGGGCGGCGATCCGGTCGTAGGCTGCGGCGCATGTGCGGAATCGTGGGATACGTGGGGTCGCAGTCGGCGCTCGAGGTCGTGATGGCCGGGCTGAAGCGGCTGGAGTACCGGGGCTACGACTCGGCGGGAGTCGCCGTGCTGGCGGACGGCGGGCTCGCCGCCGCGAAGAAGGCGGGCAAGCTCCTCAACCTGGAGAAGGAACTCGTCGACCGGCCGCTGCCGACCGGCGGCACGGGCATCGGCCACACCCGGTGGGCCACGCACGGCGGCCCGACGGACGCCAACGCCCACCCCCACCTCGACAACGGGGGGCGCGTCGCCGTCGTGCACAACGGCATCATCGAGAACTTCGCGCTGCTGCGGGCCGAGCTGGCCGAGCGCGGGCACGAGCTGACCTCCGAGACCGACACCGAGGTCGTGGCGCACCTGCTCGCCGAGGAGTTCTCCGCCACCGCCGACCTGGCGGAGGCCATGCGGCTGGTGTGCCGGCGGCTGGAGGGCGCGTTCACGCTGGTCGCGGTGCACGCGGACGAACCGGACGTGGTCGTGGGCGCCCGGCGCAACTCGCCGCTCGTGGTGGGTGTCGGGGAGGGCGAGGCCTTCCTCGCCTCGGACGTCGCCGCGTTCATCGCCCACACCCGCTCGGCGATCGAGCTGGGCCAGGACCAGGTGGTGGAGCTGCGGCGGGACGGGGTGACGGTCACCGGGTTCGACGGGGCTCCGGCCGAGGTGCACTCGTACCACGTCGACTGGGACGCGTCGGCCGCGGAGAAGGGCGGTTACGACTACTTCATGCTCAAGGAGATCGCCGAGCAGCCCAAGGCGGTCGCCGACACCCTGCTGGGGCGCATCGACGCGGCCGGTTCGCTGACGCTCGACGAGGTGCGGATCCCGCCGGGCGTGCTGCGGGAGGTGGACAAGGTCGTCGTCGTCGCCTGCGGTACGGCCTTCCACGCCGGGCTCATCGCCAAGTACGCCATCGAGCACTGGACGCGGATCCCGTGCGAGGTGGAGCTGGCGAGCGAGTTCCGCTACCGGGATCCGATCCTGGACCAGCAGACGCTGGTGATCGCCATCTCCCAGTCCGGTGAGACCATGGACACGCTGATGGCGCTGCGGCACGCCCGTGAGCAGGGCGCCAAGGTGCTGGCCATCTGCAACACCAACGGCTCGACGATCCCGCGCGAGTCGGACGCGGTGCTGTACACGCACGCCGGGCCGGAGGTCGCGGTCGCGTCGACCAAGGCGTTCCTGACGCAGTTGGTGGCCTGCTACCTGGTGGCGTTGTACCTGGGACAGGTGCGCGGCACCAAGTGGGGCGACGAGATCCGGGCGGTGATCCGGGACCTCGCCCAGATCTCCGGGCAGGTCGAGCGGGTGCTGGAGACCATGGAGCCGGTGCGGGAGCTGGCGCGGTCGCTCGCGGGCAAGAACACCGTGCTGTTCCTGGGGCGGCACGTGGGCTACCCGGTGGCGCTGGAGGGCGCGCTGAAGCTGAAGGAGCTGGCGTACATGCACGCCGAGGGCTTCGCGGCGGGCGAGCTCAAGCACGGGCCGATCGCGCTGATCGAGGAGGACCTGCCGGTGGTGGTGGTCGTGCCGTCGCCTCGGGGCCGGTCCGTCCTCCACGACAAGATCGTGTCCAACATCCAGGAGATCCGGGCGCGGGGGGCGCGGACCATCGTCATCGCGGAGGAGGGGGACGAGGCGGTCGTCCCCTACGCCGACCACCTGGTGCGGGTGCCCGTCACGCCGACCCTGCTGCAGCCGATGGTGGCGACGGTTCCGCTGCAGGTGTTCGCCTGCGAGCTGGCGACGGCTCGGGGGAACGAGGTGGACCAGCCGCGGAACCTGGCGAAGTCCGTGACCGTGGAGTAGCGCGCCTTCGCGGAGCGGCGCGGGGGTGAGTGCGGGGTGTCGCCGGCCGGCCGCGCGGTTTTCCGTGCCCCCGACCGCCCGCGGCGACGGGGGCGCGGCCGGCCGCGGCGACGGGGGCGCGGCCGCCACCTCAGCCCCGTCTGTGCCTGCGCGCCGCGTACAGCTTCCACGACACCAGGACCAGCGGGACCTCCAGGATCCACACGGTCGCCACGACGCCCCATTCCGGGGCCGCCGCCGTCGCCTCGTCCGCGGTGATCACCGCGCAGAGCAGGCCCCAGACCGCCGCGAGGGCCCCGACCAGCCACAGGGCCAGCGTCCAGGGCCAGGTGGAGCGGCCGGAGGTCGTGGTGGCGGTGCGTTCCGGTGGCCGGGGGACGGCGTCGGCGGCGCGGGGCGGCATGCGGACGACCACCTCGGCGGGCACGGCCGCGTCCAGGGCGGCGATGCGTTCCGGGGTGACCCCCTTGTACAGGGTCGGTTCCACGGTGACCGAGAAGGCGTCGTGGCCGGTGAGGACGCGGGCGCCGTCGGGGCGCGCGGTCATGGCCGAGCAGGCGTCGTAGCGGACGGTGACGGGACCGTGGGGTGTGATCAGGCTGACGCCCTCGGTGCCGATGACCAGGGTGACCCGTTCGTCCTCCAGGGACTGGTGGCGGGTGCCGACGACGGCGTCGGCGGAGAACTGGGGGGCCGGGGTGAAGCCCGCCCAGTCGACGCCGCGTCCCGGCACCTGGAACAGCCCCGCGTCCCACGCCTGGCGGGCCACCTCGCGCAGGTCGGTGAGGGTCACCGCGTTCAGTTCGGCCCGGTGCTGCTCGGGGGAGAGGATCCGGTGCCCGAGCAGCAGGCTCAGCGCGTACGACGGCAGCGCGGCGGCCTCCAGGTCGGGGGCGTCGTACCGCTTGAGGAGCTTGGTGCGCACGGAGTCCAGTTCGGACTGCTCGATGCGGCCGGCGCGCAACCGGGCCAGGGTGTCGACGAAGCCGCCGACGACCGCGTCCTGCTTCTGCGGCAGCGCGTCGGCGTACGCGGTGAGGGTGGCGAAGTCGGCGTCGCGCGGGGAGTAGTCGGCCTCCGCCGAGTACGAGTAGCCGCCTTCCTGGCGCAGGTCCTGGAAGAGTGCCCGGCCGAGGACGTCCGCGAAGACGGAGGCGGCGGTGGAGCGGCGCAGCACCGAGGTGAAGACGACGTGGCCGTCGTCGCCGCGGAGGTAGGCGGGGGTGACGGGCAGGGCGCTGGTCGCGGCGGGCGCCGGGAAGCGGGTGCCGGCGGGCAGCGTGAGGTCGAGACCGTCGGGCACGTGGTCGCTGGTGATCCACAGCACCGCGTTGTCCCGGGTGAAGCGTGTGCCAGCCCACTGGCGGACCTGCTCGGGGGTCAGGCTCCAGGTGCCGAGCTCGTTGTAGCTGGACAGGCCGTAGCCGCGTGCGCCGTAACGCCACAGCGGCATCTGGTGGTGGGGTCCGCCGCCGCGGCCGGCGGCCTCCGTGCGCAGGATCTCCTTCTCGGTCTCCAGCCGGTCCATCGGCAGCTCGCGCAGGCCCGCGCAGACGCTGTTGAGGTAGGAGACGACCTCCTCCTCGCCGCCGGTGACGTGGAAGAGGGTGTACGCGTTCGCCGTCGCGCCGTTGTAGTGCAGGTCGGACAGGCCGAGGCGGTGCAGGGCGAGGTGCTCGACGAGATGCGTGATCCCGGCGGTGGCCAGGGTCTCGTCGGCGCGGCCCACCCGGAAGAAGAGGCCGGCGGTGATCTCGTTGCCGGGGGCGGGGGCGTAGAGGGTGGGTATCCCCTGGACGGTGGCGTGGGAGACCAGGCCGTCGAGCGCGGCGAGGCCCTCCTCGTGCAGGTCGGTGGTCATGCGGTGCGGCCCCCTCGGGTCTCCGTGGCCAGTCGGCGGAACGTTTGGAACGACGCCTTCGCGTCGTTCACATAGCTCCACGGGTACTCGGTGGCGCGGTCGCCGAGGAAGGCGAAGTGCGGTGCCGCGTCGGCGAAGTGGCCCCCGAGCGAGAGGGCCAGCGCGAACGCGCTGTGCGCGCCGACCGTGCTCCAGTCGGGCCGGTGGGCGGGGTGCAGCACCGACACCTGGGCGGCGAAGCGCAGGTCGTCGCGGACCCGCACGCCCCGCAGATAGGCCGTGTCGGAGCCGCCGTCCAGGTCGAGCCAGTGCTCGATGTGGGCGAGGGCGACCAGGGTGCCGGTGACCGAACCGTCGGGGGCGGCCTTGGTGCACTCGGCGGCGAAGCCGTGCGCGGCCTCCCAGGAGCCGCCCCACTTGGGGCACACCTGCTGCAGCAGTTGCGTCTGCGCGCGGTAGTGGTGGGGGTGGTGGGCGCTGAGCCGGTCGTAGCGGCGGCGCGCCTCGGCCTGACCCAGTTCGAGGCCGCGGGCGGTCGTCAGCCGGACCGTCCAGGCGGGTGCGTACCCGGGCTGCTCGGCGCAGACCTCGATGAGGATCTGCTCGGCGCGGCGCAGCCAGGCGTGGAACTGGTCGAACTGGTCCCGAGAGACGTGCTGGGCGCGGGCGCCGCTGCGGATGTCCCAGCCGATGTGCACGTACCGCTCGGCGAGGAGCGTGCGCGGCAGCGGGTCGCCGGGCAGCTCGGCGACCGCCCGCTCCAGGAAGTTCTCCACGCCGGGGATCTCGGAGAGCAGCGCGGAGGCCGCGCACAGCCGGTCGGGGGACTCCAGCCCGGTGAAGAAGGCCCGGACGGCGGGCCAGTCGCCGGCCTGCGCGGCGGTGCGCAGCGGGATCAGCTCGGGTGTGTTGTCGTACGGGTCGAAGGTCGGCCCCGCACCCGTGGGTGTGTCGCTGCTGGTCCTGCTCATTCCTCCGCCCCCTGGCGTCGCCCTGCGCCGGCCGGCCCCCCGGGCCTGTGCGCGGTGATGTGCCCGATGTGACTCACATGGCCGATGTGAGTGGTGTGAACATGTGATGTGCGTGTGGTGATCAAGTCGCCGCAGGCTAGCAGGCGGCACTGACAGCGCGGTCGGGGGACCGGGCCTCCGTAAGGTGCGCGTATGAGCATCATCGGGGTCGGTATCGACGTGGCCGAGATCGACCGGTTCGCGGCGTCGCTGGAGCGGACGCCCGGACTGGCGCGCCGGCTGTTTTTGGAGAGCGAGTTGCTGCTGCCCAGCGGGGAGCGGCGCGGGCCCGCCTCGCTCGCGGCGCGGTTCGCGGCGAAGGAGGCGCTGGCCAAGGCGCTGGGTGCCCCGGCGGGGCTGCTGTGGACCGACGCGGAGGTGTACGTCGAGGACAGCGGGCAGCCCCGGTTGCGGGTGAAGGGGTCGGTCGCGGCGCGCGCGGCCGAACTGGGCGTGCAGTCCTGGCACGTGTCGTTGAGTCATGACGCGGGGGTGGCCTCGGCGGTGGTGGTCGCCGAGGGGTGAGCCGCCGCACCGGCGGTGGGCGCGGGTGTGAGACTGGGAGCCATGCGTACTGCCTACTGCGTCGAGACGGTCCGGGCCGCTGAGCGGCAGTCGATGGCACGCCTGCCCGAAGGGGCGTTGATGCAGCGGGCGGCCGCGGGACTCGCCGCCGCCTGCGCCGACCTGCTCGGGCGGGTCTACGGACGGCGCGTCGTGCTGCTGGTGGGCAGCGGGGACAACGGGGGTGACGCCCTGTACGCGGGGGCGCGGCTCGCCCGGCGAGGGGCCGGGGTGACGGCCGTGCTGCTGGCACCCGAGCGGACGCACGCCAGGGGGCTCGCCGCGCTGCGCCGGGCGGGCGGCACCACCGTCGAGCCGTCCGCCGCCGAGGCACCGGTCCGGCGGGCCGACCTCGTCGTCGACGGCATCGTCGGCATCGGCGGCCGGGGCGGGCTGCGTCCGGACGCAGCCGCGCTGGCCGCCCTCGTCGAGGAGTCCCGCGCCGCCGTCGTCGCCGTCGACCTGCCGAGCGGGGTCGAGGCGGACACCGGGGAGGTGCGGGGGCCCGCCCTGCGGGCCGATCTGACGGTGACCTTCGGAACGCACAAGCCCGCCTCGCTCGTCGACCCGGCGCGTGCGTACGCCGGGTCGGTGCGGCTCGTCGACATCGGCCTCGAACTGCCCCCGCAGGCCGACCTGGAGGCGTTGCAGCACGCCGACGTGGCACGGCTGCTGCCGGTGCCGGGTGCCGAGAGCGACAAGTACCGGCGCGGGGTCGTCGGCATCGCGGCCGGGTCCGCGCGCTATCCGGGCGCCGCGGTGCTCGCCGTCGCGGGCGCGCTGCACGGCGGCGCCGGGGCCGTGCGGTACGTCGGGCCCGCCGGGGACGCCGTGCTCGCGCGGTTCCCCGAGACGCTCGTGTCGGACAAGGGGCCCCGGCAGGCCGGGCGGGTGCAGGCGTGGGTCGTCGGACCGGGTGCCGGGGAAGACGCCGGGACCGTCGCGGAGGTGCTGGCGGCGGACGTGCCGGTGCTGGTCGACGCGGACGGGCTGCGGCTGGCGGAGGCCGACGCGGTGCGCGGGCGCACGGCGCCGACGCTGATGACCCCGCACGCGGGGGAGGCCGCCGCGCTGCTCGGGGTGGCGCGGGAGGAGGTGGAGGCGTCCCGGCTGGCCTGCGCGCGCGAGTTGGCGGCGCGCTACCGGGCCACGGTCCTGCTGAAGGGGTCCACGACGGTGGTGGTGGACGCCGCCGGCGGGGCCGCGCGGGTGAACCCCACGGGCACGTCCTGGCTGGCCACCGCCGGCAGCGGGGATGTCCTGTCGGGGCTCGCGGGGTCGCTGATGGCGGCGGGCCTGTCGGCGCTGGACGCGGGCAGCGCCGGGGCGTACCTGCACGGGCTGGCGGGGCGGTTCGCGGCGGACGGGGCGCCGGTGGCGGCCGGCGACGTGGCGAGGGCGGTGGCGGAGGCCTGGCGGGACGTGTGCGCCTGAGGAGTCCTTGCACTGTGCCCGCCCGGGCCGCGCGGCCCGGTATCGCACCTCGCCGCATGGCCGGAAAGCCGTGGTGACTCCGCCACAAGGACTCTCCGCGCCTTGCGATGCACGGCACCGGACGACGCGGCCTGGTCGGGCGCTCACAGTGCAAGGGCCCCTGAGAGCTCCGAACAGAAAGGGAGCCCGGCTCGCGGCGTCCGGCACGCACGCTCGCCTGCCGCGTTGCCGATAGCCCCTGGTGACTTCGCTACGAGGAGCTTCCGTCGCCTTGCGATCGCACGCACCGGACGCCGCGAGCGGATCGCTCCCTTTTGTTCCGTTCGGAGCTCCGAGGAGGCGTGCGGCGGAGGCGGGCGACCGGGTGGACGCGCGGGGGCTCGGGCCCGGCACTGAGGGGGTGTCCGGGCCCTCTGAGACACTGGGCACGATGAGTGAGACTGCACAGCGGCCCGCCGCCGCACCGCCGCGCGCCCGCGCCGAGATCGACCTGTCCGCGCTGCGGGCCAACGTCCGGGCGCTGCGCGCCAAGGCGCCGGGGGCGGCGTTCATGGCCGTGGTGAAGGCCGACGGGTACGGCCACGGCGCGGTCCCGTGCGCCCGGGCCGCCGTCGAGGCGGGTGCCACCTGGGTCGGCACCGCCACGCCCGAGGAGGCCCTCGCGCTGCGCGCGCAGGCGGGGCTGCCGGCGGACGTCAGGATCATGTGCTGGCTGTGGACGCCGGGCGGGCCCTGGCGGGAGGCCGTCGAGGCCGGGCTCGACCTGTCGTTGAGCGGGATGTGGGCCCTGCGGGAGGCCGTCGAGGGCGCCCGGCTCGCCGGGCGGACCGCGCGCGTGCAGCTGAAGGCGGACACCGGCCTCGGGCGCAACGGCTGCCAGCCCGCCGACTGGCCCGAACTGGTCGCCGAGGCGCTGCGGGCGGAGGCCGAGGGGCTCGTGCGCGTCACCGGACTGTGGTCGCACTTCGCGTGCGCCGACGAGCCCGGACACCCCTCCGTCGCCGCCCAGTTGGCGCGCTTCCACGAGATGGTGGCGTACGCCGAGGAGCAGGGCGTGCGGCCCGAGGTGCGGCACATCGCCAACTCCCCGGCCACGCTCACCGTCCCGGAGTCCCACTTCGACCTCGTCCGTCCGGGCGTCGCGATGTACGGCCTCACACCGAATCCGGGCATCGGTTCCCCGGCTGACCTGGGCCTGCGCCCGGTCATGACGCTCACCGCCGCGCTGGCCCTGGTCAAGCACGTTCCGGGCGGGCACGGCGTGAGCTACGGCCACCACTACACGACCCCCGGCGAGACCACCCTCGGCCTGGTCCCCCTGGGATACGCCGACGGCGTCCCGCGGCACGCCTCGGGGGCCGGGCCGGTCCTGGTCGGCGGCAAGTGGCGGACGGTCGCGGGCCGGATCGCGATGGACCAGTTCGTCGTCGACCTCGGCGGGGACGAGCCGGGGGAGGGCGCGGAGGCCGTGCTCTTCGGCCCCGGCGACCGCGGCGAGCCCACGGCGGAGGACTGGGCGCAGGCCGCGGGGACGATCGGATACGAGATCGTCACGCGCATCGGAGCGCGCGTCCCGCGCGTCTATGTGGGTGAGACCCGTGCGGGCGAGTCCGCGTGAACGCCCGCCGCTGAGCGCGCCCCGTGCGTGCGACCCCTGTGAAGGTACGTGTGCGTGGGCATGCGTTCATGTGAACGAGGAACGAGAAGACGGGTGAACGGCCGGTGGGCCGGCACCCGTGACACCACCCGGAACCCGGCGAAGAGGAGCGGTTCGTGAGCGAGAGCAGTGCGGAGGCGGTGGCGAGTGCCGCCTCGGCGGCCGTCGCCGCCTCCGCCACGGGGGCGGCCGGGGGCTGGCGCCGCGCGACCGGTTTCGCCGGCGCCGCGATAGGCGTGGTCGCGGCGGGCGCCGCCGCGGGCGTGGCGCTGGAGCGGATGACCGTCGGCCGCGGGATGCGCGCCAAGGCCCGCCTCGCCCTCGACGCGGCCGGCCCGTACGGCGCCCTGCGCGGCACCCCCGGCAGGGCGCCCGCCGACGACGGCACCGAGCTGTACTACGAGGTCGACGACGTCGAGCCCGAGGGCGGCCCGGCGCCCCGCAGACGCCGGCTCTTCGGCCGCAAGGCGCCGCTGCCCGTCACCGTCGTCTTCAGCCACGGCTACTGCCTCACCCAGGACTCCT
The DNA here is from genome assembly GCF_055573695.1 of Streptomyces sp. NPDC030143. NCBI lineage: Bacteria > Bacillati > Actinomycetota > Actinomycetes > Kitasatosporales > Streptomycetaceae > Streptomyces > Streptomyces sp. NPDC030143. The sequence goes on from NZ_JBVIAY010000010.1 coordinate 86,424, forward strand.
GGCACTTCCAGCGGGCGGCCCTGCGGGGCGTCGTGCGGACCGTGCACTGGGACCAGCGCAGCCACGGGCGGTCGGCGCGCGGGGCCGCCCAGCTGCGGGACGAGACGCCGGTCACCATCGACCAGCTCGGGCGGGACCTCAAGGCCGTCATCGACGCGGCCGCGCCCGAGGGCCCGATCGTGCTGGTGGGTCACTCCATGGGCGGGATGACGGTGATGGCGCTCGCGGCGCAGTTCCCGGAGCTGATCCGCGAGCGGGTCGTCGCCACCGCCTTCGTCGGGACGTCCTCCGGGCGGCTCGGCGAGGTGAACTTCGGCCTGCCGGTCGCGGGCGTGAACGCCGTGCGGCGGGTGCTGCCGGGCGTGCTGCGGCTGCTGGGGCAGCGGGCCGAGCTGGTGGAGAAGGGGCGGCGGGCCACCGCGGACCTGTTCGCCGGGGTCGTCAAGCGGTACTCCTTCGCGTCGCGGGACGTCGACCCGGCCGTCGCCCGGTTCGCCGAGCGGATGATCGAGGGCACGCCCATCGACGTGGTCGCCGAGTTCTACCCGGCCTTCACCGACCACGACAAGACCGAGGCGCTCGCCTGCTTCCAGGACATGCCGGTGCTCGTCCTGGCCGGCATCGGGGACCTGGTCACGCCCAGCGAGCACAGCGAGGCCATCGCCGACCTGCTGCCGGACGCCGAACTGGTGCTGGTGCCGGACGCCGGGCACCTGGTGATGCTGGAGCACCCGGAGGTGGTCACCGACCGCCTCGCCGACCTGCTCACGCGCGCGGGTGCCGTGCCCGCAGGGGCTACCGTGGGTGGCTATGGAAGCACCAGCAGCACCGCACAACCCGGCTGAGACCGAGCTCATCGTCAACTCCCCCGAGCAGATGCGCGAATTGGGCCGCCGCCTGGCCAAGCTGCTGCGCGCCGGCGACCTCGTCATGCTCAGCGGGGAGCTCGGCGCGGGCAAGACGACCCTCACCCGGGGGCTCGGCGAGGGGCTCGGCGTCCGGGGTGCCGTCACCTCCCCGACCTTCGTGATCGCCCGGGTCCACCCCTCGCTCGGGGAGGGGCCGCCGCTCGTGCACGTCGACGCCTACCGCCTCGGCGGCGGCCTCGACGAGATGGAGGACCTGGACCTGGACGTGTCCCTGCCCGAGTCCGTGATCGTCGTGGAGTGGGGCGAGGGGAAGGTCGAGGAGCTCACCGACGAGCGGCTCCAGATCAGGATCCACCGGGCCGTCGGGGACACCACCGACGAGGTGCGGCACGTGACCGTCACCGGTCTGGGCGAACGGTGGGCGTCGGCGGACCTGAGCGTCCTGGCGGCCTGAGGCCGGCCTCGGCCCCGTCGGGTGCCGGACGCCGGGCCGGTGTGCGCGGCGCGCGGTGGGGGTGCGGGGCTCGCGGCGCGTTGCCTGCGGTGCGGGGCCTTGCGGTGGGTGGCTTGCGGTTCGGGTTCGCGGTGTGCGGCGGGTGCCTCGCGGTTCGGGCCGCGGTGCGGGTTCGCGGTGTGCGGCGGGTGCCTCGCGGTTCGGGTTCGCGGTGTGCGGTTCGCTGGTTCGTATGAAGGTTCCGACAAGACGTCGGCAAGATGTTGCGTTCGGCGTCTTGTGCGTGGTCACATGGTATCCAGTTCCTGGTTAGGTGCACCTAACCAGACCCGCCCCGGTCCTCCAGGAGGCGCCCATGCCGGCCACCGAGCCCAAGGCCCAGCCGCGGCCCTTCGCACGCGCCGGGGTGTCCATGCGTGATCTGCTGGCCTCCTGTGCGGCGGCGGACGCCGTCTCCCGGCCGCCGCGCGCGCCCGAGCCGTCGGTGGAGGCGGAGCGGCGGGAGCGGATGGGGCACCGCGAAGCCGCCTGACACCAGGTCGCTCGGCGGGCACGCGCCGGTTGTCGGCGGGGCGAGCGCCGTCCCTCAGCGGATCACCACGACGCGGTGTCCGATCGTCGCGAACGTCCACATCGCGGCGGCATCCGCGCGCCTCTCGCGGATCCCGCCCGTCCGCACCATCGGGTTCGGCAGCGGCATCGAGCCGTCCACGGCCGCGCTGAAGCCGATGGGCACCCCGTCGACCTCGGTGAAGCGCACGACGTGCTCCACGGGCTTGCCGTCGGTGCCGGTCACGGTGCTCGACCGGGACGTGACCGCGTAGACCCCCGGCGCCGGGTCCACGCTGCCCGGGGTGACCTCGAACGTCCGCCGGACGTCGCCGTCCGCGTCCACCAGCCACACCCGGTCGTCGTCCACCGAGTACACGACCCGCCGCCCGTTGCCCGAGCCCGTCGGCAGGGCCGCGGGGTCCTCCTCGTTCCGGGGCGCCTTGTGCGCGGCGGCGGGGACGTCGGCCCGCGGCGCGCCGAGATCCGAGGGGGCGGTCACCGCCGCCCGGAAGGCCAGTACTCCGACCGTCCCGAGGGCCGCCGCGGTGAGCCCGGCCACGACCAACGCGCTCCCAGCGGCCACCGGAGACCACCCCTTCGTCGTATTTGGTCCCAATGTTCCGTTTCGCGGTGACGTTAGCAGTCGCGGTGCCCCGGGCCGGGGCGGCCGTGCCGGGAGTGGGGCGTGTCGGGGCCGGCCGCCGCGCGGTGCCCCGGTGTGCCCGCCCCACGGCGCCCTGCACACCCCCGGGGAGCCGTAGGCTGTTGGCGTGCTCTTGCTCGCTCTGGATACCGCCACCCCCGCCGTCACCGTCGCGCTGCACGACGGCACGGACGTCATCGCCTCCTCGAGTCAGGTGGACGCCCGCCGGCACGGCGAGCTGCTGCTCCCGGCCGTCGACCGTCTCCTCGCCGAGGCCGGCCACGGGCTCGACGCCGTCACCGGGATCGTCGTCGGCATCGGCCCCGGCCCCTACACGGGTCTGCGCGTCGGGCTGATGACCGCCGACACCTTCGGGCTCGCGCTCGGCGTGCCGGTGCACGGTCTGTGCACCCTGGACGGCCTCGCGTTCGCCGCCGACATCGCCAGCGGCCCCTTCGTCGTGGCGACCGACGCCCGCCGCAAGGAGGTCTACTGGGCGCGCTACGCCGACTCGCGCACCCGGCTCACCGACCCCGCCGTGGACCGGCCGGCCGACATCGCCGAGCAGGTCGCCGGTCTCCCGGCCGTCGGCGCGGGCGCGCTGCTCTACCCGGACACCTTCCCCCGAGCGCACGAGCCGGAGCACGTCTCCGCCGCCGCCCTCGCCCGGCTGGCCGCCGAGAAGCTCGCGGCGGGCGAGGAACTGCCGGCCCCGCGCCCGCTGTACCTGCGCCGGCCGGACGCCCAGGTCCCCAAGAACTACAAGGTGGTCACCCCCAAGTGACCCGAGCGACCGAGCCCGACACCCCCGCGCCCGAGGCGCCCGTGCTGCGTGAGATGCGCTGGTGGGACATCGACCCCGTCCTCGAACTCGAGAAGAACCTCTTCCCCGAGGACGCCTGGTCGCGCGGCATGTTCTGGTCCGAGCTGGCGCACTCCCGCGGCCCCGAGGCCACCCGCCGCTATGTGGTCGCCGAGGCCGGCGGCCGGATCGTCGGCTACGCGGGCCTGGCCTCCTCCGGCGTCGCGTCCGACGGAGACTCCGTCGCAGGCGCCGACATCCAGACCATCGCCGTCGCCCGCGACCACCAGGGCACCGGCCTCGGCAGCCGGCTGCTCACCGCGCTGCTGCACGCGGCGACCGAGTTCGAGTGCGCCGAGGTCATGCTCGAGTGCCGGGTCGACAACGTCCGCGCCCAGAAGCTGTACGAGCGCCACGGCTTCGAGCCCATCGGCTTCCGACGGGGCTACTACCAGCCGGGGAACGTGGACGCCCTGGTGATGCGCCTCACCGACCCATCGACATCAGTGCGAGGAACCGAGATCAATGGCTGACGAACCCCTGGTCCTGGGGATCGAGACCTCCTGCGACGAGACCGGCGTCGGCATCGTCCGCGGCACCACCCTGCTGGCGGACGCCGTCGCCTCCAGCGTCGACGAGCACGCCCGCTTCGGCGGCGTCGTGCCGGAGGTCGCCTCCCGGGCGCACCTGGAGGCGATGGTCCCGACCATCGACCGGGCACTGAAGGAGGCGGGGGTCACCGCCAGGGACCTGGACGGCATCGCGGTCACGGCCGGTCCCGGTCTCGCGGGCGCCCTGCTCGTCGGCGTCTCGGCGGCGAAGGCGTACGCGTACGCGCTGGGCAAGCCGCTGTACGGCGTGAACCACCTCGCCTCCCACATCTGCGTGGACCAGCTGGAGCACGGCCCGCTGCCGGAGCCGACGATGGCGCTGCTGGTGAGCGGCGGCCACTCCTCCCTCCTGCTGTCCTCGGACATCACCTCCGACGTCCGCCCGATGGGCGCCACCATCGACGACGCCGCCGGCGAGGCCTTCGACAAGATCGCCCGGGTGCTGAACCTCGGCTTCCCCGGCGGTCCCGTCATCGACCGGTACGCGCGCGAGGGCGACCCCGCGGCGATCGCGTTCCCGCGCGGGCTGACCGGCCCGCGCGACCCGGCGTACGACTTCTCCTTCTCAGGGCTGAAGACGGCCGTGGCCCGCTGGATCGAGGCCAGGCGCGCGGCGGGCGAGGAGGTGCCGGTGCGGGACGTGGCGGCCTCCTTCCAGGAGGCGGTCGTCGACGTACTCACCCGCAAGGCCGTACGGGCCTGCAAGGACGAGGGCGTCGACCACCTGATGATCGGCGGCGGGGTCGCGGCCAACTCCCGGCTGCGCGCCCTCGCCCGGGAGCGCTGCGAGGCGGCCGGTGTCCGGCTGCGGGTGCCGCGGCCCAAGCTGTGCACGGACAACGGCGCGATGGTCGCCGCCCTGGGCGCGGAGATGGTCGCCCGCAACCGGTCGGCCTCCGACTGGGACCTGTCGGCGGACTCCTCCCTGCCGGTGACCGACCCGCATGTGCCGGGCGCCGCGCACGCCCAGGGTCACGACCATGTGCACGAGGTCAGCAAGGAGAACCTGTACTCGTGACGGTCGCGCTGATGTGGGAGGCCCGGGCGGCGGACGGCCGCGGCGGGGAACTGCTGGCCTGGGCGCGGGAGCAGACGCTGTCCCCGCGGCCCGTGCGCCGGGAGACCTTCCGGGCCCCGCAGGACCGGGTGCTGGTCATCACCTGGTGGGACGCGGAGTACGACGCCGCACTGCCCGAACTGCTCGAGCCGGACGGCGCCTTGGTGACCCGCCCGGTGCACCGGTGGCGGTTCGAGTCGGTGACGGGCGAGGCCTGACCGTCGGGTGGCGGCGTGCGGAGCGCGCCGCCGGCGCCGGGGCGGCAGCGCGTCTCACTCCGCGCCCGGGCGGCAGCGCGTCTCACTGGGGGGACGACAGCACCCACACCGACGTGATCAGCGTCGCCCCGGACAGCGTGAAGGCCACCGTGCCCACCGGGCTCGCGCCCGTCAGGACGAGGCCCGTCACCAGGCCGAGGGCGGCTGCGGTCGCGGCGAGCAGGAGGCCGTGACGCCACCGGGGCGGAGCGGGACGTACGACGGTGCCGGCCGGGAGGACGAAGGCGTCCCGCAGATCGGCGCGGACCGCCTCGTGGTCGTCGAACAGCACGTTCAGCGGCGGGCGTTCGCGCGGGCGGCCGAGGGGGACGAGGCGGGTGCCGTCCGCCAGGGCCACGACGACGGGACGGCGGCGGCCGGCGCTCGCGTGGTGCACGGTGACCGGTGCGGGCCCTCGGACGTCGTCCAGCGCCGGGTGCCACATGACGCGCTGCCAGCAGGTGCCGGCCTCGCGCGACGACAGTCTCAGCCAGGTCGTCATCGGCTCACGCCACATCGCCGCCGGGCGTCGGCCGAGGCGCACGGCGGCCGTCGCGGTACGGCCGGGCCGCCGCGCCGTCAGCAGGAAGCGCAGGCCGCGCCGGGCCCAGACGCCGGTCAGCAGGAGGGCGACGGCGCCGCCGAGAGCGAGGGGGACGAGCAGGTCGTCCTCGGTGACGGTCTCGTCCCCGTCGGCCGGAAAGCCCCGGGGGTCGGCGGAGGCGGGGTCGTAGGCGACCGGGAAGGGCCGGTCCTCGGCGTAGCGGTCCGTGTCGTAGACGCCGAAGCGCTGTACGTGCTCGCGGCCGGCGCCGTCCGTCCAGCGTACGCGGATGTCGTCCTCGTCTCCGATGCCGTCCTGGACGACCACGCCGGCGGCCGTCGCCGTGGCCCGGTCACGGGCGTCGAGGTGCTGCCGCAGGTGCAGGCCCAGCCAGGCGGCGAACAGGGCGTAGCCGACGAGCGTGACCGCCGCGCCGACCAGTCCGACCCGCAGGGCGGGTCCGGGGGGTCTCATACGGCCCGCTCCTTCGGTGCGGCGGCCCCGGTCAGGGCGCGTATCGGCCCGGTGTCCCCGTCGGCCGCCGCCCGGCCGACCAGTTCGTGCAGGTCGACGGCGGTGTCGCCGCCGGGTGCGACGAGGACCGTGTTCAGCCAGCGGCCGGCGTACGTCCAGCCGGACGTGCGCAGTACCTCCGCGAGGGGCCGGCTCACGGCGGCGGCCAGGACGCTCCGGGTGAGGACCGGGCGGACGGTGTCCGGCGCCCGGCGCAGCCCGGGTTCCAGGCGGCGGGCCAGCCGGGGGCCGGCGCCGTCGGCCATCGCGTCCAGGGCCGCGGCCACCGCCGCCGCCGGGGTCTCCTCGCCGGTCGCCGCCAGCAGGAGCCGGCCGGTGTCGTCGCCGAGTTCGTGGAGACGCTCGTCGGGCAGGTCGAGCAGACGCACCGGGCGCAGGGCCTCGTCCGGCTCGTCCTCCAGGTGTTCTCCGTGCAGATGGGTGAGGTCGCGGACGCACCAGTGCGCGACGGCCGCGGCGGTGCGCAGCCGCAGCGGTTCGGCCCCGTAGGGGGAGTCGGGGTGGGGCGGCAGCGCGGCCGTCCGCTCGGCGAACGGCGGGTGGTCGTCGGCGGCGTACGGGTCGAGGACGTCCTGCTCGGCGGCGGAGCGGGCGGCGCGGCGGACCACGTGCGGGTCCTTCAGGGCGGTGTCGAGGGCGTCGTAGAGGTCCTCCGGGTAGGAGTCCTCCTCGGCCAGCGCCGACAGCCAGGTGTCGCCGAGGCCGTCGAACACGGAGTCCAGCAGGCTCGTCCGCCGCAGCGCCTCGGCGGTCGCCGCGCTGCCCGCGACGCGGGCGGCGTCGGCGTCGGCGGCCGTCTCCGCCCGCCACAGCAGCGGCTGGGTGGCGCGCAGCAGCGGGGCGGCGAGCGGCGCGAGCGGGCGCACGCGGCTGTCCAGGCGGTCCGCCAACCGGCCGCGGGCGGACCGCAGCAGGGTGGCGCGGCGGTCGCGGAGGTGCTGCTCGTGCGCGAGTTCGTGCGCGATCACGGACGCCAGCTGGGCCTCGGTCAGCGCGCGCAGCAGGGGCAGGCCCAGAAGGAGGGTGTAGGCGCGTACGCCGGCCACCCGCGCCGGTCCCAGGGACGCCTGGACGCCGGGCACGATCCGGACCAGGAGCGGCTCGCGGAAGCCGATCCGTTCGGCCACGTCCCGCACCAGAGCGGCCAGCTCCGGTTCCTCGGCGGGGCGTACGGCCCGGCCGGGCAGCGGCTCGCGGCTCCCGGCGGACCGCACGATGTCACCGGCGACCAGGAACAACGGCACCAGCGCCCACCACCACGAGCCCCACCACGCGATCACGAGGAGCAGCACCGACAGGAAGACGGCCCGGGGCAGCCAGGCCAGCGCCAGCATGGACGCGACGAGCAGCCACTCGCGCAGGGCCGAAGGCCGCCGTATGTCCATGGGAGGCGTATTCCTGTCACTCGTGTGAGGGATCTTCGCCGGATTCTGGCACAGGGTGTGGACGAGGTATGAACCGATTCCCGCGCGCCGCCCGCCGGTCATGCGCCCTTTGCCCCCATATCCCGTCAAGAGATGGGCAACCCGCCCTTTGCCGAGTCGAGAACGAAGGCGGTCGCCGGACCGGGACGAAAGGGGCGGCCGGGCGGGCTCGAACCGCCCGCCGACACCCGCTTTTGACCGGTCTTGATCGTTCGCGGACGGACCGTTGACCGGTCCCCGTGCCCGTGGCGGGCCCAAAGCGATGATCACCCGACATGCGTCACAGACACAGATACAGAGGGCGATCCCGGAGCATCCGCAGCACGGCCACGGCCGTGCTGCTCGTGCTCGCCGCCCAGATCGCCCTGGTCGACCAGGGCACCGGGCTGTCCTTCGCCGCCACCGCGAAGGCCGCCCCGGCCACCGGCCGGACGGCCCGGACCGGCACGCCGACGGCACCCGACCAGGCACAGGACGAGGCGTCGGCGATGCTGACGGCCCGCCTGCGCCACCGCCGGATCGAGGTGCTCCCGGAGCGGACGGCCGACTCCACGACCTACGCCCTGCCGAACGGGCGGATGCAGACCGAGGCGTACGCCGGCCCGGTGCGGACCAAGGTCGGCGGCACCTGGAAGAACATCGACACCGCGCTGTCCGACACCGGCGCCCACCTCACCCCCGCCGCGGCCGCCGCCGACATCACCGTCTCCGACGGCGGCGACAGCGGACTCGCCTCGGTCAGCAGGGGCAAGGAGACCTTCGGCCTGGGCTGGAGCGCCGCGCTGCCCACCCCCCAGGTGCGGCGCAACACGGCCTCCTACGCCCTCGGCGGCGGGCAGACCCTCTCGGTCACCGCACTCGCGCAGGGTTTCTCGGAGGACATCCGGCTCGCGCACAAGCCCGACGGCGACGCCGTCTCGTACCGGATCCCGCTGAGGCTGGACGGGCTGAAGCTGTCCCGGGCCGCCTCCGGGCACCTGCTGCTGAAGGACACCGGCGGCAAGCTCGTCGCCGAGGCCCCCGCGCCCATGATGTGGGACGCGAGCAAGGATTCCCGCTCCGGTGAGTCGGCCCACCAGCAGCAGGTGGCGACGAGGATCGACACCGCCTCCGACGGCTCCCAGACCCTCGTCCTGACGCCCGACCCGACGTTCCTGGCCACCGCCGCCTACCCGGTGACCGTCGACCCGACCACCACCCTCGCCGTCACCACCGACACCTGGGTGCAGAACCCGGACTACACCGACTCCCAGATCTCCTCCGAGGAGCTGAAGTCGGGCACGTACGACGGCGGCACGGACACCGCCCGGTCGTACCTGATGTTCGACGCGTCGAAGTTCGCCGGCAAGCACGTCACGGCGGCCACGATGTCGCTGTACAACTACTACTCGGCGACCTGTTCCACCAGCGGCGCGGCCACCCAGGCCCGCCGGATCACCGCCTCCTGGTCGTCCTCGTCGATCACCTGGGGCGCCCAGCCGGCGACCACCACGACCGGCATGGCGACCAACACCGGCCACTGGGGCTTCAACTCCACCTGCGCCGCCAACTGGTCCAACTGGAACCTCCAGTCGATCGTCCAGGCCTGGGCGGACGGCTCCGCCAACTACGGACTGCAGATCCGCAGCGCCGACGAGACGGACTCCACCAGCTGGCGCCGGTTCCGCTCGGCGAACTACTCCACCCCCGGCTACGCGCCGAAGCTCGTCGTGACCTACAACTCCTACGCCACGACCTCCGCTTCGACGATCGCCCCGTCGCAGGTCAACGCCTACAACGGCAAGCGGTACGTGACCTCGCTGACCCCGAGCCTGTCGGCGAACGTTACCGACGCGGACGGCGGCAACGCGCAGGCGCAGTTCGAGATCACCCCGGACCCGGCCTACGCCGACACCACCTACACGTACACCGCGTACGGCAAGACCGTGCCCTCCGGCTCCACCTCCACCCTGGCCGTCCCGTCGGGCTCGGCCTTCCCGGCCGGATCGCACCTGCGGTTCCGGGTACGGGCGTACGACGGGACGGACTACGGCTCCTGGTCGGGTTACACGACGTTCGTGCTGAACACCGCGCTGCCCGCCGCGCCCACCGTCACGTGTGCCACGTACCCGGCGAACGGCTGGACGGCGAAGGCCTCCGGCGCCGTGTCCTGCACGCTCGACACCTCCTCCACCGACGGCGACGGCTACCTCTGGGGCCTGGACGACTCCTCGCTGCCCGACAGGAAGCTGGACACCACCGACGGCAGCGGCGGTGACGCGCAGACCGTCAGCATCGATCCGGCGAACGGCTGGCACACGCTGTACGCGCGCACGGTCGACTCCGGCGGCAACCTCTCCTCGGCGACCACGGGGTACAGCTTCGGCGTCGGCGCGGACGGAGCCGCGATCCTCTCCCCGCAGAACGGGGACACCACGGCCCGACGCCTCACCCTGGCCGCCAGGGGCCTGAGCTCCTACACCGGGGTGACCTGGCAGTTCCGCCGTGGCGAGACCGACTCCTGGCACACCGTCCCGGTCGGCGACGTCACCGCCTCCGGCACCGCCGTCTCCTCCTGGCCGGTCGCCGTCACGGGCGGCACCGCGACCAAACTGGTGTGGAACACGGTCGCCAGCCTCTCCGAGGACGGCGTGATCCAGTTGCGGGCCGCCTTCACGGACGGCACCACCACCGGGAACTCGCAGACCGTCGACGTCACCCTGGACCGCGACGCGGGCACCGCCCCGACCGCCCCGGTGGGACCCGGCCAGGTCAACGAACTCACCGGCGACTACACGCTGTCGGCCACCGACGCCTCCGCGTTCGCGGCCGACGTGGAGCGCACCTACTCCTCGCGCGCCAACGCCACCGACACCGAGGGGCAGGCGAAGATCTTCGGCCCCGGCTGGGTCCCGTCCGTCACCGGTGAGTCGGCCGACTACACCCAGCTGCGCGAGACGTCCCCCACCTCCGTCGAACTGCTCTCCGGCGACGGCGCTTCCGTCGCCTTCACAGCGACGTCCGCCGGCGGCTGGCAGCCGGAGGACGACTTCGCCGACCTGACCCTGACGGGCAGCCTGACGGGCTCGACGTTCACGTTGACCGACACGGACGCCGACACCACGGTGTTCAGGAAGGCGGCCACCGGCGCGACGACCTGGACGCTGTCCTCGTACGCCTCGGCGGTCGACGACTCCACGGTGACCACCGTCTCCGAGACGGTCACCTCCGGGAGCACCACGCTGGCCCGCCCCAAGTACGTGATCTCGCCGACCGGCGCGGCCACGGCGGCCACCTGCCAGGCCACCCCGGCCACGAAGGGCTGCCGGGTCCTGGAGTTCGTCTACGCGACCTCCACCACGGCCACCGGCAGCGTGGCGGGCGACTTCACCGGCCAGGTCAAGGCGATCAGGCTGTGGGCCACCACCCCGGGCGCCGCGGCCGCCACCGCCGAGACCGTCGCCTCCTACGCGTACGACACCTCCGGGCACCTGACCCAGGTGTGGGATCCGCGGATCAGCCCGGCCCTGAAGACGCAGTACACCTACGGCGCCGACGGCCGCGTCGCCACCCTCACCCCCGCGGGTGAGCTGCCCTGGACGTTCACGTACGGCAGCGCGGGTTCCGCGCTCACCGCGGGCGAGGGCATGCTGCTGAAGGCGTCCCGCCCCGCCCTGGCCGTGGGCAGCGCGGACACCACGTCCGGCACGGCCACCACCACGGTCGTCTACGACGTGCCGCTGTCCGGCGCCGCGGCTCCCTACCAGATGGACGCCGCCACGGTCGCCACCTGGGCACAGGACGAGGCGCCGACGGACGCCACCGCCGTCTTCCCGGCCGACTCCGTTCCGTCGTCCAGCACCGGCGCCGACCTGACGGCCTCCGCATACGCGCGGGCCACCGTCGCCTACATCGACGCCGACGGCGCGCAGACCGACACGGCGAGCCCCGGTGGCGGCATCACCACCACCGAACACGACGAGTTCGGCAACACCACCGCCCAGCTCACCGCGGCCGACAGGGCCCTGGCGCTCAGCAGCTCCTCCGACGAACTGACGGAGCTGGGCCTGGCCGGACTGTCCACGGCCGACCGCGCCCGCCAACTGGCCACGGTCTCCGCGTACTCGGCCGACGGCACCCACGTCACCGACACCTACGGGCCGCTGCACCAGGTCACGCTCACCCAGGAACTGCCCGGCTCCACCAGCGACTCCACGCTGCCCGCCGGCTCGGTGGTCCCGGCCCGTGCCCACACCGCCTTCAGCTACGACGAGAACCGGCCCGCCGGCGCGGCGGTCTCCGGCCTGCTCACCTCCAAGGTGACGGGCGCGGCGATCCCGGGCTACGCCTCCGACGCCGAGACCCACACGGTGACCTACACCTACGACTGGGCGACGGGCCAGCAGAAGTCCACCACGGACAGCGCGACCACCGACGTCGTCGCCACCTACGACGCCTCGGGCCGGGTGGCCACCACCCGCACCGAGGGCTCGTCCGGCTCGGACGCCGACACGCTGAACTACACCTACTACAGCGCGACGGCCACGGGCACGTGCGCCTCGGCGGAGTGGGACGGTCTGCTCTGCCGGACCGCCCCCGCGGCGGCGATCAGCGGCGGCGGCTCCAACCCGGTCGACGCGGTCACCACCGTCTACACCTACGACCGCTGGGGCCAGGTCGCGACCAAGGCCGAGACCGCCGCCGGCGTGACCCGTACGACCACCACCACGGTGGACGCCGCGGGCCGCGTCACCCAGCAGACGGTCACCGGCGGGACGGGCACTGCCACCCCCGCCACCACGTCGACCTACGACCAGGACGACGGCCGGCTCGCCACCCGGTCGTCCAACGGCCACACCGTCACGTACGGCTACGACGACCTGGGCCGCCCGGTCTCGTACGGGGACGGCGCGGGCAACACCACCACCACCGCGTACGACACCCTGGACCGCCCGGTCAAGCGCACCGACTCGGCGCCGTCCACGGTGACGTACGGCTACAGCACCGCCGGTGACCTCACGTCCCTGACCGACTCCGTCGCGGGCGCCTTCACCGGAACCTACGACGCCGACGGCACGCTGGTCTCCGAGACCCTGCCCGGGGGGTACGCGCTGAGCGTGGACACCGACCCGGCCGGGCAGTTCACGGGCCGCACGTACACCGCCGCCGACGGCACCACGGTCGCCTCCGACACCGCCGGCTACACGGTCGACGGCCACCGGTCCGGCCACACCCAGACCGACGGCACCACCGTCCAGTCCGCCTACACCTACGACAGCGCCGGCCGCCTCACCCGGGCCGCGGACACCACCACGGCCGGGTGCACGACCCGCGCGTACACCTTCGACGCGAGCAGCAACCGCACGGCGCTGACGACCACGTCGGACGACTGCGACAGCGCCACCGCCGACGCCACCACGGCCACCACGTCGTACACCTACGACACGGCCGACCGCCTGGTGAGCGGCGGCTACCGCTACGACGCCTTCGGGCGCACCACCACGAGCGACACCACGTCCCTCGCGTACTACACCAACGACCTGGTCGCGTCCGAGACGGTCGGCACCAGCCGCACCACCTGGACCCTGGACGCCGCCGGGCGCCTGGCCGGGCAGACGGCCCAGACCGAGGGCGCGGACGGCAGCTGGAGCACGGTCAGCACGACGACCGGCCACTACGGCGACGCGTCGGACAGCCCCGCGTGGAGCATGACCGGCACCGCCGTCGCGCGGTACGTCCGGGACCTCGGCGGGAACCTCACGGCGATCACGACCGCCACGGGCGGTGTCGTGCTCCAGCTGTCCGACCTGCACGGCGACGTCACCGTGCAGGAGCCGCTGGACACGTCGGTGGCCAGTACCGCGCGCCACTACGACGAGTACGGCAACGTCCTCGCCGACTCCACCCAAGGCACCGGGTACGACTGGCTGGGCGCTTTCCAGCGCTCCGGCGACACGCTCAGCGGCTACTCGCTCATGGGCGCCAGGCTCTACGACCCGGCAACCGGCCGCTTCCTGAGCCGGGACGCGGCCTACGGCGGCAACTCCAACGCCTACGACTACTGCTCCGGCAACCCCGTCACCTGCCTCGACCTCACCGGTCTCAGCAAGCACAACTACAACAAGCACGGCTGGCACTGGTGGGGCTATGAGATGGACATGACGAACGCGCGGGGCTGGAAGGTGGTCAACCGGTTCAACGAGCGCGCGGCGACGACCGCGGTGATCGCCGCCATGATCGGCCTCTACGCCTGGGCGACCGGCGTGGGCGCGCTGGCCGCCGCACTCGGTGGCGTCATCTCGGCCTACTACTGGTGGCTCAGCGCCAAGCTGCAGACCTGTCTCTACAACCACCCGCACCGCGGCGTGAAACTCAAGATCAAGTTCGGCTATCCCAGCGTGAGCGCGGAATAGCGGATGAGGAAGAGGAGAACGTGAACAGGATCGTGGACTACACCGCCTTCGCGGTGGGGTGCGCACTCGCTCTCTTGGGCTGCGTCTCCGTCCTCGCGGGCTGGGCGCCGTCCCAGCTCTCGCACGTCGGCCGGCCCCGGCTGTTCGGGCTGTGGTGCGTGTGCACGGGCGTCTTCTGCATGGCTCAACTGCCCGCTCTGCAGAAGCGGGTGGTGGACGCCGGGTCCGTCGCCGTGGACGGTGTCCTGGTGCTGGTGCTCGTCGGCATAGCGGCTCTGTTCTTCAGCGGGCGCGGCCGGAACTGAGCACCGGCCGGCACGTCGACGGTGGGGCCTCCGCAGCCGCGGGGGCCCCACCGGGCGTTCCGGCACCCCCGGCCGCCGGGACAGCTCACGCCGCTCCGGCAGGCCGGCGCCGGGCGGCACCGGGCGGCACCGGGCGGGGCGGGGATCCCCGCACCGCCCCCTCAGCCGCCCGTCACCCGCGCCTCGCACCGCAGCCGCCGGTCCGCCCCCGTCTCGCGCACCGGCCCGGTGAGGTTCAGCCGTGCCGTGTGCCGTACGTCCGCGCTGGAGGGGCCCAGCCGCAGTTCAAGGACGCCCGGTTCGACCACCCGACGGCCGGACCGGTCGGTGAACGCCGACAGGTCGGTGTGGAAGGGGAAGGTCACCCGGGCCGCCTCGCCCGGTTCCAGGGTGACGCGCCGGTACCCGATCAGCCGGACGTCCGGGCGGGTCACGGAGGCCACCGGGTCGTGCAGGTAGAGCTGGACGACCTCGGTCCCGGCCCGGTCCCCGGTGTTGCGGACGGTCAGGGACAGGTCGTACCCGCCGTCGGTGCCGATCTCCGCCTCCGTGCCGATCTCCGCCTCCGTGCCGGTCTCCGCACCCGCGCCGGTGCCCGGACCCGTACCGCCGGCCTCCGCCTGCGTGCCGGTCTCCGGTCTCGTGTGGGCGTGCGCCTGCGTGCCGGCCCCCGCCTCCGTGCCCTCGACGTCCTCCCAGGCGAACGTCGTGTACGAGCGGCCGTGCCCGAACGGGTACAGCGGGGTCGGGTCGAGGTTGCTGACCTGGCCCGCGAGGCCCAGCGGCGGCTGGAGGTAGGTCCACGGCTGGCCGCCCGCCTCACGCGGCACGCTCACGGGCAGCCGGCCCGAGGGGTTGACGCGGCCCGACAGCACCCCCGCCACCGCCGGACCCCCCTCCTCGCCGGGGAAGAAGGCCTGGACGACCGCACCCAGCCGGCCGTGCCAGCGGCCCAGCGCATAGGGGCGGCCGGTGAGCAGCACCAGGACGACCGGGACGCCCGTCGCGACGAGCGCGTCCAGCAGCTCGGCCTGGACGCCGGGCAGCCGCAGGTCGGCCACGTCGCAGCCCTCGCCAGAGGTACCCCGGCCGAACAGGCCCGCCCGGTCGCCCAGGACCGCCACGCAGACGTCCGCCTCCGCCGTGCGCGCCACCGCCTCCTCGAAGCCCGCCGTGTCCGGGTCCGACACCCCGCAGCCCTCGGCGAACGTCACCTTCGCGTCGGGCAGTTCGGTGCGCAGCGACTCCAGCAGCGTCGGGATCTCGATGCCGAGCTCCACCCCGGGGTGATGGGTGAGGACGTGGGAGGGGAAGGAGTAGCAGCCGAGCATCGCGAGGGCGTCCGCCGCCCGCGGGCCCACCACCGCCACCCGGGTGTCGGGGGGCAGGGGCAGCAGGCCGTCCGGGTTGTCCAGCAGGACCACCGACTCCTCCGCCAGCCGGCGGGCCAGCGCCCGGTTGCCCGCCGAGTCGAGGTCGATCCGCTCGGACTCCCACGGCGCCGACGACCCCTGCGCGTCCGACGACTCACGCGCTCCCGGCGGCTCCGGCCGCCAGTCCTCGTCGAGCAGCCCCAGCTCGCACTTCTGCAGGAGCACCCGGCGGGCGGCCCGGTCGACCAGCTCCTCCGGGACCGTGCCCTCCCGGACGGCCGTGACCAGCTCCTCCCCGTAGTACTTCACCGTCGGCAGTTCCACGTCGATGCCCGCCGCCAGCGCCAGCCGGGCCGTCTGCGCGGCAGTGTCCGCCACCCGGTGCAGGGTCTGCAGGAAGCCGATGCCGAAGTAGTCGGCGACGACCGTGCCGGTGAAGCCCCACTCCCCGCGCAGGAGGTCCGTCAGCAGCTCGGGGTCCGCCGACGCCGGGACGCCGTCGCGTTCGGTGTACGCCGCCATCACCGAACGCGCCCCGCCCTCGCGCAGCGCCATTTCGAACGGCGGCAGCGTCACGTCCGCGAACTCGCGGGTGCCCGCCCTGACCGGGGCCAGGTTGCGGGCCC
Organism: Streptomyces sp. NPDC030143; assembly: GCF_055573695.1. Lineage (NCBI taxonomy): Bacteria > Bacillati > Actinomycetota > Actinomycetes > Kitasatosporales > Streptomycetaceae > Streptomyces > Streptomyces sp. NPDC030143. The sequence goes on from NZ_JBVIAY010000010.1 coordinate 102,867, forward strand.
CGGCCGAGGAGGCGTACCCGGCGAAGTGCTTGAGCGTGGCGACGACCCCGGCCGACTCCAGGCCGCGGACATAGGCCGCGCCGACCGTGCCCACCAGGTACGGGTCCTCGCCGATCGTCTCCTCGACCCGCCCCCACCGCGGGTCGCGGACGACGTCCAGGACGGGGGCCAGCCCCTGGTGGACACCCACCGCGCGCAGGTCACGGCCGATGTGCCGGGCCATCTCCTCCACCAGTGGCGGGTCGAAGGAGGCGCCCCAGGCCAGCGGGACCGGGTACGCGGTGGCGCGCCAGGCGGTGAAGCCGGCCAGGCACTCCTCGTGCGCGAGCGCCGGGATGCCGAACCGGCTCGCCCCGGCGATCCGGCGCTGGGCGCGGGCCAGGGCGCGGGCCCCGAGCGCCGGGTCCACGGGGGCGGTGCCGAAGGAACGGGTCAGCTGGCCGAGCCCCCGGGTGATCAGCTCGTCCCAGTCGTAATCGGCGGTCATGTCGTGCTGGTGCGGGGCGACTCCGTCGCCGTCCGTCTCGGCACCCACCCACACGCCGTACAGCTGGGCGGTCTTCTCCTCCAGGGTCATCCGGGAGAGGAGGTCGTCGACGCGGTCGGCGGCCGTCAGGGCGGGGTCACGCCAGGGGGCGGTGGTCATGAAACTCCTGTCAGGGGGTCGGTGAGCCACCAGTCGGGAATCGAACCGTACGAATGTTTCGAGCTGTACTTCGAATGTTCCGGGAACCTATGACCCGGCGAGGGGTTCGTCAAGAGGTCGCGCGGGGATACGATCGCCGCCATGACACCCTCGGAGCCCGCTGAAACGCGGACGGAAGACCGGCCGACACAGCGTTCGACGGCACAGACGGCCACCCTCGCGGAGATCGCCCGCGAGGCCGGCGTCTCGGCGCCGACTGTTTCGAAGGTCCTCAACGGCCGCGCCGACGTCGCCCCCGCGACCCGCACCCGCGTCGAGGAGCTGCTGCGCGCCCACGGCTACCGGCGCCGGCGCGCCGAGGCGACCCGTTCGCCCCTGATCGACCTGGTCTTCCACGAGCTGGAGAGCGCGTGGGCGATGGAGGTCATCCGGGGCGTGGAGAACGTCGCGCGGGACGCCGGTCTGAGCGTCGTGCTGAGCGAGAGCGCCGGGCGGCTCACCCCCGGACGGACCTGGGCCGACCAGGTCGCCGCCCGCCGCCCGCACGGCGTCGTCCTCGTGCTGTCCGGGCTCGACGAGTCCCAGCGCGCGCTGCTGACCAGCCGGTCCATCCCCTTCGTGGTGATGGACCCGGCCGGCGACCCGGGTGCCGACGTGCCGTCCATCGGCGCCACCAACTGGCAGGGCGGGCTGGCCGCCACGCGGCACCTGGTCGAGCTGGGGCACCGGCGGATCGGGGCGATCAGCGGGCCCCCGCAGATGATGTGCAGCCGGGCCCGCGTCGACGGCTACCGGGCCGCCCTGGAGACGGCCGGACTGCCGGTCGACCCGGGGCTGGTCAAGACCGGCGACTTCCACCACGAGACCGGCTACCGGCTCGGCCGCGAGCTGCTCGCCCGCCCCGACCGGCCCACCGCCGTCTTCGCCGGCAACGACCTCCAGGCCCTCGGCCTCTACGAGGCGGCCCGTGAGCTGGGCCTGCGCATCCCGGAGGACGTCAGCGTGGTCGGCTTCGACGACCTGCCGGTGGCCCGCTGGGTGGGCCCGCCGCTGACGACGGTGCGGCAGCCGCTGACCGAGATGGCGGAGGCCGCCGCCCGGCTGGTGCTGGAGCTGGGGCGGTCGCAGGAGGCCCCGCCGGCGACCCGGGTCGAGCTGGCCACCAGCCTGGTGGTGCGGACGAGCACGGGGGCGCCGCCGCTGGCCGGAAGGTGACCTGTTGACGGGTGGGCCGGGCGCCTCCACACTCCCCCGAAGCCAATCGGTTGCACGACCGAAACTTTCGGAGGCACCTGTCATGAGAACCTCCCGAACCCGCCTGGGACGCCGCCTCGCGGCCCTGTGCGCCGGCGCCGCAGCCGTCGGCGCCCTGCTCACCGCCGGCACTCCGGCCGCCCACGCCGCCGACGTCCCGTTGCGCGACCTCGCCGCCGCCAAGGGCAGGGTCATGGGCACGGCGGTCACCGGCTCCAAGCTCACCGGGACCTACGGCGACATCACGGGCCGGGAGTTCAACTGGCTCACCCCCGGCAACGCCATGAAGTGGGGCTCGGTCGAGCCGACCCGAGGGAACTTCGACTGGGCCGAGGCCGACCGGATCGTGGACTTCGCCGAGGCCCACGGCCAGGAGGTGCGCGGCCACACCCTGGTCTGGCACAGCCAGAACCCGAGCTGGCTGACCAACGGCAGCTGGACGCCCGCCCAGCTCGGCACCCTCCTGCACCACCACATCACCACCGAGGCCGGCCGCTACAAGGGCCGGATCGCCGCCTGGGACGTCGTCAACGAGCCCTTCAACGAGGACGGCACCTACCGCTCGACCCTCTCGAAACCGGCGTACCACGCGATCGCCGCGTCGCTCGGGGGCACCACGACACCCCCGACCGGCGCGTGCGCGGCGGTGTACAGCGTCGGCAGTCAGTGGGGCACCGGCTTCACCGGGCAGGTGCGGATCGCCTGCTCGGGTGCGGCGCTGTCGTCGTGGAAGGTGAGCTGGGACTTCGGTGCGGGGCAGCGGATCACGCAGGCGTGGAACGCCGACTGCACCCAGGCGGGGGCGGCCGTCACCTGTTCCAACGCGCCGTACAACGGGACGGTTCCCGACGGGGGTTCGGTGACGTTCGGGTTCAACGGGTCGTGGAGCGGCAGCAATCCGGTACCCACGGTCACCCTGGGCTGACCCCGGCGAGTTCCCGCGAGCCCGTCCGGCACGGCCGCCGCGGGCCCGTCGCCCACCGCGGCCGTCGGCATCCCGGTCCTGGGCTCGGACGCGCGTGGCGGCGCGGAGCACCGGGAACTCGGCGGCGGGGAGAGCGCCGGCGCCCGTTCCGACACGGCGATGGTCGTGCACATCGGGGCCGGCCGCACCGGGAACCGGCGGCTACGCGGCGGTGGGAGTCCCTCGACCGGGGGTGAGCGCGGGGCGGACGCAGTGCGGGCGGGCGGTCAGACGGGGTGGCCGACGAGCATGGTCGGCGCCCCCGCCACCCGGGTGAGGAACACGGTCGCCGCGTTCGGCCCCTGCGGCTTGACCTTCCTGCGCAGTTCCTCCGGTTCCACCGCCGACCCCCGCTTCTTCACGGTCAGGACGCCGACCCGCCGCTCCCTCAGCAGGGCCTTCAGCCTCTTGACGTTGAAGGGGAGCTGATCGGTGATCTCGTAGGCGGTGGCGTACGGGGTCACGTGCCGTTCGTCGGCGGTGACGTAGGCGATGGTGGCGTCGATCAGGCCGCCGTCGACCTCCCGGGCGACGTCGGCGACCAGGTGCGCGCGGATCACGGCGCCGTCGGGCTCGTACAGGTAGCGCCCCGGGGGCCGCACGTGCGGGTCGGGCAGGCCGGCGCCGAGCAGGGTGCGCGGCCCCGGCAGCAGGGTCGCCCGCACCGCGCCCGGCGCGGTCCCGAACCACAGCACCGCCTCCTTCACGTCCCCGCCGTCCGAGACCCACTCCGCCTCGGCCTCGGCCGGGACGGCGTCGTGCGGGATGCCGGGCGCGACCTTGAGCGCGGCGCGCGGCGCCCGCAGCGCAGCGGCGACCGCCCAGGACAGGGGCGGCGAGTAGGCTTCGGGATCGAAGATCCGCCCGCGTCCGCCCCTGCGGGCGGGGTCGACGAACACGGCGTCGTACGCGGCCGTGTCCACCTCGGTCACGTCCGCCTCCCGGACCTCGATCAGCTCGGTGAGTCCCAGCGCCTCGGCGTTGGCCCGCGCCACGGCGGCCGTTCCCGGGTCCCGGTCCACCGCGAGCACCCGGATCCCCGCCCGGGCCAGCGCGATCGCGTCACCGCCGATCCCGCAGCACAGGTCGGCGACCGAGGTCACGCCCAGCTCCCGGAACCGCCCGGCGCGGTGGGCGGCGACCGACGCCCGCGTCGACTGCTCGACCCCGTGGGGTGTGAAGAACATCCGCTCCGCGTCCTCGGCCCCGAACTTCGCCGCCGCCCGCTGCCTGAGCCGCGCCTGGCCGAGGGCCGCCGACACCAGGTCGGCCGGATGCGCGCGGCGCAGCCGGGTGGCGACGGTGAGTTCGTCGGCCGGGGCGGTGCCGCGCACGGCGTCGAGGAGGGCGCGGCCCTCGGGGGTGAGGAGGGGAGCGAGGTCGTTCACCGGCTCATTGTGGGCCAGTCGGTGGACCGTGCGCTCGCGCCCGCGGTGTCGGGCCCGGTTCCGGCGACGCGGACTGCGAGGATCCGACGCCATGGGATCAGTCGGATCAGTAGGACAAAACGATAATGCGGGGATGGCTCGCGTCGGGGTCCGCGGCGCCCTCGTCCTCCTCGCCGTCGCCGCCATCGCCTCCGGCTGCGCACCGGGCGGCCGGGGCGACGGAAGCCGCCCGGCCCCCGGCCAGGAGCCGCCCCGGTCCCAGCCCGGCCGCGCCCTGCACTCGTACGCCGCCACCCTGCGCGCCGCCTCCGCCGCCCGGGCCGCCGCGGCGAGGCGGTGGGGGCTGAAGAAGGTTCCGCTGACGGCCCCGGCCCCGCCCGAGCGCAAGCCGCGGATCACCACCCGCGAGGGCTTCGAGGTCGACGGCCACGAGGAACTCGACCTCCCCCCGGTCTTCACCACCGTCCCCACCCGGGACAAGGTCGTCTTCCTCACCATCGACGACGGCGCCGAGAAGGACCCGGCGTTCCTGCGCATGATGAGCGACCTCAAGATCCCGTACACCGCCTTCCTCAGCGACTACCTCGTCAAGGAGGACTACGGCTACTTCAAGAAGATGCAGGCCGCCGGGGTGTCGCTGAACAACCACACCCTCCACCACCCCTACCTGCCCGGACTGTCGTACAGCCGCCAGAAGCGCGAGATCTGCGGCATGCAGGACGTCGTCCAGAAGCGCTACGGCACCCGCCCCGAGCTCTTCCGGCCGCCCTTCGGCAACTACAACGGCGCCACCCTGCGCGCCGCGAAGGCATGCGGCGTGAAGTACGTGCCCCTGTGGAGCGAGGAGGTCTTCGTCGACCGCTGGGAGTACCGCGAGTGGGACCGCGACCTGCACCCCGGGGACATCGTCCTGAGTCACTTCCGCGGTCGCGGTGACTGGAAGGGCACGATGCCCGACATGATCCGCCGTTTCCTCGACCTGGTCACCGCGAAGGGGTACGCGGTGGCGCGCCTGGAGGACTACCTGTGAGGTGGCGGGGACCGGTGGCCGCGGCCCTGACGGCGCTTCTCCTGACGGGCTGTGCCCGCCTCGCGCCCCCCGCGCCCCCGCCCGCCCCCGGCCCGCGCGCCGTGCTCCCGCCGGTCGTGGACCACGTCCCGACCCGCGACAGGGTCGTCTTCCTCACCTACGACGACGGCGCCGAACGCGACCCCCGCTTCATCGACCTGGTCCGCGAACGCCGACTCCCGGTGAGCATGTTCCTCACCGACAGCGTCGCCGGCCCGGGTTACGCCCACTTCGCCCGCCTGCGCGCGGTCGGCGCGAGCCTGCAGAACCACACCCTCGACCACCTGGCCCTGCGCGGCCTGCCCTACGCCGGCCAGCGCGCCGAGATCTGCGGCCAGCAGGACAAGCTGCGCTCCCGCTTCGGCCTGCGCCCCCGCCTCTTCCGCCCGCCCTACGGCGCCTACGACACCACCACGCTGCGTGCCGCCGCCGACTGCGGCGTCACCGCGATCGTCCTGTGGCGCGCCTGCATGGGCCCGACCGACCTCACCTACACCCACGGCCCCCACCGCCTGCGCCCCGGCGACGTCATCGCCGTGGACCCCGACGCGTTCCCGGCGCCGGCCCTGCGCGACCGCACCACCCGTCTGCTGCGGCACATCAGGGAAGAGGGCCTGAGGGTGGGCCGGTTGGAGGACTACCTCTGATCGCCGCCCGGAGGGCGCCGTGGAGACGGGCGGGGCCCGTGGAGCGGCAGTCCACGGCACCGCCCGCCCCGGCCGACGGCAGCCGGAACAACCCGCGAGTCCGCCCCGAAAACCCGCCGACGCGCGGCGGCCATTGGCACTCCGCTTGACCGAGTGCTAACCCCGGTCATAGTCTCAGCCCTGGCACTCCCCCCTGGAGAGTGCCAACACAGCGACGGGCAGGTCCGGCACCCGCGACGACGGATCGACCTGGTCGCCACCTCAGACAGTTAACCCCGTGAGATCTCCGAAGGGGGAGGTCGGATCGTGACGACCGCCAGCTCCAAGGTTGCCATCAAGCCGCTCGAGGACCGCATCGTGGTCCAGCCGCTCGACGCCGAGCAGACCACGGCCTCTGGCCTGGTCATCCCGGACACCGCGAAGGAGAAGCCCCAGGAGGGCGCCGTCCTCGCCGTGGGCCCGGGCCGCTTCGAGAACGGCGAGCGCCTGCCGCTCGACGTCAAGGTCGGCGACGTCGTCCTGTACAGCAAGTACGGCGGCACCGAGGTGAAGTACAACGGCGAGGAGTACCTCGTCCTCTCGGCTCGCGACGTCCTCGCGATCATCGAGAAGTAAGTCATCTCGAAGCACACATTGCTTTGAACCACTGCGCCCCTGGCCCCCGCGACCATTGATCAGCCGGGCGCCCGGGGCGCAGTGTCATTCCACCCGATAATTCCGAGAGGGCTCCCGCTGTCATGGCGAAGATCCTGAAGTTCGACGAGGACGCCCGTCGCGCCCTCGAGCGCGGCGTCAACAAGCTGGCCGACACGGTCAAGGTGACGATCGGCCCCAAGGGCCGCAACGTCGTCATCGACAAGAAGTTCGGTGCCCCCACCATCACCAACGACGGTGTCACGATCGCCCGTGAGGTCGAGATCGACGACCCGTACGAGAACCTCGGCGCCCAGCTGGTGAAGGAGGTGGCGACCAAGACCAACGACATCGCGGGTGACGGCACCACCACCGCCACCGTCCTGGCCCAGGCCCTGGTCCGCGAGGGTCTGAAGAACGTCGCCGCCGGCGCCTCCCCGGCCGCCCTGAAGAAGGGCATCGACGCCGCCGTCAAGGCCGTCTCCGAGGACCTTCTCGCGTCGGCCCGCCCGATCGACGAGAAGTCCGACATCGCCGCCGTGGCCGGGCTGTCCGCCCAGGACCAGCAGGTCGGCGAGCTCATCGCCGAGGCGATGGACAAGGTCGGCAAGGACGGTGTCATCACCGTCGAGGAGTCCAACACCTTCGGTCTGGAGCTGGACTTCACCGAGGGCATGGCCTTCGACAAGGGCTACCTGTCGCCGTACTTCGTGACGGACCAGGAGCGCATGGAGGCCGTCCTGGAGGACCCCTACATCCTCATCAACCAGGGCAAGATCTCCTCCATCGCCGACCTGCTGCCGCTGCTGGAGAAGGTCATCCAGACCAACTCCTCCAAGCCGCTGCTGATCATCGCCGAGGACGTCGAGGGCGAGGCCCTCTCCACCCTCGTCGTGAACAAGATCCGCGGCACCTTCAACGCCGTCGCCGTCAAGGCCCCCGGCTTCGGTGACCGTCGCAAGGCGATGCTGCAGGACATGGCGACCCTGACCGGCGCCACGGTCATCTCCGAGGAGGTCGGCCTCAAGCTCGACCAGGTCGGCATCGACGTGCTGGGCACCGCCCGCCGCATCACCGTCACCAAGGACGACACCACGATCGTCGACGGCGCCGGCAAGTCCGAGGACGTCCAGGGCCGCGTCGCGCAGATCAAGGCCGAGATCGAGAACACCGACTCCGACTGGGACCGCGAGAAGCTCCAGGAGCGCCTCGCGAAGCTGGCCGGCGGCGTGTGCGTGATCAAGGTCGGCGCCGCCACCGAGGTGGAGCTGAAGGAGAAGAAGCACCGTCTGGAGGACGCCATCTCCGCGACCCGCGCCGCGGTCGAGGAGGGCATCGTCTCCGGTGGTGGCTCGGCTCTGGTCCACGCCGCCAAGGTGCTCGAGGGCGGCCTGGGCAAGACCGGCGACGAGGCCACCGGTGTCGCCGTCGTCCGCCGCGCGGTCGTCGAGCCGCTGCGCTGGATCGCCGAGAACGCCGGCCTGGAGGGTTACGTCATCACCTCCAAGGTCGCCGAGCTCGACAAGGGCCAGGGCTTCAACGCCGCCACCGGCGAGTACGGCGACCTGATCAAGGCCGGCGTCATCGACCCGGTCAAGGTCACCCGCTCCGCCCTGGAGAACGCCGCCTCCATCGCCTCCCTGCTCCTGACGACCGAGACCCTGGTCGTCGAGAAGAAGGAAGAGGAAGAGCCGGCCGCCGCGGGCCACGGCCACGGCCACTCCCACTGAGCGAACCGCTCGCAGAAGGCCCCCGCTCCTTCCCGGAGCGGGGGCCTTCCCCGTTCGCCGTCCCTCGCGGGCTTCGGACCGGCTACCGACCGAGTACCCCCAGCTGCTCCATCAGTCCCGCCCGGTCGTACTGCCACCAGCCCTCGCAGATCATCCCGCCCCGGAACCGGTGCCAGGTGGTGCCGGTCATCGTGACGTCCATCCCGGTCGCCGGGATGCCCAGGAAGTCGCCCTTGTGCTTGCCGGCCCAGGTCCAGCGCGTGCACACCAGGTCGTCCTGGGCGATCTGGGCGTCCACCCGGAACGAGAAGTCGAAACCGCGCCGCCAGCCGACGACCTCGTCGCGCGCCCCGCGCACTCCGACGTCCTGGGGATTGGCGGGGTCGTGGTCGACATAGTCGTCCGAGATCCGCTCGAACAGCCGGTCCAGGTCACCCCGTCCGGCCTCCTCGAAGAACTCCCGCGCCACCCCACGGTTGAGCTGCTCGTCCCGCACCACTTCGAGATCGGTGAAGGTCGGCATCTCGTCGCACAGGGCCACCATCTCGCGGAAGATCCGGTCGGTCTCCGGGAGGTTCGAGTTCCGCATCGCCTCCTCGTACGACGGGAACTCCACGATCTCGATCAGGTGCGACGCGTCCGACCGGTCCTTGCCGACGAGCGCGTGTGTCGCGGTCCGCTTCCCCTTGGTCTGTTCGACCCACGAGTCCAACAGCCGGTTCATCTCGTCGAACCGGCTCGTCCTGCAGTCGATGAGCTGTACGAACGTCATGGCGCCGCCTCCGGCCCCCCTGGGTCCGGTCATGTCACGCCCATTTTCCCACCGGAACGCCGACGCCACCCGCTCACCGCCCGCCCCGCTACTGGGGCCCGTACTTGCGTCCCGTCTTAGAGGAGATCCCGCCGAGCAGGCCCCTCGGCACCACCTTCACCACGCCCATCAGCACCTTGTACCGCGGGTCCGGGATCGACACGGCCTTGCCGCGCGCCAGGTCCCGCAGCGCCTCCGCGACCAGCTTGTCCGCGTCCAGCCACATCCAGCCCGGGATGTTGTCCGTGCCCATCCCGGCCCGGTCGTGGAACTCCGTCCGCACGAACCCCGGGCACAGCGCCATCAGCCGCACCCCGCTGCCGGCCAGATCCTTCGCGGCCCCCTGCGTGAACTGCACGACCCACGCCTTGGACGCCCCGTACGTCCCGCGCGGCACGAAGGCCGCGACCGACGCCACGTTCACCACACCGCCGCGCCCGCGCTCGCGCATCGCCTCCGTCGCCGCGGACGTCAGCCGCAGCACCGCCTCGCAGTGCACCTTGAGCATCCTCAGCTCGTCGGCCATGGCGACGTCGAGGTAGCGGCCCTTGTTGCCGAAGCCCGCGTTGTTCACCAGCAGGTCGACGGGGTTCCTGCGGTCGCCGAGCCGGGCCGCCACCGCCTCGATGCCCTCGTCCGTGGCGAGGTCGGCGGTCAGCACCTCCGCCTCGATGGCGTGCCGGTCGTGCAACTCGGTCGCCTGCTCCCGCAGTCGCTTGGTGTCCCGGGCGACGAGGACGAGGTCGTGCCCGTCCGCCGCCAGCCGCCGCGCGAACGCGGCACCGATGCCCGCGGTCGAACCCGTAATCAGAGCCGTTGTCATGGCGCAAGGGTAGTGACCCGGACCGACACCGCCCGGCCTCTGCACCGCGCCTCCAGAAGGTGAAGGCGCCGTGCGCGCGCCCGGGGTGACAACGGCTCAGCGGCCCCGGTCAGTCACCCCGTTCGACCGTGTACGCACGCGCTGCCGCCAGGGTCTCCGAGTGCAGCGCCTCGCCCGCCGCCAGCAGGCGGGGCAGCAGCTCCCGGTGCGTGGTGACGGCCTGGAACTGCATCCGCGCCGTCACCTCGTGATCCGGCAGGTGGACGATCTCCACCGGATCGCCCGCGCGGATCTCGCCCGGCACGATCACCCGCAGGTACGCGCCCGTCGCGGCCTTCCGCGTGAACCGCTTGATCCAGCCCCGCTCACCCACATGGCCCTGGAAGGTCATGCAGGGAATCCGCCCCGCGGTCACCTCCAGCACCACCTCGGAACCGATCCGCCAGCGCTCGCCGATCCGCGCGCCGGAGACGTCCAGGCCGGTGGTGGTGAGGTTCTCCCCGAACGCGCCGTTCGGCAGAGCGCGCCCCAGCTCGCCCTCCCAGTCGTCGAGATCCTCCCGCGCGACGGCGTACACCGCCTGGTCGTTCCCGCCGTGGTGGCGCAGGTTGCACACCGCGTCCCCGGCCAGGCCGCTGCCCGCGGTGCCCTTCGGTCCGGGCGCCGCGACCCGCACGGGTCCGTCGACCGGCTGCTTGTCGATCCCCGTGACGCCGTCGGGGTGATTCGAGTACGGCACGCTCTTGGGGCGTCCCACGTTCACAGACAGAAGCCTCATGGACGCACGGTAGGAGACCCGGGTCAAAGTGTCGACGCGTTTTCCGGCGCCGGGCCCAAGCCTCCCTTATACGCCCGGTATCCTCGGAGGATGATCGAGGCCCGTCATCTGCGCGTCCTGCGCGCCGTCGCCGCCAGCGGTTCCTTCTCGGCGGCCGGACGCGAGCTGGGCTGCACCCAGCCGGCCGTCAGCCAGCAGATGAAGGCCCTGGAAGCCTCCGTCGGCACCCCCCTGCTCGTCCGCAGCGGCCGCGAGATGCGCCTGACGCAGGCGGGCGAGGCCCTCGTGCGGCACGCGGCCGGCATCCTCGCCGGACTCACCGCCGCTGAGGAGGAGGTCGCCGCCATCGCCGGACTGCGCGCCGGCCGGGTCCGCCTCGTCTCCTTCCCCAGCGGCAGCTCCACCCTCGTCCCCACCGCCCTGGCCGCCCTGCGCGCCGCTCACCCCGGCACGCGGGTCTCCCTGGAGGAGGCCGAGCCCCCCGAGTCCGTCGACACCCTGCGGGCCGGCGACTGCGACGTGGCGCTCGCCTTCCGCTACGAGGGCGCGCCGGGCGCCGAGGAATGGGCCGACCTGGTCGTCCGCCCCCTGCTGACCGACCGCCTGGTGGCTCTCCTGCCCGAACGGCACCGCCTCGCGCGCGCGGAGTCCCTCGCCATCGGCGAACTCGCCCGGGAACCCTGGATCGCTGGCTGCCCGCGCTGTCGCGGCCAACTGGTGGAGGTGTGCCAGGACGCGGGCTTCACCCCCCGCATCGACTTCGCGACCGACGACTACCCGGCGGTCGCCGGCCTGGTCGGCGCGGGCCTCGGCGTCGCCGTCCTGCCCCAGCTCGCGATCGAGTCCGTACGGCCGCGCGGGGCGCGCGCGGTGACGCTGGAGCCGGCGGTGCGCCGGGAGATCGTCGCGCTCACGCTGCCCGACCTGGCCCAGGTCCCGGCCGTGGCGGCGACGCTGGAACACCTGGAGCGGGCGGCGGCGCGGTAGCGCGGCAGCCTCGCGGCGGAAAAGACGCGGTGGGCGCGCGACGGAGAAGACACGACGGGCGCGCCGACGGAGAAGACGCGACAAGGCGCGCCGGACAGAGAAAACGCGAAAACGCGGCGGGGCGCGCCCACAGAAAAAGAGGGGCACACGCGCGTCCCCCTCCCGCGACGAAGCGCTCTTGGTGACGCTCCGTGCGGCGATCCACTGTGCAGAAACGTTCCTTCAGTCGTTCGAAGCGGTGTCCCCGCCACTCGACGCCGACACCAGGCGGTGGCGCGCTCGCCCCATGAGTTCCTCGCGCTCGTCCTCGGTCAACCCGCCCCACACGCCGTACGGCTCTCTCACCGCCAGCGCGTGCGCCGCGCACTGCGCGCGGACCGGGCACCTCATGCAGACCTCCTTGGCCGAGTTCTCGCGAGCGCTCCGCGCCGCCCCGCGCTCGCCCTCCGGATGGAAGAAGAGCGAACTGTCCACCCCGCGGCAGGCAGCCAGCAGCTGCCAGTCCCACAGGTCCGCGTTCGGTCCGGGAAGGCGGGAGAAATCTGCCATAGCGTGACCCCTTGTAGCCGTTCTGAGCGGATACGGTGCCCACGACCGTACAACTACGATCTAAGGAGATGAAAATATGACCCATTGCGAATCTAGCCTCAGACACCAGTAAATGGGAAGAAATGGGGCTAAACGGGGCACCGGTTGTGATGAAAGCTTGAGGGTCCGCGCGGCTGCCTCCACCGTGTCCGCGCCCTCACGTAGAGTGCCGAAGAGTGCACGCAGCCCCGTAACTCTTTCGAGTGACCGTCGTTGAGAGTGCGGAGGCGGTTGAGAACACAAACGCTCGGGCAGGCGTCCGAGACGGTCGACCGCACAGGTGACGATACGTACCAGCCTGGAGGCACAAGGTGACGCGCATCAGCTGCGGAGGGCGGCCATGACATCCGTCCTCGTCTGCGACGACTCCCCGCTTGCCCGAGAGGCGCTCCGCCGCGCGGTCGCGACCGTACCCGGCGTCGAGCGCGTGACGACGGCGGCCAACGGCGAGGAAGTCCTCCGCCGCTGGGGCGCCGACCGCTCGGACCTCATCCTGATGGACGTGCGCATGCCCGGACTGGGCGGTGTCGAGACCGTCCGGCGGCTGCTGTCCGCCGACCCCGGCGCGCGCATCATCATGCTCACCGTGGCCGAGGACCTCGACGGCGTCGCCCTCGCGGTCGCCGCCGGAGCGCGCGGCTACCTGCACAAGGACGCCTCCCGCGCCGAGCTGCGCGCGACCGTCACCCAGGCCCTCGCCGACCCCACCTGGCGGCTCGCCCCGCGCCGGCTGCGGTCCGCCGAGATGGGCGCCGCCCCGACGCTCACCGCGCGTGAGATCCAGGTCCTGGAGGGCATGAGCCACGGCCGCTCCAACGCCGAGATCGGCCGCGAGCTTTTCCTCTCCGAGGACACCGTCAAGACCCACGCCCGCCGCCTGTTCAAGAAACTCGGCGCATCGGACCGCGCGCACGCGGTGGCGCTCGGGTTCCGGTGGGGGCTCGTCCGCTGAACCCGCCGTCGTACGGGCCGAGGGCGCACCGGACGGACCGGTGGACTCGGCGGCTCGCCGCGGGGGACGCGCCCGTACCGATCGGCGGATCGGCCGGTGCGCACCCCGGCGGGGCAAGCCGTCGGCGCGGACCCGGATCGACGGAGTCGCCGGTACGCGCCCGAGGGATTGCGGGTCCGGACCGACCCGAGCACCCACCGTCACGGGCCGCGGAGCAACGTCCCACGGACCGGCCCTCCACGTGAACGGCGGAGTCCGCCGGGCTCCGGCTCCGAAACCGGCTCGGGCACCGGCCCTGTGATCGTCGGCCGACGAGGTGCTCTCGCGCGTGAGCGATCGGCGTCCGAGCTCGAGTGGCGGCTCACCGGACGAACGGGGGGTTCCCTGTCCGCCCGTGGGCGAGCGGACATGCTCACCGCCGCCCGAGGGCGGGCGAGCGCACGTGCTCGTCCCCACCCGAGGGCGAGCCGGGAATTCTCAGCCCGGCCCGACGACCACGGCCGTCCGGTCCCACCCGGCAGGGCGCGCCGGAAACCCGCGGCCCCCGCGACGCGGCGGGGCGGCGGGCCCGGGCGTCCGCCGGGCACACCCAAGGCGCTCCTGCGGAGCGAGCCGACCTCAGCGAAGGGGAGCGGGGCATGAGTGGACCTCCCTGCTCGCGTGGGGTCGTGCCTGCGGGAAACCCCCGTCCGCCGGCCGGTCGACGGGGGCTGCACAGGGTCACGGCGGATGCGCGCTGCTCGTTTCGCCGCGGATGCCGCATCCTTGAGGTGTGGAGTTCCTCGGGGACGAGTCGGTCGAGCGGGAGGGGAGGGCGCAGGGGATGAGTTCCGGCGCACCTGCTCATAACGCTTCGGTGCACAACGACGGGCACGGTGCCGCGGCTGCTCCGGCCGCAGGGCACCATGGACCGATGCGCGATGACGAGCCGGCCCACGCCCAGGGGGCGATCGGCGGACTCGTGCACCGCGCCGTGGACGGCGACGAACAGGCGACCCACGACCTGCTCGCCCATGTCCACCCCCTGGCGCTGCGCTACTGCCGCACCCGGCTGTCCCGCCTCCCGGGCGACGCGCGCCACTTCGTCGAGGACCTCGCCCAGGAGGTCTGCGTGGCGGTCCTGCTGGCCCTGCCGCGCTACAAGGACACGGGGCGGCCCTTCGAGGCCTTCGTCTTCGCCATCGCCGCCCACAAGGTCGCCGACCTCCAACGTGCGGCGATGCGCCACCCCGGCTCGACGGCGGTCCCGTCCGACGAGATGCCGGAACGCCCCGACGACTCCCTCGGCCCGGAGGAGCGGGCCCTGCTCAGCAGTGACGCCGCATGGGCGAAGAAACTGCTGGCCAACCTGCCCGAGAACCAGCGGGAGCTGCTCCTGCTGCGCATCGCGGTGGGCCTGACGGCGGAGGAGACGGGCCAGATGTTGGGAATGTCACCCGGAGCCGTCCGGGTGGCCCAGCACCGCGCCCTGAGCAGACTGCGGGCTCTCGCCGAGCAGTAGTCCCTTCGGTGAACAGGCCCCCCGTCGTTCCCGTACGAACATACGAAGCCCGGAGCCACGTCGGACCGTGGAATTCGGGCGGTGCGCTTCCCGTTAGCATGGGCATCCGCACCGATCAAGGCCATTTGGGGAAGGTGTCATGACTGCCAACGTCGACGGAGTGCCCGACAAATTCGCGACCCTCGGGCTGACCTACGACGACGTGCTGCTGCTGCCGGGCGCATCCGAGGTGCTCCCCAACGCGGTCGACACCTCGTCCCGCATCTCCCGCAATGTCCGGGTCAACATCCCGCTGCTCTCGGCGGCGATGGACAAGGTGACCGAGTCCCGCATGGCGATCGCGATGGCCCGCCAGGGCGGCGTCGGCGTGCTGCACCGCAACCTCTCCATCGAGGACCAGGTCAACCAGGTCGACCTGGTCAAGCGGTCCGAGTCCGGCATGGTCACCGACCCGATCACGGTGCACCCCGAGGCGACGCTGGCCGAGGCCGACGCCCTGTGCGCCAAGTTCCGCATCAGCGGCGTCCCGGTCACCGACCCGGCCGGCAAGCTGCTCGGCATCGTCACCAACCGCGACATGGCCTTCGAGACGGACCGCACGCGCCAGGTGCGCGAGGTCATGACGCCGATGCCGCTGGTCACCGGCAAGGTCGGCATCTCCGGCACCGACGCCATGGAGCTGCTGCGCCGCCACAAGATCGAGAAGCTTCCGCTGGTCGACGACGCGGGCGTCCTCAAGGGCCTCATCACGGTCAAGGACTTCGTGAAGGCCGAGCAGTACCCGAGGGCCGCCAAGGACGCCGAGGGCCGTCTGCTCGTCGGAGCCGCCGTCGGCGCAAGCCCCGAGGCCCTCGAGCGCGCCCAGGCCCTCACCGAGGCCGGCGTGGACTTCCTGGTCGTCGACACTTCGCACGGCCACAACAGCAACGCCCTGAGCTGGATGTCGAAGATCAAGTCGAGCGTCGGCATCGACGTGATCGGCGGCAACGTCGCCACGCGCGACGGCGCCCAGGCCCTGATCGACGCCGGTGTCGACGGCATCAAGGTCGGTGTCGGCCCCGGCTCGATCTGCACGACCCGCGTCGTCGCCGGCATCGGCGTCCCGCAGGTCACCGCCATCTACGAGGCCTCCCTCGCGGCCCGCCCGGCCGGCATCCCGCTGATCGGCGACGGCGGCCTGCAGTACTCCGGCGACATCGGCAAGGCGCTGGCCGCCGGCGCCGACACGGTCATGCTGGGCAGCCTCCTCGCCGGCTGCGAGGAGTCCCCGGGCGAACTGCAGTTCATCAACGGCAAGCAGTTCAAGTCGTACCGCGGCATGGGCTCGCTGGGCGCCATGCAGTCCCGCGGCCAGGGCAGGTCGTACTCGAAGGACCGCTACTTCCAGGCCGAGGTGGCCGCCGACGACAAGCTCGTGCCCGAGGGCATCGAGGGCCAGGTGCCCTACCGCGGCCCGCTGGCCAACGTGCTGCACCAGCTGGTCGGCGGTCTGCGCCAGACCATGGGCTACGTGGGCGCCGCCACCATCGAGGAGATGGAGTCCAAGGGCCGCTTCGTCCGGATCACCTCGGCGGGCCTGAAGGAGAGCCACCCGCACGACATCCAGATGACCGTCGAAGCGCCGAACTACAGCAGCAAGTAGACGCGCGAGCAGGCGCCGGACCGGCGCCGGGCTCGTCGAGGGCGGCCCCGGACGATCCGGGGCCGCCCTCGTCGTACCCGTCGGCGATACTGGAAGACGCTGCAACGCATCAGGGAAAGGCCACAGACGTGACTGAGATCGAGATCGGGCGCGGCAAGCGCGGCCGCCGGGCGTACGCCTTCGACGACATCGCCGTCGTCCCCAGCCGCCGTACGCGGGACCCGAAGGAGGTCTCGATCGCCTGGCAGATCGACGCCTACCGGTTCGAGCTGCCCTTCCTGGCCGCTCCCATGGACTCGGTCGTCTCCCCGGCCACGGCGATCCGCATCGGCGAGCTGGGCGGCCTCGGCGTGCTCAACCTCGAAGGCCTGTGGACCCGGTACGAGGACCCGCAGTCGCTGCTCGACGAGATCGCCAAGCTCCCCGCGGAGAAGGCCACCCGCCGCCTGCAGGAGATCTACGCGGCGCCCATCAAGGAGGAACTGATCGGCCGGCGCATCAAGGAGGTGCGCGACTCGGGTGTGGTCACCGCGGCGGCGCTCTCCCCGCAGCGCACGGCCCAGTTCTCCAAGGCCGTCGTCGACGCGGGCGTGGACATCTTCGTCATCCGCGGTACGACGGTGTCGGCGGAACACGTGTCGGGCTCGCACGAACCGCTGAACCTGAAGCAGTTCATCTACGAGCTGGACGTCCCGGTGATCGTCGGCGGCTGCGCCACCTACACCGCCGCCCTGCACCTGATGCGCACCGGCGCGGCGGGCGTCCTGGTCGGCTTCGGCGGCGGCGCCGCGCACACCACGCGCAGCGTGCTCGGCATCCAGGTCCCCATGGCCACGGCCGTGGCCGATGTCGCGGCGGCCCGCCGTGACTACATGGACGAGTCCGGCGGCCGGTACGTGCACGTCATCGCGGACGGCGGTGTCGGCTGGTCCGGCGACCTGCCCAAGGCGATCGCCTGCGGCGCCGACGCCGTGATGATGGGTTCCCCGCTCGCCCGCGCGACCGACGCGCCGGGCCGCGGCCACCACTGGGGCATGGAGGCGGTCAACGAGGAGCTGCCGCGCGGCAAGAAGGTCGACCTCGGCACGGTCGGCACGCTCGAGGAGGTCCTCGCCGGCCCCTCGCACACCCCGGACGGCTCGATGAACTTCTTCGGCGCCCTGCGCCGCGCCATGGCCACCACCGGCTACAGCGAGCTGAAGGAGTTCCAGCGCGTCGAGGTGACGGTGGCGGACTCGGTCCACCGGCGCTGACCCCACAGCCCGGCAGGAAACAGGAAGGGGCCGGTCACCTCACGCGCGTGAGGCGACCGGCCCCTTCGGCGTGTCCGGGTGGCCGTACCCACGGCGTTCGGCGGGGGGCGGATGCGGCGGGCAGGCCGTGGTGCGGGGGGCGGATGCCTGGGCAGACCGTGTCCTGCGGGGGCGGGGGCGGGGGCGGGGGCGGGGGCGAGGGGCGGGCCTGGCCTCGTTCACAACCGGTGGGCGGCCCCCGTGGGTGTGGCCCCCCGCGTGTCCAACAGCAGTTGCGCCTTCACCGACAGGCCCTGCAGGTCGTACGTGCGGTGCTGCTGGAGGAGGATCGTCAGGTCGGCGTCGGCGGCGGCCTCGTAGAGGGAGTCGGCGCGGGGGACCGGGCGGTCGAGGACGTTCCAGGACGGGACGTGGGGATCGTGGTAGCTGACGGCGGCGCCGAGTTCCATGAGCCGGATCGCGATCTCGTGCGCGGGGGTGTTCTGCTGGTCGGCGAGATCGGGCTTGTAGGTGACGCCGAGGAGCAGGACGCGCGCGCCGCGGGCGGACTTGCCGTGCTCGTTGAGGAGGGCGGCGGCGCGCTGGACGACATAGCGCGGCATGCGGTTGTTGACCTGCTGGGCGATCTCCACCATGCGCAGGGGGCTGCCGGGGTGGCCGGCCCGGTCGAGGGGGACGGAGTGGCCGCCGACACCAGGACCGGGGCGGAACGCCTGGAACCCGAACGGTTTGGTCTCGGCGCAGCGGATGACGTCCCACAGGTCGACGCCCAGGTCGTGGCAGAAGACGGCCATCTCGTTGACGAGCGCGATGTTGACGTGCCGGAAGTTGGTCTCCAGAAGCTGCACGGTCTCCGCCTCCCGCAGGCCACGCGCGCGTACCACCTTGTCGGTGAGTCGGCCGTAGAAGGCGGCGGCCGACTCGGTGCAGGCGGGGGTGAGGCCGCCGATGACCTTGGGGGTGGTCGTCGGGGTGAAGTCGCGTCGGCCGGGCTCGACGCGGCTGGGCGAGTACGCGAGGTGGAAGTCGCGGCCCGCGCGCAGGCCGGAGACCTCTTCCAGGAGCGGGCGCAGGAACTCCTCGGTCGTCCCGGGGTAGACGGGCGACTCCAAAATCACGGTGGTGTGCGGGCGCAGATGACCGGCGAGGGTGCGGGCGGCCGCCTCCACCTGGCTGAGGTCCAGTCCGCCGTCCGCGTCGCGCGGGGTAGGGGCGCAGATGACGGCGGTGCGCACCCGGCCCAGTGCGGCGGGGTCGGTGGCGGGACGGAAGCCCCCTGCGAGCATCCGACGCAGTTCCGCGGGGCTCAGGGTGCCCGCCTCGGGGCCGGTGCGGTAGCCGAGCGTGACGATGCCGGCGGTCACGGCGGCCTGGGCCAGGGGCACTCCGAGCGGGCCGAGTCCGATGACGGCGAGATCTGCGGGCATGGCGTGGGCCGTCCTTCCCAGTAACCGAAGCGGGACAGGTGCGCAAGCCCGGTGGACAGGATGGGCGAGCGCAATGTCAGACTAGGAGTAAATATGACCGATATGCGGGATTGATCGGCTGTGTTGGGGGGCCTTCTCGTGCCGCCCCGCTCGTCAGCGGGGCGGATCCGGATGTTCCGTGAGAGTTGTCCACAGGCTGGGGGTGAGTGGTGGCTGGAGTCGGGCAACACGGTCAGAATCTGGGCATGGGGGATGCGGAGACGAACCGGGCCTCGCCCTGAAGGGTGCGGCCGGCGCGACCGAACAGCGGGAGGCAGCGGTGAGGACAGCGACACTGGGGCCGGCGCAGCGAGCCGAGTCACTGGCGGCCATGGCCGATCGCGAGCTGGACGTGCTGGTCGTGGGAGGCGGTGTGGTCGGCGCGGGCACGGCCCTCGACGCCGCCACGCGCGGCCTGTCCACGGGACTGGTCGAGGCCCGTGACTGGGCGTCGGGCACGTCGAGCAGGTCCAGCAAGCTGATCCACGGCGGCCTGCGGTACCTGGAGATGCTCGACTTCGCCCTCGTCCGCGAGGCGTTGAAGGAGCGCGGCCTGCTGCTGGAGCGGCTTGCTCCACATCTGGTGAAGCCGGTGCCGTTTCTCTACCCGCTCCAGCGCCAGGGCTGGGAGCGCCTGTACGCCGGATCGGGCGTCGCGCTGTACGACGCGATGTCCATGGCCCGCGGTCACGGCCGGGGCCTGCCCGTCCACCGCCACCTGAGCCGCCGTCACGCCCTGCGCATAGCCCCGGCCCTGAAGAAGGACGCGCTGGTCGGCGCGTTGCAGTACTACGACGCCCAGATGGACGACGCGCGCTTCGTCGCCACGCTGGTGCGCACGGCGGTGGCCTACGGCGCCAGGGCGGCCAACCGCGCGCGCGTGACGGGCTTCCTGCGCGAGGGCGAACGGGTCGTGGGCGCGCGCGTTCAGGACGTCGAGGCGGGCGGCGAGTACGAGATCCGCGCCCGGCAGATCGTCAACGCCACGGGCGTGTGGACCGACGACACGCAGGCGATGGTGGGGGAGCGGGGACAGTTCCACGTCCGCGCCTCCAAGGGCATCCACCTCGTCGTACCGAAGGACCGCATCCACTCCTCGACCGGCCTGATCCTGCGCACGGAGAAGTCCGTGCTGTTCGTCATCCCCTGGGGCCGGCACTGGATCGTCGGCACCACCGACACCGGCTGGGACCTCGACAAGGCCCACCCGGCCGCCTCCAGCGCTGACATCGACTATCTGCTGGACCACGTGAACTCCGTCCTCGCGGTGCCGCTCACCCGGGACGACGTCCAGGGCGTGTACGCCGGTCTGCGGCCGCTGCTGGCGGGCGAGTCGGACGCCACGAGCAAGCTGTCGCGCGAACACACCGTCGCCCACCCCGTGCCGGGGCTCGTCGTGGTGGCGGGCGGCAAGTACACGACCTACCGGGTGATGGCCAAGGACGCGGTCGACGAGGCCGTGCACGGCCTCGACCTGCGGGTGGCCGAGTGCGTCACCGAGGACGTGCCGCTGCTGGGTGCGGAGGGCTACCGGGCGCTGTGGAACGCGCGGGCGCGCACAGCCGCCCGCACCGGGCTGCACGTCGTGCGGGTCGAGCACCTGCTGAACCGGTACGGCTCGCTGGCGGAGGAGGTCCTCGACCTCATCGCCGGCGATCCCTCGCTGGGTGAACCGCTGCACGCAGCCGACGACTACCTGCGCGCCGAGATCGTCTACGCCGCCTCGCACGAGGGCGCGCGCCACCTCGACGACGTCCTGACCCGGCGAACCCGGATCTCCATCGAGACCTTCGACCGGGGCACGCGCAGCGCCCGTGAGGCGGCCGAGCTGATGGCGCCGGTCCTCGGCTGGGACAAGGACCAGATCGAACGCGAGGTCCAGCACTACGAGAAGCGGGTGGAGGCCGAGCGGGAGTCCCAGCGCCAGCCGGACGACCTGACGGCGGACGCGGCGCGGTTGGGAGCACCGGACATCGTCCCGCTGTGAGGACACCGGGCTGACGGCCGGCGAGCGCCCGGGCTGCGGCGGGGGCGGGACCGCCGACAGCGGTCGGGTTACCGGCAGAAGCGTCGGGCTGCCGGCCGAGGCCGGGTCGTCGGCGGTGGTGTCGGGCGGTGGGCAGGGGTCGGGTTGTCGGCAGAAGCGTCGGGCTGCGGACGATGGCTGAGCTGTGGCGGAGGCCGGGCTGCGGACCGAGACGGGGCTGCTGCGGCAAAGGCTCGGTCACGGCAGAGTCCGGACGCCCGGCGGGCGGTCTCGGCGGGCGTCCTGAAGGGCCGTCGGAGGGCGGCCCCGGCGGGCGGTCGGGCGGTCGGGCGGTTCACTCGAACGGGTGTAGGGCGCCGGGATCTCCGTTCGGGGGCGGCTCGTTCCAAGAAGTGCGAGGGCAGAACTCGGCCGCGAGCAGGACCGGTTCCAGGCGGGGGTCTGCGATCGCGGTCGTGTTCACGCGGAAGGTGAGGACATGTCGGCCGTCGACGGTGGCTGCGGTGCGCACGTAGCTGCCGGAGATCCGGCCGTTGTGTCCCCACACGGTCACTCCGCAGGTCAGCCGTACCGGGAACAGCCCCATGCCGTACGAGCCGTGTGCGGTGCGGGTGTCGAGCATCTCGCGCAGCCGGCGCGGGGGCAGCAGCTCTCCGCCCAGGAGCGCCGAAGTGAAGCGGTCCAGGTCGGCGAGCGTGGTCACCAGCTCGCCCGCGGCCCCGGCCACCCGCGGGTCGAGTGAGGTGACGTCGGTTCCGTCGGTGGCGTAGGCACGGCCGTGCGGGGAGGGCAGAGAAGTGCGGGATCCCGGGAAGGAGGTGCCGGTCAGACCCAGCGGAGCGATGATGCGCCGCTCGGCCTCGGCGGCGTAGGAGCGGCCGGTGACCTGTTCGACGACCAGGCCGAGCAGGACGTAGTTGGTGTTGGAGTAGGCGAAGCGGCCGCGGTCGGCCGGAGGGTGGGTGAGTGCGATACGGACCGCCTGAAGCGGTGTCACGGGGACGGACGCCCCGGTGTCCCGGGTGTAGTCGTACAGGCCGCTGGTGTGGGTCAGCAGGGAACGCAGGGTCAGCGCGCGCCCGTCGTTCCCGGCCCCGCGCACCAGGCCGGGCAGGTGTCGCTCCACCGGGTCCGACAGTGACAGCCGCCGCTCGGCCGCCAGTTGCAGCACGACGGTAGCCAGGAAGGTCTTGGTGATGCTGCCGGCCCGGAAGTGGTCGGCCCGGGAGACGTCCCGGCCGGCCTGGGCGTAGCGGTCGTCGCCCGTCCCGTCGCGGGCGAGCAGGGCCGCGGCGGGGGCCTTGCCCCGGGTGAGGAGCAGGGGCAGGAGCGACTCCGCCGAGGGGGACGGGGTCGCCCGGGAGCCCGCCGCGGTCAGGCCGAGCAGGACCAGCGCCACGGGGAGGGCCCACAGGCGCCGAAGCGGTGCCATCGCCGGTCCTCCCTTCCTGTCCCGCCCATCATGCAGGGCACCGGCGCGGGCGGTTCGCCGGGTACCGGCCTGCCGGAAGGGTCCGTTCCGCTCTCTGGTCGGGAGCGTACGGCACCTTTCGGCCGGTGCTTGCTGCGCTTTCTGGCCGAAATGCGCCGGTCCGCGGGTGGCTTGAGGGGCACCCTGGGCGTCGGGCACTTGTCGGGTGAGGGACAATGAAGGCTCTGTCAGGGCGGGTTGCATGAGGGGACGCATGTCGGAGGCGGAGCGGGCGGGGACATCCCGTCAGGACAAGAGCGCACGTCTCCTCGCCGGGCGGTACCGGCTGGGAGACGTACTCGGCCGCGGCGGCATGGGGACGGTGTGGCGCGCGGAGGACGAGACCCTCGGGCGGACGGTCGCCGTCAAGGAGCTGCGGTTCCCGTCGAACATCGACGAGGAGGAGAAGCGCCGGCTGATCACGCGGACGCTGCGCGAGGCCAAAGCCATTGCCCGGATCCGCAACAACAGTGCGGTGACGGTCTTCGACGTGGTCGACGAGGACGACCGGCCGTGGATCGTGATGGAGCTCGTCGAGGGCAAGTCGCTCGCCGAGGTCATCCGTGAGGACGGCGTGCTCGAGCCGCGGCGCGCGGCGGAGGTCGGGCTCGCGATCCTGGACGTGCTGCGTTCGGCCCACCGCGAGGGCATCCTGCACCGTGACGTGAAGCCGTCCAACGTGCTGATCGCCGAGGACGGCCGGGTCGTGCTCACCGACTTCGGCATCGCCCAGGTCGAGGGCGACCCGTCCATCACCTCCACCGGCATGCTCGTCGGCGCGCCCTCCTACATCTCCCCGGAGCGGGCCCGCGGGCACAAGCCGGGACCGGCGGCCGACCTGTGGTCGCTCGGCGGTCTGCTGTACGCGGCGGTCGAGGGCACGCCCCCGTACGACAAGGGCTCCGCGATCGCGACACTCACCGCGGTGATGACCGAACCGCTGGAGGAGCCGAAGAACGCGGGTCCGCTGAAGGACGTCATCTACGGCCTGCTCACCAAGGACCCCGCGCGGCGGCTCGACGACGCCGGTGCGCGGGCCATGCTCAACGCGGTCATCCACGCGCCCGACCCGAAGGACGCCGAGCCGGCGGACGCCACCAAGCTCGTGCCGCTGCCGTTGCAGCCGGACGGCGGCGACGGCAGGGGGAGTTCGTCGGGCGGCGAGGCGGCCGAGAAGCTGCGCGGTGCGCTGCGGTCTGTGCGCAAGGCGGCCGGGGCGGCGACCTCGGCGGCCGCGTCCCGCGCCAGGTCGGCGAACGGCACGGCCGCCTCGGGCGCCGTGGGCACGGACGAGGCCAGGAGGAGCGGCGGGCCGGACAGCGGCGCCGGGGCGACCACCGCCGCGAACCCCGCGCCGCCCGCGGCTCCGGCCCGGGTGAAGCCCTCCGCACCGACGGCGGCTCCGGCGCGGTCCACGACCAAGGCGGCCTCCGCGCCTGTCGCGGTGTCCGGTTCAGCGGCCGCCGCGCACGGCAGCCGGCCCCAGGGAGCCCAGGGAGCCCAGGGAGCCCAGGGAGCGTACGGCGCCGGTGGCGGGACGAGCGGCGGGACCGGGGGCCGGAGTTCCGGGTGGCCCGTGATGACGCCGCCGGACCTGCCGCCGCGGCCCGTGCCCCGGGCGCCGCTCACCGATGTGGTGCCCAAGCGGACGCTGGTGATCATCGCCGTGGTGGTGGTGCTCGCGGTGCTCGGCACCGTGCTCGCCATCGTGCTCAGCGGTGGCGACGGCAAGGCGGACGGCGCCCAGGGGGGCGGTGCCCGGACGGTCGCCGGCGGCAGCGCGAGCTCCGGCACCAAGGAGGACCAGGCCGGCGGCACCCGCACCGACGGGTCGGCGTCCTCCCGGTCCGCCGAGGCCGGCTCGGCCGCCGGCGGCACCCCCGCGGGCGGCACCACCCCGAGCGGCAGCACCGGCTCCGACGTCTCCGCCACCGAGAAGACCCGGGCGGCGATCACCCACTCCGGCAAGCAGGGGTACTCGATCGGGCTGCCCACCGGTTGGAAGTACACGTCCTCGGACTCCGCGGGGGACCGGTTCACCGGGCCCGACGGGCAGAAGCTGCTCGTCGCCTGGACGACCACGCCCAAGGACGACCCGGTCGCGGACTGGGAGAACCAGGAGCGCTCCATGAAGCGCTCGAAGTACGAGAGGATCCGCATTGAGAAGGTGGACTACCGCGGCTGGAACACCGCCGACTGGGAGTTCACCTACGTCGACGGCGGCACCGCGTACCGCACCATCGACCGCGGGTTCGTCGTCGACGACCACCAGGGGTACGCGCTGATGTACACGGCGAAGTCCGCCGCGTGGGACGGCGACCTGCGCGGGAGCACCTGGCGGACGCTGACGGAGACGTTCACGCCGAAGAAGTAGCGCGAGGCGGTCCGCCGACTTCGGCGCGTGAGATCTGGCATCACCCTTTGCAGGTTGCCCACGGCACGTATCGTGAGTGCCTGCGGACCGTACGCATCCAGCAGTCCGGCTGGATTCGGCCGGCCGCGGCTGGGAACGAGCCGCAGGACGAACGGAATTGACCGACCGGGCGGCCGGGGGAGGCAACGTGGACGACTACGCGGGCCGGGTACTCGCCGACCGCTACCGGCTGCCGCTGCCGCCCGCCGACGAGTACGAACTCACCGAGACCCGGGCCTTCGACACCTACAGCGGACAGGAAGTCCTGGTCCGTCAGGTGCCGTTGCCGGAGATCGTCGAGGCCGAGGTGCTCGACGCGGAGGGACTGCCGGAGGGGTTCACCGCGCGGGAGCGCACGACCTGGGACCCGACGGGTCGCGCGGGCGCGGGGACCGGCCCACGGCGGCCGGGAGATCCGGTCGTACGGCGGGCGGTGGAGGCGGCGCAGGCCACCGCGGGCATCCCCGACCATCCACGGCTCGACCAGGTCTTCGACGTGTTCGCCGAGGGCGGCTCCCTGTGGATAGTGAGTGAGTGGGTGGCCGCGCGGCCGCTGGCGGCGCTGCTCGCCGAAAAGCCCCTGACGCCGTACCGGGCGGCGGAGGTCGCCTCCGACGTGCTCATGGCGCTCCGGGTGCTGCACGCCCACGGCTGGGTGCACCGCAACATCACCGCACGCACCGTCCTGGTCTGCGACGACGGCCGGGTCATGCTGACCGGGCTGGCCGTAGGGGCGGCGGAGGAGGCGCTGTGCGGATACGACCCGAGGCCGGTGGACGACGCCGAGGACGGCGCAGGACCCGGGCCGGCGGGCCACGGCACGTTCGGCGGTCCGGGGGGAGCCGGCCTTCCGGCCGCCCCCGGCGGGACCGCCGGGGGCGTCGACCCCGAAGCCGCGCGGCGGGCGGCGATCGAGGCGCGCGCGACGGGCAGGCTGCCCGCGGCCGGTGCCGAGCCGGCGCCCCGCGGCGGCACGGCCTCGGGCGCGGTGCCGCGCAGGGCCGTGGAGACCGGCGACGACATTCGTGCCGCCCGGGCCGGGGCGATCGCCGCCTACCGGGCGGGCGCGCGGGCGGCCGCCCGGGTGCAGGAGACGCAGGGAAGCGGTCGGGCGGCGCTGCCGGGAGCCCGTACCCCGGCCGACGGCGACACCGGGGCCGACGGCGCGTCGTCGCCGTACGCGCTCGGGAGCGGGCGGGACCGGGGGACGGGCGGCGGGGGCCGAGGCGCCCCGGGACAGACCGTTCCGGGACAGGTCGCCGACCCCTACGGCGTGCGGCCCGTGGAGCAGGCTCCCGTGCCCGCGCAGGGCGGTGCGCCGGGTGCCGGTTGGGACGAGCCGGAGGCGGCCGGGTCGGGGGCGCGGCGCGGGCCGGCCACGGCGCTGGCCGCCGAGCGGGCACGACAGGCGCGGATGGCCGTCGTCGGACCCGTCACCGAGCGGTGGGCTCCGGAACAGGCCGGGCCCGTGCACGAGAACTGGCAGCTGGCCGCGCCCATCGGGCCCGCGACCGACCTGTGGGCGCTGGGCGCGCTGCTCTTCCGTGCCGTCCAGGGGCACGCCCCGTACCCGGAGGAGTCGACGGCCGAGCTGGTGCAGCTGGTGTGCGCCGAGCCGCCGGCCTTCGCCGAGGAGTGCGGGCCGCTGCGTCCGGTCGTGGAGTCGCTGCTGCGCCAGGACCCCACCGAGCGTCTGGGCTTCGAGGAACTGCGCGGCTGGCTGCGGTCGCTGGTGCGGTCGGCGCCCGAACCCGAGGCGGGCGCCCATGTCGTCGCCGCGCCACCCGTCGACCCGCGTCGGCTGCCGATCGTGCGCCGCAAGGGCGAGCTGGTGCGCAGACGGCGTGCGGGGCTGCCGGCGACCAGCGGGCGGCACAAGCGGGCCCGGCGGGAACCCGCCCGTTCGCCCCGCAGCCTGGGCCGCGTCCTGCTCGTGTTCGTCCTGCTGGCGATGGCCGCGGCGATCGCCTACGCGGTGCTGTTCATGCCCAAGGCCGACGAGGAGGGCACCGGCGGCGCGGGCGCGTCCGGGCAGACCGGGGCCGTCGGCCAGGTCGAGCAGACACCGCGGGCGAGCAGCGAGCCCCGGCCCGACGACCAGGGCTCGCCGATCCCCGACGCCACCGGCAACAGCGCCTCCACCTCGGCCGGATCCGGGGCGACCGGCCCGCAGTCCGGCTCCGGGGCCGTAGCCGACGGCTTCACCCTGCGCACGGACGCGGAGGGCTTCCAGGTCGCCGTCGCCAACGGATGGGGGCGCACCCCGAAGAACGGACGCGGCCAGGTCGTCTACGCGCACGGCGGCTTCGAACTGGTCCTCGTGCCAGGGCGCGACACCGCGGCGCGGCACGGCAGCGACCCGATGGCCTACCAGCGGGAGAAGGAGAGCGAACTCCAGCCGTACCGCGACTCCAGCTGGGCCACCGCCTCGGGTCTGCGCACGATCCAGGTGGGGGGACGGACCATGGCCGAGGGGCAGTTCACCTGGACGACCGACGACGGACGCGAGCTGTTCGTCCGCAACCTCGCGCTGCTTCTCGACGGGCGCTACCACGTCGTCCAGGTACGCGGGCCGGAGGCCGAGCGGGACGAGGTGACACGACTGTTCGAGCAGGCATCGGCCAGTTACCGGTACACCGGCTGAGGGGGCGCGGCCGTTCGCGTACACCGGCCGAGGGGCGCCCGGCTGAGCCGCGGGGCCGGAGCCGAACGGCCCACCGCACGCCGTGGTCCCGTGTTCGGTTGCTCGTACGCCCCAGAAGCGACAACCGTCACAGTGCGGTTTCCTTGGGACCCCGCTGGTTCCCCGGACGCGCACCGGTCCTTACGCTGACCCTGTCAAGAGCATTGCGGGGCAACGTGAATCAGATGCAGGGCCTGCTCATATCGGGCCGCTACCGGCTCGCCGACGCCATCGGCAGCGGCGGCATGGGCCGTGTGTGGCGTGCGCACGACGAGCTGCTGCACCGAGCCGTGGCCATCAAGGAGCTGACCGCCGCGCTCTACGTGTCGGAGAGCGACCAGGCGATCCTTCTGGCACGCACCCGGGCGGAGGCCCGGGCCGCCGCGCGGATCAACCACTCCGCCGTGGTCACCGTGCACGACGTGTTCGAACACGACGGCCGCCCCTGGATCGTCATGGAACTCGTCGAGGGCCGCTCGCTGGCCGACGCCGTCAAGGAGGAAGGCCGCGTCGAGCCCACCGAGGCGGCCCGGATCGGCCTGTGGGTGCTGCGGGCCCTGCGCGCCGCGCACACGGCGGGCGTGCTGCACCGCGACGTCAAACCCGGCAACGTCCTGCTCGGCCACGACGGCCGGGTCCTGCTCACCGACTTCGGCATCGCCCAGATCGAGGGCGACACGACCATCACCCGCACCGGTGAGGTCGTCGGCTCCGTCGACTACCTCGCCCCCGAGCGGGTCCGCGGCCACGACCCCGGCCCCTCCTGCGACCTGTGGGCGCTCGGCGCCACCCTGTACACGGCGGTGGAGGGCCGCTCGCCGTTCCGCCGCACCTCGCCGCTGTCCACGATGCAGGCGGTCGTCGAGGAGGAGGCCGCCCCAGCGCGCCACGCCGGTCCGCTGGAGCCCGTCATCACCGCACTGCTGCGCAAGGATCCGGCCGCCCGGCCCGGCACCGCCGAGGCCGAACAGATGCTCGCCGAGGCGGCCGAGGGGCGTCGGCCGAGCGAGGCGCAGGTGTACGTGCCGACGCAGTACAAGGGCCCCGGACGCGACACCCCGGGCGGTGCGACGGGCACGGCCCGGACGGTGACCGGCACGCGGAGCAGCGCGACGCACGCCGTGTCCGACACGCGGCGCGCCCACGACCTCGCGCCCGGCACCGCTGCGCCCCCGCGCGGGGACGCGACCGCCGCGACCGCCGTCGGGCCGGCCCGGTCCGGTGAACCCCCGCGCAGCAGACGGTCGCGGCTGCGCCCCCGCCGGCTGCGCACCTTCGCGCTCGCGCTCGCCGTCGCCGCGCTGCTCGGTGGCGGTACGGCGGTGGTGGTGCAGAAGGCCGGTGAGGGTGCCTCCGCCACGCCGGACCCCGTGGCGACCCCCACCGGCAAACACGCCGAGGAGGGCACCGTCCCCGAGTCCTGGACCCCGGTCACGGACCCGCTGGGCTTCTCGCTGTCCCTGCCCGAGGGCTGGACGCGGCAGGTGTACCAGGACGACGGCGACCTGAAGCAGATCGACTACACCCCGGACGGCGGCAAGCACTTCGTCCGCATCGCCGTCGACGCCTCACCGGACTTCGACGATCCGTACGCCCACCAGCTCGACCTGGAGCAGCAGCTCAAGCGGTTGGTCGACTACGAGCGGGTCGCCCTGGAGCGGAACGTCTACCGCGACCGCGCGGGCGCCCAGTGGGAGTACACCTGGACCGCGCTCGCCAAGGACATCGACTTCCCCGGCCCGCGCCGCGCGATCGAGGAGACGTACGTCGCCCGGAGCGGCACCGAGTACGCGATCTACATGTCCGCGCCCGCCGCGGACTGGGCGACCGCCGCCCGGCAGTTCAAGGCCGTACTGCAGAGCTGGCGGGAACCGGACGGCTCGTCCTGAGAGCGCCCTCCCCCCGGTCGGTTACTTGGCCGGTCGGCGCCCCGGAGGCGTCGGGTCCGGTGGGGCATGATGGGCCCCATGGGGACCGAGGGGGACCACGTCCGGGTCATCGCGGACCGCTACCGGCTGGAGGCCAGGCTCGGGCGCGGCGGCATGGGGGTCGTGTGGCGGGCCACCGACCAGCTGCTCGGACGGCGTGTCGCGGTGAAGGAGCTGGCCTGTGACGACTCCCTCTCCGCCGAGGAGGCCCGCGGCCGCCGCGACCGGACCCTGCGCGAGGCCCGCGCGGTCGCCCAGCTCAGCCACCCGCACATCATCGTCGTGCACGACGTCGTCGAGGACGGCGAACGCCCGTGCATCGTCATGGAGCTGATCGACGGCGGCTCGCTCGCCGACCGGATCGCCGAACGCGGCCCGCTCGACGCGCGCGAGGCGGCCCGGATCGGCGCGGACCTGCTCAGCGCCCTGAGCGCCGCGCACGCGGCCGGCGTGCTGCACCGGGACATCAAGCCCGCGAACGTCCTGATCGAGTCCGCCACCGGACGGGTGGTGCTCACGGACTTCGGGATCGCCCAGGTCGCGGGCGCCACCACGCTCACCGAGACCGGCTCGTTCGTCGGCTCGCCCGAGTACACCGCGCCCGAGCGGATGTCGGGGGAGCGCACCGGGCCGGCGTCCGACCTGTGGTCGCTGGGCGCGCTGCTGTGCACGGCGCTGAGCGGCGAGTCGCCGTTCCGGCGCGACTCGCTCGGCGGCATCCTGCACGCCGTCGTCTTCGCCGAGATCCGCACACCCGACCAGGCCGCGCCGCTCCTGCCCGTCGTCCGGGGGCTGTTGGAGCGCGATCCGGACCGACGGCTGGACGCGGTGGAGGCGGAGCGGATGCTGCGGGCCTTCCACGACACCGGACGCACGCTCACGGTGCCGGGGGCGCAGGGCGCGCGCGGCCGGTGGCCGGGCAGGGGCGGGTACACGCCCACGCGGGCGGATCTGCCCCGGCGCCTCCTGTCGCCGTCGCCGTCACCCCTTTCCGCCCCCTCGCCGTCCACGGAGGACCAGCCGGGCCGGGAGCGCCGCGTGCGGGGTGTGCTGGTGGCCGCGGTGCTGGTCGCCGCGATGGCCGGCGCGGGCGTGTCGGCCGCGGCGCTGCTGGCCGACCGGGACGGCGACCGGGTCGGCAAGGGGGGCGACACGGCCGCGAGTTCGGCGCCGGGGGGCACGGCCGGCGCCTCGCCGACGGCCGTGCCCCCCACCTCCCGGGAGCGGCCCACCGCCCCCTCCGGGTACCGCGTCGCCGACGACCCGGCCGGGTTCTCGCTCGCCGTGCCGGACGGCTTCACCCGCCTCCCGCAGGGCGAGCGGATCTTCTACCTGTCGCCGGGCGGGACGTTCCGGCTCGGCGTCAAGGTCTCCGCGCCACCACCGGGCGGCCCGCTCGGCGCGCTGGAACGCGCTGCCGCCGACGGCCCGGCCACCAACCCCGGCTACCGCGACGGACGGGTCACCGAGACCACCCGCGACGGACGCCCCGCCGCGCTCTGGGAGTTCACCTGGGACGGCTTCGACGCGGCCGAGGGTCCCCGGCACACCTACGACCTGTGCTGGGAGGAGGGCGGCCGGATGTACGACGTGTGGGTGTCGGCGCCGGTGGGGAAGGTGCGGGAGGCCCGGGAGTACTTCGACGTCGCGGTCGACACGCTCGTACCGACGTGACGGCGCCGCCGTGAACTCCGCATAAAAGGTAGATAGGGAACGGCCTCGGTCACGGGTCTGTGACCGGTACGCCCCGCCGGTGGATCCCGCTCGGCGTGGCGCGATATGGATGGATCCATGAGCAACAACGGGGGAGCCCGACACGAGGGCGACGAGACGACCAGTTTCGTTCTGCGACCGCCGGACCAGGCCGCGGCCGTGCCGAACCACGCGGCGGCGCCGCACCTGCCCGCGGGGGGCCCGCAGGCTCCACCGGCCGGCCACGCTCCCCATCCGGCCGCACCGGCAGCCGGGGCCGCCCCGCACCCCCACAACCCCTACGTGGTCCCCGCGCAGGCCGCCTCCGCCGCGTCGCCGCACCCGGCCGGACCTGCCGTCTCCGCCGCGTCGCCGCACCCGGCCGGACCTGCCGTCTCCGCCGCGTCGCCGCACCCGGCCGGACCTGCCGTCTCCGCCGGACCGGCCGCGTCGGCGGATCCCGGGGCCGGGCGTCTCGTCGCCGGCCGCTACCGGCTGCTCGCCAAGCTCGGGCACGGCGGGATGGGCACGGTGTGGCGCGCCCAGGACGAGATGGTCGACCGCGAGGTGGCCGTCAAGGAGCCCCGCGTCCCCGACCACCTTCCCGAGCGGGAACGGGCCAACGCCTACGAGCGCATGCGGCGCGAGGCGCGGGCGGCGGCGCGGCTGGACCACCCGGCCGTCGTGAACGTCCACGACGTCGCGATCGTCGACGGCCGGCCGTGGATCGTGATGGAGCTGGTTCACGGGCGTTCGCTCGGCAGCGCCCTCCAGGAGGGCACGCTGAGCGCGCGCGAGGCCGCCCGGATCGGCCTGGAGGTGCTCGGCGCGCTGGAGGCCGCGCACGCGGCGGGCATCCTGCACCGGGACGTGAAGCCGGACAACGTGCTGCTCGGCCGGCACGACCGGGTCGTCCTCACCGACTTCGGCATCGCCCAGATCGAGGGCGAGACGAACCTGACCGACACCGGCGGGTTCGTCGGCTCGCCCGAGTACATCGCCCCCGAGCGGGTGCTGGGCCAGCGCCCCGGCCCGGCCTCCGACCTGTGGTCCCTCGGAGTCGTCCTGTACGCGGCGACGGAGGGCGTGTCGCCGTTCCGCCGCAGCAACACGCCGGCCACCCTCCAGTCCGTCCTCAACGCCGCGCCCGCCCCGCCGGCCGCAGCGCGCGGTCCGCTCGCCGAGGCCGTCAACGGACTGTTGGAGAAGGACCCGGCGCGCCGCCCGCAGGCCGCCCGCGTCCGCGCCCTGCTGGAGCAGGCCGCGAACCCGCCGCAGCCGCAGCCCACCCAGGTGGTGACCGCGGCGGCCGTCGGCCGCGGCGCCACCCCGGCCGCGGACACCGCGCTCGGCGGCTGGGGTCTGCGGATCACGGCGGGACGCGGCGGCTTCGGCCTCAAGGTCGGCAGCAAGGCGTTCTGGACCGCGCTCGGCGCGTCGGTCGCCGCCGCGGCGGTGGCGTCCTGGCTGGTGGTCACTGACCCGTTCGCCGGTGCGCTGCCCGGCGGCTGGGCGACGCACCACGTGAAGGACGTCACGGCGACGCTGGCGGTCCCCCAGGGCTATGTGCCCGGCGGTCCCGACCGCAAGTCGGACGACGACCACTGGGTGAGCTACACCGACCCGAGCGGGGCCCTGTCCATCGTGCTGACGGTGGACCGCAAGGCCGAGGACACCGGCAACGAGATCAAGGGCTCGGCGGCCGCCGAGATGTACGCCGACAACGACGAGTTCAAGGAACGCGGCAACTACGACCTCGACATGCCGGAGGGGCCGCGCACCGCACCCGACGACAACGCGACCTTCCACGGCCGCAAGGCCGCCGGGAACACCGTCGGGTACACCACCGACGACTCCCAGAACCCCCGGCCGCGCGAACTGAGGATCTTCTACTACAAGTCCTCCGCGGGTGACATGTACAAGCTCACCATCGGGTACCCGGCCAAGGGCGACTTCACGGAACGCGGCCGTGAGGTGGCGCGGACGGCCATCGCCCACCTGGAGCTCGACAAGCTCTAGACACGGGGCGTCCGGACCGCGTCGACAAGCGGGTGCCCCGCAGGGTAGTGATGGGGCATGAGCAACGGCGGGGACGCGGGAGGCGACAAGGGCCGCATGGTCGGCGGGCGTTACCGGCTGCTCGAACGGATCGGCTCCGGTGGCATGGGCACGGTGTGGCGGGCCCGGGACGAACTGGTGGGCCGTGAGGTCGCCGTCAAGCAGCCCCGGTTGCCGGGCGACCCGGAGGACGAGATCCACCGGCGGGCCGCCCACCGCCTCTATCGGGAGGCACGGGCCGCCGCCCGGGTGGACCATCCGTCGGCGGTCTCCATCCATGACGTCGTCGTCGAGGAGGATGAGGCCACCGGACCGGACGGACTCCC
Organism: Streptomyces sp. NPDC030143; assembly: GCF_055573695.1. NCBI lineage: Bacteria > Bacillati > Actinomycetota > Actinomycetes > Kitasatosporales > Streptomycetaceae > Streptomyces > Streptomyces sp. NPDC030143. The sequence goes on from NZ_JBVIAY010000010.1 coordinate 136,557, forward strand.
CTGGATCGTCATGGAGTTGGTCCGCGGCGAGTCCCTCCACGAGGTCCTGCGCCGTGGCCCGCTCGATCCCGCCGAGGCGGCCCGCATCGGCCACGCCGTCCTGGGGGCCCTGCGCGCCGCGCACGCCGTCGGCATCGTCCACCGCGACGTCAAGCCCGCCAACGTCCTGCTCGGTCCGCACGACCGCGTCGTCCTCACCGACTTCGGCATCGCGCACGTCCAGGGCGAGGAGTCCCTCACCGCCAGCGGCGAGTTCGTCGGCTCGCTGGAGTTCATCGCCCCCGAGCGGATGTCCGGCCGCATCGCCGGCCCGCCTTCCGACCTGTGGTCCCTCGGCGTGCTGCTGTACGCCGCCGTCGAGGGCTGGTCCCCCTTCCGCCGGACGACGCTGGAGTCCACGCTCGCCGCGATCCTCGCCGCCGATCCGCCCGAGCCGAAACAGGCCGGCCCCCTCGGGCTGCTCCTCGTACGGCTGTTGGTGCGCGACCCCGACCTGCGGCCCGGCCCGGCGGAGGTGGCCGCCGCACTGGAGACGGTGATGCGGGACCGGCCGGTCCCGACGGGCACCGAGGCGGACGACGAGGACGCGGTCCACCCCCAGGACGTACGCCGGCTGCGGGAGTTCGGGGACGACGTGGGGACGGTCCGCCTGGGCGACGCCGACACCGGGAAGCCCGGCTCGGGCACCCCGGCCGACACGCCGAGGACATCGTCGCCCGACCTCGGGGACGTCCCGATCGCCGACTCCGGGGACGTCCCGATCGCCGGAGCCGGGGACACCCTGGTCTCCGGCTCCGGGGTCACCCCGATCTCCGGCTCCGGGGTCACCCCGATCTCCGGCTCCGGGTCGGCGCCCAGGTCCGGCTCAGGGGACACCCCGGTCGCCCGCTCCGCATCGGCACCGGTCCCGGCCCCCGGGGACGCGTCGATCGCGGCCTCCGGGGACACGTCGATCCCGGCACCCGGGGACACGCCGATCGCGGGCTCCGGGGGCGCGTCGATCCCGGCACCCGGGGACGCGCCGATCGCGGGCTCCGGGGACACGTCGATCCCGGCACCCGGGGACACGCCGATCGCGGCCTCCGGGGACACGTCGATCCCTCGCTCCGGGGCAGCACCCATGCCCGAGTCCGGGCAGGCGGCGACCCCCGGCTCCGTGGACACACCCGTATCCGCCTCCCAGGACACCCCGACCCCCGCCCCCGGGCACACACCCCCCTCCACCTCCGGGGGCGCCCCGCCCTCCACCCCCACCCCAGCGCCGATCCACGCCCCCCGCGCGGTGCCGTCCCCCGCCGGCACATCGTCACCCGGCCCCGAAACCGTCCCCACCCCTCACCCGCCCCGGCCTCCTCGTCGTCGTCCCCTCCACCGCCGTCCGCTCCCCCTGGCGCTCCTCGCCGCCCTGCTCAGCGGTGCCGGCGCCTGGCTGGGGGCGTCCGCATGGCCGGGGACCGACAGCGGAGCGCGAGGGCTGAGCGCCACGTCCGACGAGGCCCCCCGGGCCGGCGCACAGAGCCGGAGCGCCACGCCCCGCCCCACCGCCACGCCCGCCACCTCCTGGGTGTCGCACCCCGAGCCGGAGATGGACGCCGTCCTCGCCCTCCCCGCCAACTACCAGGAGTTCGCCCGGCAGGGCAGCGCGAGCGAGCAGCCCCGGCTGGTGGTCTACTCGGCCGGATCCGTCGACGTACGCCTCACCCAGTGGGACCGGGCGCCCGCCTCCCCGCTGGGCCGGGCGGCACAGGCGCACGACACCTGGGACGGTTACGACGGCGACGCGCGCACCCAGACCACCCGCACCACGTTCGACGGTCACGAGGCCGCCCTCGCCGACACCACCTACGGCGTTGCCGGCTCGCCGACCCGCGTCATGGAACTGTTCGTCCTCACCGACGACAGCCGCATGTACGAACTGCGTGTCGACATGCCCAAGGGGACACCGGACGAGAAACGGGGCACGGCGGTCTTCAAGGCGGCCCGCGACCGCCTGCGGATCGGCACCTCGTCGGACGTCACCGCACACGCCTCGACAAGTCCCTGATCAGCACGTTCTCCGCCAGTGAACACTGGCGGGATGTGCGCGGTCGGCGAATCCCCGTTACCGGCGGGTACCCAAAGCCGTTCCGCACGTCATACCCTGCGCGTCATGACGGACTCGCAGGCCCCGGAGAAGACCGGTACCAACCCCCTCGCCCCCGCCCCGGCCGGTGCGCGCACCGCCGCCGACGTGGTCACCCCCCAGCTCGTCGCCCAGCTCACCAAGGGCGTGGTCGGTTCCGGGCGCACCGCCAACCACACGCCGTTCTCCGGCGAGAAGCTGGCCGACCTCCCCGAGTCCACCCCGGAGGACGTGGAGAAGGCGTTCGTAGCGGCCCGTGCCGCCCAGGCCGTCTGGGCACAGACCCCGGTACGGCAGCGGGCGGCCGTCCTGCTCCGCTTCCACGACCTGATCCTGGAGCGTCAGGCCGAGGTCCTCGACCTGATCCAGCTGGAGACCGGCAAGGCCCGTCTGCACGCCCACGAGGAGGTCCAGGCCGTCGCCGTGGCCGCCCGCCACTACGGCCGCAAGGCCCCCGCCTACCTGCGGCCCAAGCGCCACGCGGGTGCCGTACCGACCCTCACCAAGGTCACCGAACTGCGCCACCCGCGTGGAGTCGTCGGGCAGATCGCCCCCTGGAACTACCCGCTGGAGCTGTCGGTCGGCGACGCGCTCCCCGCCTTCGTCGCGGGCAACGCGGTCGTGATGAAGCCCGACACGGAGACCTGCCTCACCGCCCTGTGGGCGCGCGACCTGCTCGTCGAGGCCGGTCTGCCCGCCGAGGTCTTCCAGGTCGTCATCGGCGAGGGCCCGGTCGTCGGCCCCGAGGTCGTCCGGCACGCCGACTACGTCTCCTTCACCGGCTCCACCCGCACCGGCCGCGAGGTCGCCCAGGGCGCCGCCGCCCGTCTGGTGGGCGTCTCCCTGGAACTCGGCGGCAAGAACGCCATGCTGGTCCTCGACGACGCCGACATCGAGAAGGCGGCCGAGGGCGCGGTCCGCGCCTGCTTCTCCTCCGCCGGCCAGCTCTGCATCTCCATCGAGCGGCTGTACGTCCACGAGTCGATCGCGGACGCCTTCCTGGAGCGCTTCGCCGCCCGCACCCGGGCCATGCGCCTGGGCACCTCCCTGGCCTACGGCGCCGACATGGGCTCCCTCGTCGGCGAACGCCAGCTGGAGACGGTCACCCGGCACGTGGAGGAGGCCGTGGCGAAGGGCGCGACGGTGGTGACCGGCGGGGTGGCCCGCCCGGACATCGGCCCGTACTTCTTCGAACCGACCATCCTGGACGGCGTCACCGAGCCCATGGCGGTGTGCGCCGAGGAGACCTTCGGCCCGGTCGTGTCGATCTACCGCTTCGCGTCCGACGACGAGGCGGTCGAGCAGGCCAACGCCACCCCGTACGGGCTGAACTCGTCGGTCTGGACGAAGGACGGCCGCCGCGGCCGCGAGGTCGCCTCCCGCCTGCGCACCGGCACGGTCAACGTCAACGAGGGCTACGCCCCCGCCTACGGCAGCGTCCAGTCCCCCATGGGCGGCATGAAGGACTCCGGTCTCGGCCGCCGTCACGGCTCCGAGGGCATCCTCAAGTACACCGAGGCCCAGACGATCGCCCAACAGCGCCTGCTCCCGATGGCCCCGTCCCTGGGCATGGACGACGAGAAGTACGCGGCCTTCATGAGCACCAGCCTGAAGCTGATGAAGGCGTTCCGGTTCAAGTAGGCCCCGAGGGGCGCGGGGCCGTGTCGAGGCGCGGCTCCGCCGCGTGAAAGCGACCGACCACAGACGACCCGCACGCGACACTCGACGAGGAGAACCCGTGCCCCAGGACACCTACGACTACGACGTCATCGTCGTCGGATCGGGCTTCGGCGGCTCGGTGACCGCCCTGCGCCTGACCGAGAAGGGCTACTCGGTAGGCGTCCTGGAGGCCGGCCGCCGCTTCACCCGCGCCACCCTCCCCAAGAACTCCTGGGACCTGAAGAACTACCTCTGGGCCCCGACACTGGGCATGTACGGCATCCAGCGCATCCACCTGCTGGGCAACGTGATGGTCCTCGCCGGCGCGGGCGTCGGCGGCGGTTCCCTCAACTACGCCAACACCCTCTACGTCCCGCCGAAGGCCTTCTTCGACGACCCGCAGTGGCGGGACATCACCGACTGGCAGGAGGAGCTGAAGCCGTACTACGACCAGGCACGGCGCATGCTCGGCGTACGGCTCAACCCGACCATGACCCCCTCCGACGTCCATCTGAAGGCGGCGGCGCAACGGATGGGCGTGGGCGACACCTTCCACATGGCGCCGGTCGGGGTCTTCTTCGGCGACGGCCAGGACGCCGACGGCACGACGAAGGCACGGCCGGGGGAGGAGGTGCCCGACCCCTACTTCGGCGGCGCGGGACCGTCCCGCAGGGCCTGCGCCGAGTGCGGCGAGTGCATGACCGGCTGCCGCCACGGCGCGAAGAACACCCTGAACGAGAACTACCTCCACCTCGCCGAGAAGGCGGGCGCGGTCGTCCACCCCCTGACGACGGTCGTGTCGGTCACGGACGACTCCCGTGGCGGGTACGCCGTCGCCACCCTCCCCACCGACCAGCGACGCAAGGGCAGGGGGCGGACCTTCACGGCGTGCCGGGTCGTCCTGGCCGCCGGCACCTACGGCACCCAGACCCTGCTGCACCGCATGAAGGCCAACGGCCAGCTGCCCCATCTCTCCGCGAGGCTGGGCGAGCTGACCCGCACCAACTCGGAGGCGCTGGTCGGCGCGCAGACCGACGACCGCCGCTACCGCAGGGCGACCGGGCAGCCGAAGGTCGACTTCACCCGCGGGGTCGCCATCACCTCCTCCATCCACCCGGACGCGAACACCCACGTCGAACCGGTCCGCTACGGCCGGGGATCCAACTCGATGGGCGGCCTGTCGATCCTCCAGGTGCCGTACGCGAACGGCTCGTCCCGGGTGGGCGCCTGGCTGGCGAACGCCGCCCGCCACCCCCTCCTGGTCCTGCGCTCGCTCTCCAACCGCCGCTGGTCGGAGCGGACCATCATCGGCCTGGTGATGCAGTCACTGGACAACTCGCTGACGACGTACCTGAAGCCGGCGGGTGTCGGCAAGGGACTGCTGACGGCGCGGCAGGGCCACGGCAGTCCCAACCCCAAGCAGATCAGGGCGGCCTCCGAGGCCGCGTCCGCGATCGCGGCGGACATCAACGGCTTCGCCGGCTCCAACGTCGGTGAGCTGATGGGCACCCCGCTCACCGCCCACTTCCTCGGCGGCTGCCCGATCGGGGACTCCCGCGAGACCGGCGTCATCGACCCCTACCACCGGCTGTACGGCCACCCCGGCATCTCGGTCGTGGACGGGGCCGCGGTCTCGGCGAACCTGGGCGTGAACCCGTCCCTGACGATCACCGCCCAGGCCGAGCGCGCGATGTCGTACTGGCCGAACAAGGGCGAGGAGGACCCGCGCCCCGCGCAGGGCACGGCCTACGAGCGGCTGAAGCCGGTGGAACCGAAGGCGCCGGCGGTCCCGGAGGAGGCGTTCGCGGCACTGCGCCTGCCGTTCCTGGGCATGCCGGCGGTGCCGCCGAAGCCGTAGGAATCAAGAGCTGCGAACAGAAAGGGAGCCCGGCTCGCGCCGCCCGGCGCAGATCGGCCTCCCTTTTTTGTTCGGAGCCCCGAGCGGACAGACGAAAGGGACCTGCGCCCCCCTCCGAGCGCAGGTCCCCTCCGGATGTGTCCGAGCCCTTCAAGGCCCGGGCGTCAGGCTTACGCCTCGACGACCTTGCGGCGACGCACCGCGAACACCGCGCCCGCACCGGCGACGACCGCGACACCGCCGACGAGCCCGATCACGGGCAGCGTGGAGCTGGAGCCGGTCTCGGCGAGGCTGCCGGTGACCTGCGGGGTGTTGCCGGGCTTGCCGTCGGCGACCGGAGCCTTGCCGCCTTCCTGCGGCTTGGTGCCGGAGGTGTCGGTGCCGCTGGCGACGATCTTGTACTCGTAGGAGACGAAGCCGAATCCCTGGCACTGCTTGTCGTTGTCGTCGTAGATCGTCGCGCCCAGCGTGAAGCCGGCGCCCACCGGGGCAGACTTCTTCACGTCGAGGCGGAGCGGGATCTCGACCTCGTAGTCGGGCTTCAGCTCGTCGGTGTACCCGACGAAGCCGGTCGCGTAGCCCCACTCGTCCACGTTCTCCCAGACCTTGTCGTCCGGGTTCCAGGCCTGGAGCTGGACCTGCTTGCTCTTGAAGATGTCCTCGCCGAACTCGTCCGAGGAGGCCCCGACCAGGAAGTCCAGGTTCGTGAGCGTGGAGTCGGAGTTGTTGAGCACGCTCAGCGTGAACTTGTGCCATCCGCTGCCGGCCGCGATCTTGCCCGGCAGGCCGTCGATGTTGACCTCGACCGTGGCGTCCGCGCAGAACGACGGCTCAGGCTCCGGCTTGTCCGTCTCGGACTGGGAGGGGCTCGGGCTCGTGGACTGCGAGGGGGAACCGCTGCCCGAGGGGGACGGGCTGGTCGAGTCGGACGCGGAGGCGCTCGGGGACGAGGAGGTGCTCGACGACTGCGACGCGGAGCCCGAGGGGCTCGGGGAGCCCTGGCCCGTCGAGGGCGAGGCGCTCGCGGACGGGGACGCGGAGTCGGACGCGAACGCGGCCGGCGCGGCGACGAGCGCGAGCGGCGCCAGGGCGGCCGTCGCGGCGGCCGCTGCCATGGCACGGCGAAGCTTCATGGAAGACCTCAAGGAGTCCAGTGTGGAGGGCTCCGCGTGTGGGGCGCGGGTGTGGCCCTTGTTTCGAGAGGTTTGATCGTCGAACTCCGTGAAGGGTTGTACGACCACTCACACATTTCTCATGTGGGCTGGATCACGCCCCTGCCGGGGGGTCGCGCCCCTCGGCGGGCATGCCGGCCGAGCCGGGGACCCGCGCCGGGCTGCGGTCGCAGTGCACTCGGGCTGCGCGCAGGCCGTGGTCGCGATGCACTCGGCTGCGCTCGGGCCGGCGTCGGTCTGCGGGCGGTCTGCGGTGGGGCTGCCGTCGGTCTGCGGTCGGTCTGCGGCGGGGCTGCGTCGGTCTGCGGTCGGTCCGACGGTCGGGCTCGCGCCGCGGGGAACGGCGAAGGGCCCCGCGGGACGGAAACCGCGGGGCCCTTCTTTCGTCAGCACCGGCGTCAGGGCAGCGCCGGTGCCTGGGAGCGGCGCCGGGGGGTTGCGCCGCTGGTCTGGTCTGCCGCCGAACTCGGGTGCACTCCGGGTCGGCGCCCTGGCGCACACGGGGCGTGCGACAGGTCTGGACCTTTGGCGGTCGAGCAGGACACCGCACCGTGAAACGGGGCCCGGAAAGCGAGTCGGGGCTGTTCGGGGGCTTTCTAGGCATCGTGCTGGATGAACGCGGTGCTCGCAACCGTTTGACCCAGCCCTTGTGCATTTTTGCCATTTCCGCCGGTCGGCCCCGGGCGTCCCCGGGACCGACCGTTCTCTTGGGTGACCGGACTGCTGTCCCCTGCCGTCCGGTCACTTCCCTGGAGCGAGGTCCCACGACGCACAGCACGATCCGTACGCCTCATCGCTCCAGCGAGCCACGCGTGGTTCTTCCGGGCCCACCCCTGGCTGGAGCGGACACCGGGACCAACGAAGCGGTCCGGGGCCGGTCACGCGCCGTCCGGGTGAGAGGGATCCCGAACTCAGATGCGACCCCGGCACAGTTCGAGCAGCGTCATCGCGAGGGACGTACCGGGCTTGCCGAGCGCCTCGCTGTAGTGGCCGAGGACCTCCATCTCCCGGGAGAGGCTGACGCGTCGCCCCCCGGAGGCGATCCGGGCGTCCTGGATCACGGCGGAGACGGCCATGCGTTCCTGGATCAGGCCGATGATCCGGTCGTCCAGCGCGTCGATGCGGTCGCGGGCGCCGGTGATCACGTCGGCGGCCTCGGCAGTCCGGGCGCCGGTCACGTCGAGTGAGGTGGAGGTGGCGGTGGTGGTCATGGGGGCTCCTGTGAGGCGGGAGCGCCCCGGAACGGCGGGACCCGGGAAGAACGACAGGCGCCCCGGGCCTTGTCGGCCCGGGGCGCCTGGGAAGTCGCTTGGCGGTCAGCTCAAGCAGCACGACCATGGCAGCCGGCGGGCCGGGTGCCATAGGTAAAGACGAAGGTCGTGTGCGCGAGCATGGGGTGAGTATAACCACGGACCGTTTCGGCCCCGGGCCCGTCTCCACGCCCACCTCGGTAGAATTGGCCAGCACAGAGACCCCGCCCGAACCGCCGGAAGGCCCCCGTGTCATCAGCGACTCCCGCTGCCGCCGCCCCCGACACCGTCCTGGTCGTCGACTTCGGCGCGCAGTACGCCCAGCTCATCGCCCGTCGAGTCCGCGAGGCCCGGGTCTACAGCGAGATCGTCCCGAGCACCATGCCGGTCGCGGAGATGCTCGCCAGGAACCCGGCGGCGATCATCCTCTCCGGCGGCCCCTCGTCCGTCTACGAGGAGGGCGCCCCCCGCCTCGACCGCGCGATCTTCGAATCCGGCGTTCCCGTCTTCGGCATGTGCTACGGCTTCCAGCTGATGGCGCAGACCCTCGGCGGCACCGTCGACAACACCGGCGCCCGTGAGTACGGCCGTACCGACCTGCACGTCTCGCGTTCGTCCTCCACCCTCTTCGAGGGCACCCCGGCCGAGCAGGCGGTGTGGATGTCGCACGGCGACGCCTGTTCCGCCGCCCCCGAGGGCTTCACCGTCTCGGCGTCCACCGACGTCGTCCCGGTCGCCGCCTTCGAGAACGACGAGAAGAAGCTCTACGGCGTCCAGTACCACCCCGAGGTCATGCACTCCACGCACGGCCAGCAGGTGCTGGAGCACTTCCTGTACCGCGGCGCCGGCCTGAAGCCGAACTGGACGACGGGCAACGTCATCGAGGAGCAGGTCGCCGCCATCCGCGAGCGGGTCGGCGACAAGCGCGCCATCTGCGGTCTGTCCGGCGGTGTCGACTCCGCCGTGGCCGCCGCGCTGGTCCAGAAGGCCATCGGATCGCAGCTGACCTGCGTCTACGTCGACCACGGCCTGATGCGCAAGGGCGAGACCGAGCAGGTCGAGAAGGACTTCGTCGCCGCGACCGGCGTCCAGCTGAAGGTCGTCGACGCGGAGGAGCGCTTCCTCACCGCCCTCAAGGGGGTCTCCGACCCCGAGGAGAAGCGGAAGATCATCGGCCGCGAGTTCATCCGGGTCTTCGAGCAGGCCCAGGCGGAGATCATCGCCGACGAGGGCCCGGAGGTCGCCTTCCTGGTCCAGGGCACCCTCTACCCGGACGTCGTCGAGTCCGGTGGCGGCACCGGCACCGCGAACATCAAGTCGCACCACAACGTCGGCGGCCTCCCCGAGGACCTGGAGTTCCAGCTCGTCGAGCCGCTGCGCAAGCTGTTCAAGGACGAGGTCCGCATGGTCGGCCAGGAGCTCGGCCTGCCGGAGGAGATCGTCCAGCGCCAGCCGTTCCCCGGCCCCGGCCTGGGCATCCGGATCGTCGGCGAGGTCACCAGGGAGCGCCTGGACCTGCTGCGCGAGGCCGACGCCATCGCCCGCGAGGAGCTGACGGCGGCCGGTCTCGACCGCGACATCTGGCAGTGCCCGGTGGTCCTGCTCGCGGACGTCCGCAGCGTCGGCGTCCAGGGCGACGGCCGCACCTACGGCCACCCGGTCGTCCTGCGCCCGGTCTCCTCCGAGGACGCCATGACCGCCGACTGGTCGCGCCTGCCGTACGACGTCCTCGCGAGGATCTCGACGCGCATCACGAACGAGGTGCGGGACGTCAACCGCGTCGTCCTCGACGTGACCTCGAAGCCGCCGGGCACCATCGAATGGGAGTGAGCCCCGCGTAGGGCTCAGGTCCGCCGGAGGGTCCGCACCGGCTCTCCGGGCTTCCAGACCTGGACGACCAGATTGTCGTCCTCGACGGAGGTCCGCACGACCTCCGTCAACGCGGTGCGGAAGAGGTGGAACGGCTGCGGCGGTTCCACCTCTTTCACATACCCGGCCTTCGCCGCCTCCTCGTCCGTCACCTCGACCGCCCGGCCGCTGATCCGGACGTCCCCGCCGCCCATCCCGGTTCCCTCGCCGAGGTTGGCCTGGAGCGAGAAACGCGGGTCGCGCAGCAGGTCGAGGGCCTTGAGCGAGCCCGGCATCATGCCGAGCCACAGCTCACCGTCGAGGAAACGGACCTCGATCCCGCTGGTGCGGGGCGAACCGTCCCTGCGCAGGGTCGCCAGGACGTGATGGGTGTAGGCGCCGAAACGGTCCTCGACCGTCCGCGCCAGCTCCGGCTCCGCCGCGACGAAGGCCGCCCAGCCGACGGTTCCCGTGGTCGCAGCCGCCCGGCTCGCCGGCTCGCCGACGGTCTCCGTGGCCGCAGCCGCCCGGGTCGCCGGCTCGCCCGCCGTCTGATGCGCTGTCGTGTCACGTGCTGTCATAAGGCGAGTGTCCCGCCGATACCCGACACCTTCTGTCGGATATTCGAGGCTGTCTCACACGCCGTACGGCACCGGCCGGACGAACCGCTCCCGGCCCGTCGTCTCGTCCCGCAGGGGCGTGCAGCCCGCCGCCGTGAGCCACGCCGCGAGCTTCGCGCGCCGGGCCGCATTGGCACGCAGCGCACCGAGCATGCCCAGCGGCATCAGCACCGCGAGCGGAAGCAGGACGGCGTACTCGCCGGTCAGCACGGCCAACAGCAGGAACAGCCCCGCCGCGCCCCAGCCGACGGTGAGGAGCTGCCCGCGGTCGGCGGCCGCGCCGAGGGCGTCGTGCCGGATGAGCGTCGTGACCAGGTCGACGTCCGCCCGCGCCTCGGGGACCGGGGTGAGCGAACCCAGGTACATGCCGGGCACCGGACGGCCGGGGCCCGGGTCGGGGAAGGCCGCCGAGTTCGCCGCCGCCCGCTGCCGGGCCGCCGGGCTCGGGTCGCGCACCAGGTGGACATGGACGATCCGCTGCTTCCCGACCAGGCGCACGCTCTCATAACGGAAGCCGTAACACTCCGCGACGTACGCCAGCGCGCCGAAGGTCTCCCACTCCGCGAAAGGATGGATCAGCTCGATCGCATTGCGTGTCGCGACCTGGCGCATGAGGGAGTCGAGGTGGCGATCGGCGAGGCTCAAGACGTGCTCCACAGGTGACGGAAATCGTCATCTTTGCATAACGGCTCTGCCCTTTTTCCCTGGCCGACGGTAACTTCCGCCCAGTGAAGCAACCCAGTGCTGGAGGACCGATGCACGGGCCCACGCCGCCCGCCCCGCTGCCCACCGACCGGTTGCGGTTCGCCATGCCGCCGATGCACGAGTCCGTCGAGGACGAGCGCCGGCACCGCAAGGAACGCCTGGCGGCCGCGGTGCGGATCTTCGGACGGCTCGGCTTCGAGGACGGCGTCTCGGGGCACATCACCGCGCGCGACCCCGAGTACACCGACTGCTTCTGGGTCAACCCGTTCGGGATGCCCTTCAAGCACGTCACGGTGAGCGACCTCGTGCTGGCCAACTCCGACGGACAGGTCGTCGAGGGCCGCTACCACGTCAACCAGGCCGCCTTCACCGTGCACGCCCAGGTCCATGCCGCCCGGCCCGACGTCGTCGCCGTCGCCCACTGCCACTCGGTGCACGGCCGCGCCCTCGCCGCCCTCGGCGAACTGCTCGACCCGATCACCCAGGAGAGCTGCGCCTTCTACGAGGACCACGCCCTCTACGACGCCTACACAGGGGTCGCCGTCGACGCCGAGGAGGGCCGGCGCATCGCGTCCGCGCTCGGCTCCCGCAAGGCGCTGGTCCTGCGCAACCACGGACTGCTGACCGTCGGGGACTCGGTGGACGCGGCTGCCTGGTGGTTCCTCTCGATGGAACGCTCCAGCCAGGTCCAGCTCACCGCACGCGCCGCCGGCCGCCCGGTGCTGATCGACCACCGGGCGGCGGTCGCGACCCGCGAGCAGCTCGGCGGCGACCTGGTGGCCTGGATCAACTACCAGCCGCTGTGGCAGGACATCAGCCGCAGCGAGCCGGATCTGCTGACCTAGGGCCGCTCCCTCGAGAGGGATTCCCGTGGCCGGGTCAACGCGGTGGTCTTCGATTCACCCGCGCTGACCACACCTGCCGACGACCGGGGGTGTGCCGTAGGGCACAATTCGTCCACGTCGCAGGGGAGTTGTTCGCAGGGCGGTGGCCTGGTTCCCGAAGGTCCGCCGCCCGTTCGGAATGTGGAGAAGGCGGGCGTCGGACGTGGCGGTGCAGGAAGCCAGACAGGGAGCGGAACCCGGTGCGCACGAGGGCGGCTGCACCTGTGGGGACTGTCCGCACGGAGCGCGGGAGGGACATCGGCGCGCGGTCGCCGCGTTCCTGACCCTGCGCGACGGGTTCGCCGCCGGTCAGGGCCTGCCGGCCGCCGTCGCCCACTCGGCCTCCGCCTCCCGTCAGTGGGTCTCGGAAGAACTCACCCAGTCCGCGGAACTCGTCGCCGACCGCGGTCGCGCCGAGGGCGAGGCCTGGCTCGCCCGCCTCTGGCTGCGGACCGCGTGCACCGTGTGGGCGGCGGTCGTCGTCCTGCTCGTCGTGCAGTCCCTGACCGCGATCGGCGCCGGCTGGAGCAACGCCCGCAGCGCCGGACTGCTCGCCGCACTCGTCGTCGCCGGCGCGCTGACGGCCGCCTCCTGGTTCCACCGGGCCCGCGGTGGCGCGCTGGCCCCGGTCGTCGGCGAGGACAACCGCCTTTCCACCTCGCGGGCGGTCGCCGCCGCCTGGGTGCTGTTCGTGGCGTACGCGGTGCTGGTCCTCGTCGGACGGCTGGCCGCCGCCTCCGGCCCCGCCGAACGCGACGCCCTGATCGCCGGGCTCGACCTGGTCCGCGGGGCCGGTGTGGTGACCGTCCTCGCCGTGGTCTGCGCGATCGCCGTCCTCGTGCGCCGGGTCGTCGGCCTGCGGGTGCTGTCCCAGCGGCTCCAGAAGGTCCGCGCCCACCGGCCCCGCGCCGCCGACCTGCTCACCGACGATGCCGGCCGCGGCGCCTTCGCCGACATCCAGTACGTCGTGATCAGCGCCGTCGCCCTGGCCTTCGCCGCCGTACGCCTCGCCCGCCGCCCCGACCAACTGCCCGACCTGCCCTGGGGGCTGGCCGTGGTGGTGCTGGTGTCGGCCGCGACCTACCTCGCCGGCAAGTACGCCGAGGGCGGCCGCCCCGTGATCCTCTCCGTCGTCCGCTCCCGGGAGGCCGGTGACCTTGACGCACCGATCCGCACCGGCGACGACATCGAGATCCGCGGCGCCGGATTCGTCCCGCCCGGCGCGCAGGGCGCCGACCGCCTCTCCCGCATGGTCGTCCGCATCGGCACCGTCCACGTCCACGTGCCGCTCGTCCCGGTCACCGGTGGCTTCAGCAACCCCACCGACGCGGTCCTGACGGTCCCGGTCCCGGCCGAGGTGGAGCCCGGGCGCGTCGAGGTACAGGTCGTCACGGCGGCAGGAGTGGAGACCAACCGCTGCACGATCGACGTCACCGACTGAGCCCCCACCCACCCGGAGCGGGGGAGAGGGTGAGGGAGTCAGTCGGGGACCCGGTCCGGGATGGGAATCGGAACCTGGGGCGCGGGCGAGGTCGAGGTCGGATTCGGGGCCGGAGCCGGGGAGGGCGTGAGGGCGAGGGTGGGGGTGAGGGTGGGGAAAACGTCGGACGAACCATTGAGCGCACCTGCCCTTTCCTACGTATGGTCTTGTGAGGGGTCCACCACGTCGGCGAGAGGCGGCTACGGGCGATGGCTCACGGCATGCGAACGGACACGCACCCCCCTTATCTCGACGGCGGCCACGACTGGCGGGACAGCGCCACCCGGTACGCCCTCCTTCCCCTCCGCCTCTTCCTCGGCGTCACCTTCGTCTACGCCGGCCTCGACAAGCTGACCGACGGCTCCTTCCTCCAGAACAGCGGCGCCGGTTCGATCGGCGACACCATGCGTGCCGTCCGGGACACCTCCGCGATCCCCGCCCTGGTCGACCTGGCCCTGAAGAACCCGACCGGCTTCGGCTACGCGATGGCCTTCGGGGAACTCGCCGTCGGCATCGGCGCCCTCCTCGGTCTCCTCACCCGCGTCGCCGCGCTCGGAGGCGCGCTGATCTCGCTCAGCCTGTGGCTGACGGTCAGCTGGGCCTCGGACCCCTACTACTACGGCAACGACCTCCCGTACCTCATGGCCTGGCTCCCCCTCGTCCTCGCCGGCGCCCCCGCCTTCTCCCTGGACGCGGCCTGGCGTACCAGGAGGCGGCGGCGAGTCGGAGCCTTCCGGTAGGCCGGTTCCGCGTCCTGGCGGACGGGGCTGGATCCTGACGGACGCGGCTGCGTCCTGGAGCAGGCGCTCGTGCGCCCAGGCCCCGAACGCCGGTGAGCGTGCCAGCCGCTCTCGGAGCCACGGGCCACCCGCGCCCGGAGCTGCCCGAAGCCCTGGTGGGATGGGCCTTGTCCGGTGGGTGGGGCCGCAGGTTTCGGGGAGTGTGCCAGGTGCTCGTGCAGTCCGGGCCCTGTGGCCGGAGCTGCCCTCAGCCCTGGTGGGATGGGCCCTGTCCGGTGGGTGGGGCCGCAGGCTCTGGGAAGCGTGCCCGGCGCTCCTGTAGTCCGGGCCTCGCGGTCGGCAACCGCCCGAGTCCAAGGGGATGTACCGCCCGCCCGGCGGGGTGGGCGGGCGGTACATCCCCCCGCTCGGCGGGCGGGCGCGCCGCCGGGCGGGCCCCGTCTACGAGCCTGCCCCCGTCCCCGGTTCCGCCGGAGTGCCCCGGCGGAAGCCCTGGCGTCTGCGGACGGCGTGGGTCGCGACTCCGGTGGCGCCGGCCAGGGACAGGCCGCCCACCACGAGCGGGATGATCACGAACCACGGCGTGTCCCAGAGGCCGCCCGCGTCACCCGCGTAGAGGACGCCCGCCAGCGTGAAGACCATGCCGGCAACCAGCCGTCCCGGCCGGAACTCATGACGCAGCACGGGCCACCTCCGCCTGTCCGGCGCCGACCTGGAGGTGGAGGTTTATCGTCCCGGCGTCCTTGCCGCCCGACACCGGCGACAGGGTCAGCTCCTTGTGCTTGCCCGGTTCCACGTCCACGTCCTTCTGGTCATCGCCCGGCAACTGGATGTCACCGAGGCCCACGTCGATCTGTACTTTCACGGTCACGTCCGGCGGCACGACCACCCGTAGCCGGCCGACCCCCACCTCGGCGTCGGTGCGCACCGTCTGCCCCTTGGCCAGCTCCAGCCGGGACAGGTCCAATGTGGCCTCCCCTGTGCCGAGGTCGTAGGCCGACCGGACGTCCGCCACCGCCGTGGGCTGCCAGGTCGTGTCCGTCCATCTCGTGCCGATGTCCTTCGGCAGGGTGGCCGATCCGGCCAGCAGCCCCGCCGTGACGACGGCCAGGAAGATCGACCCCGCCCCGGTACGGCCCAGGAACGAGCTGACCGCGATGCCGAGGCCCAGCACGGCGAGTGCGATGGCCAGGCCGATCTGGAGGCTCGTGCCCAGCGGCTCCCGCTCCCAGGTGAGCCGGGTGGCGAGGCCGCCCGCGACCATCGCGAACAGGAAGAACCAGCCGCCGATCCAGCGGGGGCCGCGCGGGCCGGAGGACCGGCCGCGCGCCGCCCGTATGTCCAGGCGAGGACCGAGGTGACCGGTGAGTCTGACGTCGAAGACGGAAGAGGCGTCCGGAGTGCGGGGATCGCTCGGACCCCACAGGTAGCCGGTGCCTCCGTCGTGCGTGCCGTCCTTCACGATCGGCTCCCGCCACCAGGACGGGTAGGCGGTGGCGACGGGCGGTGCCTTCGCCTCCGGCGGGGCGTCGGCCACCGCCTGGGCGGCGAGCGGATCGGTGTCGGCGGCGCCCACCCGGTGCCTCGACCAGTAGCCGGCGCCGGCGAGGAGGAGGGAGAGGACGACCGCGAAGGCCAGCACCCCGCCGTTGTTCAGCATCGACAGGAACACTCCGCAGCCGACCAGCGCGAACAGCACGGCCGTGAGGGCCTGCCCGTCCACTCTCCCGGTGAGCAGCTTGCGCACCTCGTTCTCGCCGTCCTCGGCGTAGGGGACGAAGAGCCAGGCGAAGCCGTAGAAGATGAGGCCGATGCCCCCGGTCGCGGAGAGCACCGCGAGCGTGATCCGGAAGATCACCGGATCCATGTCGCACTGCCGCCCGAGACCCGCGCACACCCCCGCGAGCATTTTGTGCTCCCGGTCGCGGCGGAACCGGTGCAGGAGGCCGGCGGCGTCGGCTCCCGCACCCCTTTCCCCGTGCGCGCCCGCCTGCCCGTGCGCGCGCGGGTTCTCACCTGCGGCGCCCGGGGCGCCCGGGGACGGAGCGGCCGCGTCGGGCGCGGCGCCCCGGTCGGGCGCGGCGTCCGCGGCGTGCTGGTGATTCGTCATGAGTCAATGGTGGCGGGCGAGACGCCCCGGCGGCAGTCGGAACGACCCTGGTCGGACCCTGATATCGGCCCTGAGCCCGGGCCGGGGAGGCGTTCGACCTGCGAGACCGTCGAAGATCAGGGGCGTCTCGGGGGCGAACCCTGATGCTCGGGTCGAGCCGCCGTGTGACCATCAATGGCATGCCGGAAGCCGCAGCAGCGCCACTCGTCGAACCGCGGCCTCCGCGCAAGCTCTACCGCAGCAGCGACGGACGTTGGCTGGGTGGCGTGGCGCGGGGGCTCGCCGGGCATCTCGGGCTGCCCGTCATCTGGGTGCGGCTCGTCTTCGTCGGCCTGTTCCTGGCGGACGGCCTCGGCGCCCTGCTCTACGCGGCCTTCTGGTTCTTCGTGCCGCTGGGCATCGGCGGTGTGGGCGGGCAGAAGCCCCCGTCCCTCGTCGTCACCGAGACCGCGCCCGACGGCCGCCGCAAACTCGTCGCCCGCAGACCGGACAAGGGCCAGATCGTCGCCCTGCTCCTCATGGTCGTCGTCGCCATGGTCTTCGTGGGCAATGTGAACCTGGGCGGCGGCGCCAAGGCGTACCTCCTGCCCGCCGTCCTCGTCGGTGCGGGCGTCGCCCTCGTCTGGCGCCAGGCGGACAACGCCCGTCGCGCCCGCTGGGTCGAGGCCGGCCGCCGGCGCCGTACGCTCACGCTGCTGCGGGCGGGCGGCGGTGTCCTGCTGGTCACCGCCGGCGTCTCCGGCATCTTCGTCCTGCAGGGCTCGGCCGCACATCTCGGTTCGGTGCTCCAGGCGGCCCTCGCCGTCCTGGTCGGCATCACGCTGCTCGCCGGGCCGTATCTGGTCCGGATGACGCAGGACCTCTCCGAGGAGCGCCTCATGCGCATCCGCGCCCAGGAGCGCGCGGAGGTCGCGGCGCACGTCCACGACTCGGTGTTGCACACCCTCACCCTGATCCAGCGCAACGCGGAGAACGCCGGCGAGGTGCGCCGCCTCGCCCGCGCTCAGGAGCGCGACCTGCGCACCTGGCTGTACAAGCCGGAGGGCACCGGCAAGGACGAGGCCGACGAGCCGACCACCCTGGCCGACGCGGTCCGGCGCAACGCGGCCGAGGTCGAGGACAAGCACGGCGTCCCCATCGAAGTGGTGGTGGTCGGTGACTGCCCGCTCGACGAGCGGGTGGTGGCGCAGATGCAGGCCGCGCGCGAGGCGATGGTGAACGCCGCCAAGTACGGTGGCGAGGGCGGTGCCGTACAGGTCTACGCCGAGGTCGAGGGAAGGACGGTCTTCGTGTCGGTCCGGGACCGCGGTCCCGGTTTCGACCTCGACTCGATACCCGCCGACCGCATGGGCGTCAGAGAATCGATCATCGGCCGCATGGAGCGCAACGGCGGCACGGCGCGCCTGCGGGCGGTGCCGGGCGGCGGCACGGAGGTCGAGCTGGAGATGGAGAGGGCGGAGAAGACGTCATGAGTGACCCGACCGAGACGAACGCGGCGGCGGGAGCGGCGGAGGCCGCCGAGCCGGCGCGGACCACCGGCGAGAGCACGGGCGGGCGCCACGTGCGCGTGGTCCTCGTCGACGACCACCGCATGTTCCGTACGGGGGTCCAGGCCGAGATCGGCCGGACCGAGGAGACCGGCGTCGAGGTCGTGGGCGAGGCGGCGGACGTCGACCAGGCGGTCACCGTCATCACCGCGACCCGGCCCGAGGTGGTACTCCTCGACGTCCACCTCCCGGGCGGAGGCGGGGTCGAAGTGCTGCGCCGCTGTGCTCCGTTGATGGGCGACCCCGAGCGGCCTGTGCGGTTCCTCGCGCTGTCCGTCTCGGACGCGGCGGAGGACGTGATCGGAGTGATCCGCGGCGGTGCCCGCGGATACGTCACCAAGACGATCACCGGCACCGACCTGGTCGACTCCGTCTTCCGTGTGCAGGAGGGCGACGCCGTCTTCTCGCCGCGGCTCGCCGGGTTCGTCCTCGACGCCTTCGCCTCCACCGACGCCCCGCCGGTCGACGAGGACCTCGACCGTCTCACGCAGCGCGAGCGGGAGGTTCTGCGCCTCATCGCCCGTGGCTACGCCTACAAGGAGATAGCCAAGCAGTTGTTCATCTCGGTGAAGACGGTCGAGTCCCACGTCTCGGCGGTCCTCAGGAAGCTCCAGCTGTCCAACCGGCACGAGCTGACGCGGTGGGCGACGGCGCGACGGCTGGTGTGACGATCGGGGCGGCGCGGTCACTCCCCGCCGGCCCTCACACCACCCGGGTGGCGCCCGCGTAGGGCATCTCGTCCAGCGGCGCCACGCGGACCGGGGCCGAGGGGTTGGGGGCGTGGATCATGCGGCCGCCACCGACGTAGATGCCCACGTGGGTGATGCCGGAGTAGAAGAACACCAGGTCACCGGGGAGGAGTTCGGAGCGGGAGATGCGGCGGCCGGCGTCGATCTGGGAGTAGGTCGTGCGCGGCAGCGAGATGCCGGCGGAGCGGTACGCCGCCAGGACCAGGCCCGAGCAGTCGAAGGCGTTCGGTCCGGTCGCCCCCCACACATAGGGGCTGCCGAGCTTGGAGTAGGCGTAGGAGACGGCCGCCGCGGCGCGCGAGCTGGGCGCCTGTGCGGAGGTGCTGCCGGGTGCGGTGAGGTGGCTGCGGGGGCCGGTCGCGGCGCGGGAGGCGCGGGTGGCCGTCCCGGTGCCCGTGTCCGCGGTGAGCCGGGCCCGTTCCCCGGCCGTCAGCCGGGACAGCAGACGGCGGGCCGCGTCGAGCTTGCCGGTGATCGTCGTCTTGTGCCGCTTCAGCTCCGCCTGTCGGGCTCTGAGCGAGGTCACCTCGATGCGGGCGGCGCCGCGCAGTTGCTCGACCTCCCGCAGTTGCTTGCGCACGCGGGCGACGGTGCCCGACTGACGGTGGCCCGCGCGTTCGGCGAAGGCGGCGTTGTCGAGGTACTGGTCGGGGTCGTCGGAGAGCGCGAGCTGCATCGCGGAGTCGAGGCCTCCGCTGCGGTACTGTGCGGCGGCCATGGACCCCAGCTCCTCGCGTGCCGTGGTGAGCCGGGCCTCCTTGCGAGCGGCCTCGTCCTGGAGGGCCTTCAGCCGTTGCTCGGCCGCCGTCGCCTTCTCCTTCGCGCCGTTGTACTTCTCGGTGGCGGCCTCGGCCTCCTGGTACAGCTTGTCCACCTTGGCCTTCACCTGCGCCGGTGTGGGTTTCGGCTCGGCGTGTCCGATCCCGTCGAACGCCGTCGCGCCCGCCGCGCCGGCGAGGGCGATGGTCAGCGCCGTCCGGGCCGGGTGACTTCCGAGCGAGCGCTGTCGGGGCTTGCGGTGCGCTGCCACGTGGGACTGCACGTCCTTTCGTACGACCGCCTCGTCGGTTCGGCCGTCCGGGGCAGGGCGGGACCCGTGCCCGCCGTGGGGAGCGGACGGACGTACGGCCGCGGGGAGCGGCTGACGGGGCCGGCGGCGGTCCCGCACAGGGAGTGGGCCCGCCGCCGGACCTCGGCGGTGGTGTCCGACTGCCGCCCCTGGTCCGGGCGGCGGTGGGGAGCCGGTCACCTGGGGGAGGACGCTAAGCCCGTCCGTGACACATCGGTAACGGGATGTGCGGAAGTGACAGGGGCGGATTGTCCGGTGACCGTAAGTGGTCAGCGGGAGCGTCCGAGGTCGACGACTTCGCGTGGCGCCCTGACCGATGCGGCCGATCCGGAGCGCGATGAAGCGCGACAGTGCTACGGCACGCACAACTGCACGTGCGTCGCAGAGGCCGGGCCGGTGTCGGGGCGATTCGGGGCGGCTGAATAGCATCCGGACTCATGGGCGTACTCATCCATCTTTTCGTCGGCCTGCACATCATCGGCATCGCCGCCCTGTTGGGCGGCTTCCTCACGCAGATGAAGGCGATGGGCCAGGGCACGGCCCGCTTCGTCCCCGCGATGCTGCACGGCGCGGCGACGATGCTGGTCACCGGCGTCATCCTGGTCGGCCTCAACCAGGCCGACGACCAGGAGGTCAACAACATCAAGATCGGGGTGAAGCTGGCCCTGCTGGTCGTGATCCTCGGCCTCGTCTATGTGAAGCGGGACGACGAGGCGGTGGAGAAACCCCTGTTCGGCCTGGTCGGGCTGCTGACCGCGGCGAACGTCTTCATCGCGGTGCTCTGGACCTGATCGCCGCGCGCGCGGAGCGCGCCGCCCCCGCGGCGACGGCCAGCCGTGCCGCGACCGAGATCCACAGCAGCGCCTGCCCGGGGCCCTTCAGCCACGGGACATCGACGGCGGCGGCGACGGACAGCGTCGCCGCCGCCGTCATGCCCATGGGGAACAACGCGCGGGCGCAGGACAGGGGGCAGGGTTCGGCGGGATGCGCACACCGCCGCCTCGCCCCGTCTGCTCCGCCCCCGCTGCCTCCGCCGACCTCTGCCTCCTCCGCCCCTCCGCTCCGTCCGCCCATGACTTCCGTCCCCGCGGACGGGTCTGCCGGTCGGCGGCCACCGGCCTCACCCCGGCCAGGGGAACCGGCACACGGGCGCGGACGGCGGAGGGGCGGAGGGACGGCCTGTCGGACAGGACAGGCGGACGGCCTGCGGACACGACGGGCGGACGGCCTTCGGTCGCAGCAGAGGGACGGCCTTCGGGCACGGCGGGCGGACCTGGCTCCCGGACCGACCGGCGGCCAACCGGCGGATCCGACCCGGGGACAACCGGCAGAACACTTGCGAACAACCGGCCAACCCAACCGGCGGATCCGACCCGGGGACAACCGGCAGACACCTGCGAGCAACCGGCCAACCCAACCGGCGGACAACCGGCGGACAGAACCGGCGGCACCGGCCGGAGGTTTCCTCAGGCCGGGCGCACCACGCTGTGGATCGCCGACTCGCCGTCGTAGTAGATCGACTCCTCGCGGACGTACGTGCCGGGCTTCGGGGCGTGGATCATCATCCCGTTGCCGATGTAGATGCCGACGTGGGTGACGTCGTCGTAGAAGAAGACCAGGTCACCGGGCTGGGCGTTGGCCAGGGAGACCGTCGTGCCGGCGTTCACCTGGTCGTAGGTGGTGCGCGGGAGGGTGACGCCGGCGGCCTTCCAGGCGGCCTGGGTGAGGCCGGAGCAGTCGTAGGACTCGGGGCCGGTGGCACCCCAGACGTACGGCTTGCCGATCTGCGCGCGGGCGAAGGCGAGCGCCTTCTCGGCCTTGGTGGCGTAGGAGGCGTCCGTGGCCGGGGCGGACGGCGAGGACGACGACGGAACCGAAGGCGACGACGTGTCCGTGCCCGAGGACCCGGCGCTCCCCTGTTGCGCGGCCGCCTGTGCCGCCGCCTGCTGCCGGGCCAGCTCCGCCGCCTTGCGGGCCGCCTCCTCCTGCCGCTGCTTCTCGATCGCCGCCAGCCGAGCCTTCTCCTCGGCGGTCAGCTGCGACAGCAGCTCGCGCGCGGAGCTGAGCTTCTTCTGGACGGTCGCCTTGGCGGTCTTCAGCTCGCTCTGCGACTCGGTGAGCGTCTCGAGGCTCCGGGATGCCTCCTGACGCTTCTTCATCGTCTCCGACTGCTCGGTGACGTAGTCGTCGACCGCGCCCTTCTGGCGTTCGGTCAGCCGCCCCATCAGCTGGGTCTGGTCGAAGTAGTCCTGCGGGGAGTCCGCGAGCAGGAAGGTGGCCGTGTCCGGTGCGGTGGCGCCGGTGCGGTACTGGGCGGCGGCGAAGGAACCGAGCCGCTCCCGTGCGTCGTTGAGCTTCTCGGTGCGCTGCGCGACGTCCTGGAGGAGGGTGTCGACCTGCTTGCGCTGCTTGGTCGTCTTCTCCTTGGCGGCGTTGTACTTCTCGGTCGCCGACTCGGCCTGGCGGTAGAGGTCGCCGACCTTCTTCTCGACCTCCTCCAGGCTCGGCTTGCCGTCGGCGGCGGGCGCGGCGTCGGCCGTCTGGGAGAGCAGGGCCACCGAGGTGAGAGCGGCGGTGGCGAGAGCGGGGGTGCGTATGCCTGCTACGCGCCCCCCGGCGGGGCGCGGCTTGCGGTGCTGCGACGCCAAGGGAGGCGACTCCTTCCGTGCTCCGCCTACCGGGTTAGCTGTCGGGTTCGGGCGGGAAGGGTTGCCCTACGGCCTGCTCCGTCGGGGGAGTGGGCCGATTCACCCCAAGGTCTCGGTGGGTCCCCGGCTCCGGCTCCGCGAGGGGCACCGGACTCGGCGGTGGCCGCGCGGCCCGGCGAGGCTCGCCGGTGGGGGTCGTACGGCCTGCCCGGCACGGTAGCCAACTCGTGTGGCACCTGTGAAGGTTGATGGGTGATATGCCCGATACATTTTCGTGACCTGCGGTAACCGTGTCGCCCAAGGTGTTTTCGGTGTAGCGGACCGTGACGCCCTGGACGGAGGGGGATGTTTTCCGGGACGGCGGCGGGTTGTCAGTGGCGCCCCCTAGACTCGGAGAGCGATGAGCAGCCTCTTTGACGACAGCTTCCTGGCGGACCTCCAGGCCCCTCGCGGGCACGAGGACGAACCCCCGCCGCCGCCCGAGGACGATCACGCTCCGGAGCCGGTTCCGGACGATCTGTTCGGCGGGAAGTTCGACGTGCCCCCGGACCGGGACACCCACTACCGCGACGGCGCCCCGCGCCCGGCGGTCGACGCGGCGGCCCTCCTGGAAGGGCTCAACGACAACCAGCGCGCCGCCGTCGTCCACTCCGACACCCCGCTGCTCATCGTCGCGGGTGCCGGCTCCGGCAAGACGCGGGTGCTCACCCACCGCATCGCCCACCTCCTCGCCGAGCGCCAGGTGCACCCGGGGCAGATCCTCGCGATCACCTTCACCAACAAGGCCGCGGGCGAGATGAGGGAGCGCGTCGAGCAGCTCGTGGGGCCGCGCGCGAACGCGATGTGGGTGATGACCTTCCACAGCGCG
Organism: Streptomyces sp. NPDC030143; assembly: GCF_055573695.1. Classification (NCBI taxonomy): domain Bacteria; kingdom Bacillati; phylum Actinomycetota; class Actinomycetes; order Kitasatosporales; family Streptomycetaceae; genus Streptomyces; species Streptomyces sp. NPDC030143. The sequence continues at coordinate 159,886 of NZ_JBVIAY010000010.1, forward strand.
TGCGTGCGCATCCTGCGACGCGAGTCGAAGAGGCTCGGCTTCACGTCGTCGTTCTCGATCTACGACGCCGCCGACTCCAAGCGTCTGATGGCCCTGGTCTGCCGCGACCTGGACCTCGACCCCAAGCGCTACCCGCCCAAGTCCTTCAGCGCCAAGATCAGCAACCTGAAGAACGAGCTGATCGACGAGGAGGACTTCGCCGCCCAGGCCACCGACGGCTTCGAGAAGACCCTCGCCCAGGCCTACGCCCTCTACCAGTCGCGGCTGCGCGAGGCCAACGCCCTCGACTTCGACGACCTGATCATGACGACGGTCAACCTGCTGCGCGCGTTCCCCGACGTCGCCGAGCACTACCGCCGCCGCTTCCGGCACGTCCTGGTCGACGAGTACCAGGACACCAACCACGCCCAGTACGCGCTCGTGCGTGAACTCGTCGGCACCGGTGAGCACCCCGTCGACGTACCGCCCAGCGAGGACGACGTCCCGCCGGCCGAGCTGTGCGTCGTCGGTGACGCCGACCAGTCGATCTACGCCTTCCGCGGCGCGACCATCCGCAACATCCTCCAGTTCGAGGAGGACTACCCGGACGCGACGACGATCCTGCTGGAGCAGAACTACCGCTCCACCCAGACGATCCTGTCCGCCGCCAACGCGGTCATCGAGCGCAACGAGTCCCGCCGTCCGAAGAACCTGTGGACCAACGCGGGCTCCGGCGCGCGCATCACCGGATACGTCGCCGACACCGAGCACGACGAGGCGCAGTTCGTCGCCGACGAGATAGACCGCCTGACCGACGCGGGCGACGCGAGGGCCGGCGACGTCGCCGTCTTCTACCGCACCAACGCCCAGTCCCGTGTGTTCGAAGAGGTCTTCATCCGCGTCGGCCTGCCCTACAAGGTCGTCGGCGGCGTCCGCTTCTACGAGCGCAAGGAGGTCAGGGACGTCCTGGCCTACCTGCGGGTCCTCGCCAACCCCGAGGACTCGGTGCCCCTGCGCCGGATCCTCAACGTCCCCAAGCGCGGCATCGGCGAGCGCGCCGAGGCGATGATCGACGCCCTGTCCCAGCGCGAGAAGATCAGCTTCCCGCAGGCGCTGAAGCGCGTCGACGAGGCCTACGGCATGGCCGCACGGTCGACGAACGCCGTGAAGCGGTTCAACACACTCATGGAGGAGCTCCGTACGATCGTCGAGTCCGGGGCCGGACCCGCGACCGTCCTGGAAGCCGTTCTCGAACGCACCGGGTATCTCGCCGAGTTGCAGGCTTCCACCGACCCGCAGGACGAGACCCGGATCGAGAACCTCCAGGAACTGGCCGCCGTGGCCCTGGAGTTCGAGCAGGAGCGCGGCGAGGGCGAGTCGGTGGGGCTGGCCGAGTTCCTGGAGCAGGTCGCCCTGGTCGCCGACTCCGACCAGATCCCCGACGAGGACGAGGACGGCTCCGGGGTCATCACCCTGATGACCCTGCACACCGCCAAGGGCCTCGAGTTCCCCGTCGTGTTCCTCACCGGCATGGAGGACGGCGTCTTCCCGCACATGCGGGCCCTCGGCCAGACCAAGGAACTGGAGGAGGAACGCCGCCTGGCCTACGTCGGCATCACGCGCGCCCGGGAGCGGCTGTATCTGACGCGGTCCGCGATGCGCAGCGCCTGGGGGCAGCCGTCGTACAACCCGCCCTCGCGGTTCCTGGAGGAGATCCCGGCCACGCACGTGGACTGGAAGCGGACGGGGGCGAGCGGACCCGTGTCCTCCGGGCCGGTGTCGGCGGTGGCGGCCTCGCTGTCGTCGTCGCGTTCGCGTTCCTCGGCGGCCGGCGCCTCCGGGTTCGCCACGCGGCGTACGGCGGAGAAGCCGGTGGTCGCCCTGGCGGTCGGCGACCGCGTCACGCACGACCAGTTCGGGCTCGGCACGGTCGTCGCGGTGAAGGGCACGGGCGCCAACGCCGAGGCGACGATCGACTTCGGCGACACCAAGCCCAAGCGGCTGCTGCTGCGGTACGCGCCGGTGGAGAAGCTCTGACGTGAAAGGAGCCCCCGCTTCGGCGGCGGGGGCTCACAGGGCGTTCGTCGGACGGCCGCTCAGGTCGGGTCCAGCCCGTGGCTGCGCAGCCACGACAGCGGGTCGATCGACGAGCCGCCGCCCGGCCGGACCTCGAAGTGCAGGTGCGGACCGGTGGAGTTGCCGGAGTTTCCCGAGTACGCGATCGGTTCGCCGGCCTTCACCGTCGAACCGGAGCTGACGCGGTAGCTGGAGAGGTGGCAGTACCAGGTCTCCGTGCCGTCCTTCGCCGTCACGATCATCATGTTGCCGTAGGCGCTGTTCCACTGCGTGCGGACGGTGCCGTCGGTCGCGGCCATCACCGTGGTGCCGTAGGCGACGGGGAAGTCGATGCCGGTGTGCATGGACATCCAGTTGATGCCGGACTGGCCGTAGTAGGCACTGAGCCCGTGCTGGCCGACCGGCAGCGCGTACTTCGGACGCAGCCGCTCCTTGCGGGCCGCCTCCGCCGCCGCCTTCTTCTTCTCGGCCTCCTGCTGCGCCTTGAGGTCGATACGTTCCTGCGTACGGCTGGCCCGGTCGGCGAAGGCGTCGGCCTCGGCGGTGAGCGTCTTGAGCTGGGTGTCCAGCTTGTTGTTGGCGGCGGATGGTTTCACCGCCTGCGCCTCCGACGCCGTCGCGGTGGTGTCCTTCTCGTCGCCGCCGGTCAGCGTGCCGACGGAGGCTGCGGCGATGCCGGCCACGCCCATGACGCACGCGGAGGGCACGGCCACGGTCAGCAGGGCCGAGCGTCGCGCGGGCGCACGGCGCCGGGAGCGGTTCGCGGCGCGGCCCGCGGTACGCGGGACGGGAGCCGGAGTGGCCTCCTCCTGGTCGTCGAGGAGGGGCACCGCCGGAAGCTCGCCGGTGGCCGTCGACTCGTCCTCGTGGGAGGGGAGTTCGTGGTGGACGCCGGACTCGTGGTGGCCGGCGTGCTCGTCGTACGAGGTGTGCTCGTCGTAGCCGACCTGCTCGAAGGCGGCGGTGTGCTGCTGGTCGAACGGCAGCTCCGCGTGCTGTTCGTACGCGTCCGCGCCGGGGGCGTCGCCGTCGCCGGTGGAGTTCCACTGGGTGGCGTCGTAGGCGCCGGTGTCGAAGGCCTGCGTGCCCCATTCCCACTGCTGGGTCCGGTCGGCCGGGCCGCCGGTCTGTTCGGGCTGGAGCCAGGTGCCGGCGTCCCACTGCCCGCTGCTGTCGGCCGGCGCGGCCTGCGCGGGGATGGCGGACAACTGCTGGTCCGGGGCCCAGGCGGCCGTGTCGTACGCGCCCGTGTCGTAGGCGGCGTGGTGCTGGGCCGCGTACGGGTCGTAGTTGAGGGTCTGCTGACTGCCCGTGGCCCACTGCGTGGCGTCGTATCCGCCGGTGGAGGCGCCGTCGCCCGGAAGCTCGCCGAAGAGGGGGTCGGCCGCGAAGTGCCCGGTGGAACGGGCCTCGTGGTCGTAGCCGTCGTGGGTGGTGCCGTGACCGGCGGTGAAGTCGCCGTAAGTGGCTTCCTGGGTGCCGTACGACGCGTAGGGCGGGGAGTCGGCGTCAGAAGCCGGAGCCGGGGTGGTCATGCTCCCCGACGGGTGACGGTCGTTCACCAACTTCTCTCTCGCCTCGACAACAGGGGCTGCCAGAGCAGTGCGGCGACTGTACCCGGCGGTACGCGGGCACGACAATCTTCCGCAGGTTTCGTGCCCGGGGGAAAGGGGCATTCGGCCCTGTTTCGGGGGAGGGCGGGCGCGGGTTTTGGCCCTACGTTCGACATGCGTTCGATTGTGAGGGATGTGCGCGGGGGTGCGGCGGGGCTCCGGAGGGGCGGCCGGGAGGGGTGCGCCGGGTGTCAGGCCACGGTGGCGCCGTGCGTGGGCGCGGTCGCGGTGGCGCGTTCGGCGTCCAGGGCCTGGCGGATCCCGGCGGCGACGGCCGGGTGCACTGGCAGGGCGAGGTGGCCGATGCCGGTGACCTGCACATTCTCCGCGAGCAGGTCGGGGTGGTCGACGCGGGCGGACTCCAGCGGGTCCATCAGGTGGTCGAGGTCGCTCCAGAAGCTCACGAAGCGCGTGCGGCAGCCGGGCGCCGGCCGCGACAGCTCCTCGATCACCTCCGAGCCGGGGCGCATCTGGCGCACTATGGGGTGCGCGTTCGCCAGGGGCGCCACCCGGGTGCCCGAGTGCGGCGTGCCCAGCGTGACCAGCGTCCGCACGCGGGAATCTCCACCCAGGCGCTGCACGTAGTAGCGGGCGATGAGACCGCCGAGGCTGTGGCCGACGATGTCGACCCGGCCGCTGCCCGTGCGCGCGCAGATCTCCTCGATGTGCCGGCCGAGCAGCTCGGCCGCGATGCGGATGTCGCAGGTCAGCGGCGAGTAGTTGAGCGACTCGACGCGATGCCTGCCGTGCTGGGCGAGGTTGCGCCGCAGCAGGACGAAGACGGAGCGGTTGTCGATGAAGCCGTGCAGCAGGACGACGGGGAGCGCGGCGCGGGCCTGGGCCGGCAGCCGTGCCGGCTCGGCGGCGCCGGTCGGGTCGGACCCGCCGGGCACGTCGTCCGCGCCGGGCAGGGCGGGGGTCACCGGGTCACGCCGCTCCTGGGCGATGCCGGAGGGGTAGAGAAGCAGGTGCCCCGCGAGGATCACGATCTCCAGGGCCGTCGCCTTCAGCAGGGTGGCCGACAGAGTGGCCAGCCTGATCGGCAGCAGACGCCGACACAACGGGAGCAGGGGCTGAACCGCCCGCGTGACCTGCATGGCCGACCTCCTGTCGGCACGCGGACGACGCCTCCGTCCCCCGTGTGCCCTCGTGCGGAAGTCTCATGGAGGTGGTCACGACGGGGCGCGATGGGGGCGGTGGAGTGCGGCTCGGGTTCCCCGGCGCTCCTCACTGACGCCGATCGGTCGGCGGGTCCCCTGCCGGTGTGGCGAGGCTCCCCGCTGCGTGCCGTACCTGCCCTGCGTGTCCATCGTGCCTGCGCCGATGCGCCGCACCGTCACGGCGCCGGCCTGCGACGCGGCGTTGCGGCGACCTCGTTGCGGCTCCCGCTGTGCGGGTTCCCCCTCGAGTTCCCCGGTGGAGGAGAAGGAACCCCGCGTGGTGAACGTGTCCCATTGTGTGATTTCCCCCTCGCTGCGCGCCATGAAACTGCCGGTTGCGGGATGCTGGCGATAACGTTCGTTCACTTCCCCCGGCCGGTGTGGTGGTACCTCTCGGTACGCAGGGAATCGGTACGGATGGATGTAGTCGCTTCATGGAGGCAGTGATGGGTGTGGCAGCCGGTCCGATCCGCGTGGTGGTGGCCAAGCCGGGGCTCGACGGCCACGATCGCGGGGCCAAGGTGATCGCGCGGGCGCTGCGCGACGCCGGTATGGAGGTCATCTACACCGGCCTTCACCAGACCCCCGAGCAGATCGTCGACACCGCGATCCAGGAGGACGCCGACGCGATCGGTCTGTCCATCCTCTCCGGGGCGCACAACACGCTCTTCGCGGCCGTGATCGAACTTCTCAGGGAGCGGGACGCGGAGGACATCCTCGTCTTCGGCGGGGGCATCATCCCGGAGGCGGACATCGCGCCGCTGAAGGAGAAGGGCGTCGCGGAGATCTTCACGCCCGGGGCGACGACGGCCTCCATCGTGGACTGGGTGCGCGCGAACGCACGGCAGCCCGCCGGCGCGTAGGACGCATCGGCGGCGGTCTGGCGGCGCGGGCACGGGCCGGCGGCGCGGGCCCGACGCGGTCGTGGGCGGCCTCCGTGTGCTGGTGTGCGGTGGTGCGCGGTGGCGCCTCCTGGCCCGTGCTGCACCTCCGCTGTTCTGGGCCTTCTGGGTGCCTGCGTTCTCGGCTGAGTGGTCGGGCCTTCCGGTGTCCTGTGTCTGTACCTGTGTCGTCGGGCCTTCCGGTGCCCGTCTGCGCCTGAGCGGTCGGGCCCTCCGGCGTCGGACGGGTGGTGGGCGCGCGCCGACTGCTTCCCAGTCGCGTCGGCCGAACGCGCGCCCGTTGCAACCACGGGGACCTCCAGCAGCGGGCTCCCCTCCAGCAGTGGGCTCCCCTCAGGCAGGGGGCTCCCCTCAGGCAGTGGGCTCCCCCTAAACACGGGGCTCCCCCGCGAGCTCCTCGTTCATCACCGCCCGCAGCCGCAACGTCGTCCCCAGACGCTGGAACGCCTCCGCCCAGTAGCCCCCGGCCCCGGGTGACGCGTCCTCCGATTCGTCGGGGACCGCCAGCAGACCGTCGAGGCGGTCCGCCTCCGCGGGGTCGAGACAGCGTTCGGCCAGACCCATGACGCCGCTGAAGCTCCACGGGTAGCTCCCGGCGTCACGCGCGATGTTGAGCGCGTCGACCACCGACCGGCCGAGCGGCGCCGCCCACGGCACCGCGCACACGCCGAGCAGTTGGAAGGCCTCCGACAGTCCGTGCGCCGCGATGAACCCGGCCACCCATTCGGCCCGCTCCTGCGTCGGCAGCGTCCCGAGCAGCTTCGCCCGCTCGGCGAGGGACACCGCGCCCGGCCCGCCCGCCTCGGGTGCCGACGGCACCCCCAGCAACGCCCGCGCCCAGTCGGCGTCCCGCTGTCGCACGGCGGCCCGGCACCAGGCGGCGTGCAGCTCGCCCGTCCAGTCGTCGGCCACCGGCAGCGCCACGATCTGCTCCGGCGTACGGCCCCCCAGCCGGGCCGGCCAGGTGGCGAGCGGGGTGGCCTCCACCAACTGCCCCAGCCACCAGGACCGTTCGCCCCGGCCGGACGGCGCCTTGGGCACCACTCCGTCACGCTCCATCGCCGCGTCGCACTCGTGCGGCGCCTCCACGACGATCGTCGGCGTGTCCCGGGTCGGGTCGAGGGCCACGCAGGCGGAGGCCCGCACCGCCATCCGCGCGGCGAGCGCTGAACCGGGCAGCGCCGACAGCAGCTCCGCGGCCGTGGCCCGGACGTTGCGGCTGCGGTCGGCGAGGGCCTGTTCCAGGAACGGCTCGTCCCGCGGGCCCAGGCCGGTGCGCAGCGAGTCGAGGAACATCAGCCGGTCCTCGGCACGCTCCGTCGGCCAGCCGGAGGCGAGCAGCTCACGGGCGGCGTCGGCGTCGCGGGCGCGGATCGAGGACAGCAGGGCGACCCGCTCGGCGAACAGGCCCTCCCGCCAGAGCCGCTCCACCCGGTCGCCTTCCCCCGGGCCGGGCAGGGACGCCCCCGCGCCCGGGGCGGAACGCAGGGCGAACCGCCAGTCCGGGTTGAGCCGGGCCAGCCACAGGGCGCGCGGGCCCGCGAACTCCAGCGCCGCCGGACGCAGGTCCGTCCGGCCCCGGGCCGCGTCGAGCAGCGCGGGCAGGGCCGTGGCGGGGGCGGCGAATCCGCGCGCGTTGGCCGCCGCCAGCCACTGGGGCAGCAACTCCGTCAGGTCCGGCGCCGTGCCCCTGCGGCCGCCTCCGCCGGTGCCGGGACGGTCGGCCAGCAGCAGGCCCAGCCGGCGGGCCGCGGCGGCGGGCAGCGACGCGCGCGGGTCCTCCGGCGCCGGTTCCGGCAGGGGCGCGGCCCGCCCCGGGCGCAGCCCGGCCCGACGCCGTACGGTCTCGGCCGCCGCCGCGTCCAGCAGGGCCGTCGGCGCGTCCCGGCCCGGGGCCGTTCCGGGGGGTGTGCGCCGGTCCGTGCCGAGGAGCGCGCAGGTGACAAGGTCCTCCCAGACCGGTGGTGGGGGGAGGGGGGACCGCGCGTCGGCCGGTGGCGGGGCGGCGGGGCCCGGGGTGCCGTTCATGAGGTTCCCTTCCGTCCCGTGAGGTGGTCCTGCGTCGGATGGGGTGCGGGGTCGCAGGTCAGCACAGCCGCACCGCCTCTCCCCGGTCCGTCGGCCAGGCCGTCAGGGGAGTGAAGCCGCGGTGGCCGCACTCGCCGAAGACCTTGACGGGGGCGCCGCCCGAGAGGGCGACCAGACGCCACAGGCCGGGGCGGGCGGCCGCGGCCGGGGTGAGGGGCAGGGCGGTGTCTCCCGCGGCGTCCGCCAGCTGCCAGGCGTCGCCGTCCCTGGTCGGTACGACGTCGTCCAGGGTGACGGGGACCGAGTCCAGCCAGGGGTCGTCGCGCAGCGCCTCGCCGTACCGGGCGGCGGCCTCGGCCGTCGTCGTCCCCGGCGGGCGGGCGCCGGTCGGGGCGGGCGGGCCGAACTGCTCACCCAGGGCGGCCCGCCGCTGCCCGGCACCCGGGAAGGCGGTGACCTCCGCGTCCAGGGCCAGACCGACCGGCAGCGCCAGGTCGGGTGCGCGGCCGGCGGCGCCGTAGGAGAGGAGGAGCGCCGTGCGGCGCGAGTGGGCGCCGTGGAGCCAGATGCGGCGGGTCGTCAGCCTGGCGTCCGCCGTGTCGTACTGCGCGAGGACCAGCCAGTCGTCGCGCAGGGGCGGGCCCGACGGGGTAACGGGCAGGCCCACGCGGGTGCGGACCGTCGCCGCCAGCGCCTCCGGCAGGTGCTCCCGGTGCAGCCAGCCCCGGTCGAGCAGGTGGAGCAGCGCGCACTCCTCCAGCAGCCGCACCGGCCAGCCGGGGCCGGACGACGGGATCGCCCCCAGCTCCCGGACGCGCGCCGCCAGACCGGGCGCCTGGGCGTCGACCATGCGGGCCGCCGTCTCCTCCCACAGGCCGTGACCCGCCTGATCGGCCGTGGCCAGACCGGAGCGCACCAGGTCGGCGAGGCGCTGCTCCAGCTCCGTCACTCCCGCCGTGACCCGCTCGGCGCGGCGCTCCGCTCTCCGGCGCGCCGCCTCGCGATCAGAGGCGGTGGAACCGCGGGCGTCCCTCTCCCGTTCCCCCTGTGCACGCCCGCGCCGGCCCGCGATCCACTGCTCGGCCCAGTCCGGTGCCTCCCCCGCCGGCACCGCATCCGGCCCGCCCGACCAGAGAAGCAGCAGCCCGAGCGCGTGCTTGCACGGGAACTTGCGGCTCGGGCAACTGCACTTGTAGGCCGGTCCCGACGCGTCCGCGACGTCGACGACCGTCCGGTACGGCGTGCTGCCGCTGCCCTTGCACAGCCCCCACACCGCCCCCTCGTCCGAACTCCCCGTGCCGGACCAGGGCCCGGCCGTGCCGAGCCTGCCGCCCGCCGTGCGTGACGCGGCGTCAGGCGCCAGTGCCAGCACCTGGTCCGTGGTCCAGCGCACCCCCTGCTCAGTCATGCCGTCGAAGGTAGATCCACCCACTGACAATCGGCCCGGAAAGCCCGCCCGCCAGTACGTTTCCGCAGGTCAGATCGCATTGTCAGTGCCGTGGTGCACGGTGGACACCAGATCCGAACCGGATCCGAAACCGGCCGAGCTGGAGGGGGCCTCAGCATGTCCGTGTCCGCCGACCCGACGTTCGCGGGACCGAGCGAGCAGCAGCCGTCCGAGGCGCTGCGCCCGCACGCCGAGGACGCCTTCGCCCATGAACTCGCCGCGCTGGCCGCGCAGGACGACCGCCCCCGCCCGGCCCGCTGGAGGCTGTCGCCGTGGGCGGTGGCGACGTACCTCCTCGGCGGCACCCTGCCGGACGGCACGGTGATCACACCGAAGTACGTGGGCCCGCGCCGCCTCGTCGAGGTCGCCGTCACCACCCTGGCCACCGACCGCGCCCTGCTCCTGCTCGGCGTGCCCGGCACCGCCAAGACCTGGGTCTCCGAGCACCTGGCCGCGGCCGTCAGCGGCGACTCCACCCTGCTCGTGCAGGGCACGGCGGGCACCCCCGAGGAGGCGATCCGCTACGGCTGGAACTACGCGCAGCTGCTCGCGCACGGGCCGAGCCGGGACGCGCTGGTGCCCAGCCCCGTCATGCGGGCCATGGCCGAGGGCATGACGGCCCGCATCGAGGAGCTGACCCGCATCCCGGCCGATGTGCAGGACACGCTCATCACCATCCTGTCGGAGAAGACGCTGCCGATACCGGAGCTCGGGCAGGAGGTGCAGGCCGTCCGCGGATTCACTCTGATCGCCACGGCCAACGACCGCGACCGCGGGGTCAACGACCTGTCCAGCGCCCTGCGCCGCCGCTTCAACACGGTGGTGCTGCCGTTGCCGGAGAGCGTCGAGGCCGAGGTCGACATCGTCGCGCGGCGCGTCGACCAGATCGGCCGCTCCCTCGACCTGCCCGCCGGACCCGACGGCATCGACGAGATCCGCCGCGTCGTGACCGTCTTCCGCGAACTGCGCGACGGGGTCACCTCCGACGGGCGCACGAAGGTCAAGTCACCGAGCGGCACCCTGTCGACGGCGGAGGCGATCTCCGTCGTGACCAGCGGCCTCGCCCTCGCGGCCCACTTCGGCGACGGCGTGCTGCGCCCCGGTGACGTCGCCGCCGGCATCCTCGGCGCCGTCGTCCGCGACCCGGCCGCCGACCGGGTCGTGTGGCGGGAGTACCTGGAGACCGTCGTGCGCGAGCGGGACGGCTGGACGGACTTCTACCGGGCCTGCCGGGAGGTGAGTGCATGAGCGGAGCCGGGGCGGCCGGTGTGCGGTGGCCGCTGCTGCTCGGGGTGCGGCACCACGGTCCGGGGTCGGCGCGGGCCGTGCGGCGCGGCCTGGAGGCGGCCCGGCCGCGGACCGTGCTGATCGAGGGCCCGCCGGAGGCCGACGTACTGATCCCGCTCGCCGCCGACGAGGACATGCGGCCACCGGTCGCGCTTCTCGGCCACGCGGTGGACGAGCCGGGGCGTTCGGCGTTCTGGCCGCTGGCCGAGTTCTCCCCGGAGTGGGTCGCCCTGCGCTGGGCGCTGGAACACGGGGTGCCCGCCCGTTTCATCGACCTGCCGGCCGCACACACGCTGGCCTGGCGGGAGGAGGACCCCGATCCGGACGAGGCGGCGCAGGACACCGCGCGGGAACCCGCCGCGGAGCCCGCGCTGCGTGTCGACCCCCTCGCCGCGCTCGCCGACGCCGCCGGGTACGACGATCCGGAGCGCTGGTGGGAGGACGTCGTCGAGCACCGGGGTGCCGGGGAGCGGGGCCCGTTCGCGCCGTTCACCGCGATCGAGGAGGCGATGACGGCCCTGCGGGAGACCTGCGACGACACGGGCCGGGACCGGGACCCGGTGCGGGAGGCGTACATGCGGCTCCAGGTGCGGGCGGCGCGGCGGGAGTTCGGCGACGACGGAGTCGCCGTGGTGTGCGGTGCGTGGCACGTGCCCGCACTGCGGCACAGGACCACCGTCGCCGCCGACCGGGCGCTGCTGAAGGGTCTGCCGAAGGTCAAGGTCGACCTGACGTGGGTGCCGTGGACCCACCGCAGGCTGGCGCGGGCCGGGGGGTACGGCGCGGGCATCGACTCGCCGGGGTGGTACGGGCATCTGTTCGCCGCTCCGGACCATCCGGTCGAGCGGTGGCTGACCAAGGTCGCGGGGCTGTTGCGGGAGGAGGACCGGCTCGTGTCCTCGGCGCACGTCATCGAGGCGGTCCGACTGGCCGAGACCCTCGCCGCGCTGCGCGGCCGGCCGCTGCCCGGACTGAGCGAGACGACCGACGCCGTGCGGGCGGTGATGTGCGAGGGCTCCGACGTGCCGCTGGAGCTGGTGCGGGACCGGCTGGTCGTCGGCGACGTGCTGGGGGAGGTGCCGGCCACCGCGCCGGCGGTGCCGCTGCAGCGCGACCTGGACCGGCTCCTGCGTCGGCTGCGGCTCAAACCGGAGGCGGCGGAGCGGGAGGCGGAACTCGATCTGCGCCGGGAGAACGACGCCGAGCGCAGCAGACTGCTGCACCGGCTGCGGCTGCTGCGCGTCGAGTGGGGGGAGCCCGTCGTCTCGCGCGGCAGCACGGGCACCTTCCGGGAGACCTGGCGGCTGCGCTGGGAGCCGGAGCTGTCGGTGCGGGTTGCCGAGGCCGGGGTGTGGGGGACGACGGTGCTCGCCGCCGCGACCGCCAAGGCGGAGGCCGACGCCGTCGCCGCACGCGCCCTCGCCGAGGTGACCGCGCTCGCCGAGCAGTGCCTCCTGGCCGGCCTGTCCGACGCGCTTCCGACGGTCATGCGGATCCTCGCCGACCGCGCGGCGCTCGACGGCGACGTCGGCCATCTCGCCCAGGCCCTGCCCGCCCTCGTCCGCTCCCTGCGGTACGGCGATGTGCGCGGCACCGACACGGGAGCACTCGCCGAGGTCGCCGCGGGCCTCGCGGAACGGGTCTTCGTCGGACTGCCCCCCGCCTGCGCAGCACTGGACGCCGACGCGGCCGAGGAGATGCGCGCTCACGTCGACGCGGTGCACGGCGCGGTGGGGCTGCTGGAGGAGGCGTCGGCGGAGGGATCCGGCCCGGAGGGGCGTGCGGCGACGAGCGTGGGGGAACGAGGGGAGCGGCTCGGGGCGGGGAGCCTCCGGGAACGCTGGTGGGCGGTGTTGCGGGTGCTGTCCGGGCGGGACTCCGTGGTGGGCGTCGTGCGCGGGCGCGCCGTGCGGCTCCTTCTGGACGACGGGGAGCTGGCGCGGGAGGAGGCGGCCCGGCTGATGGGGCTCGCCCTGTCGCCGGGGACACCGCCGGCGGAGGCGGCCGCCTGGATCGAGGGCTTCGTCGGAGGCGGTTCGGGCGGGCTGCTGCTCGTGCACGACGAGCGGCTGCTCGGCCTGGTCGACGGATGGCTGACGACGGTGCCGGCGGACGCCTTCACGGACGTACTGCCGCTGCTGCGGCGGACGTTCTCGGCGTACGAGGCGGGGGTGCGTCGCACGCTCGGGGAGTTGGTGCGGCGGGGTCCGGGCGGGCAGGGGAGAGGGGCGGAGGCGGTGGGCTCCCTCACCTCCGGCTTCGCGGCCGACCTCGACCCGGCCCGGGCGGACGCGGTACTGCCGGTGGTGCGGCTGCTGCTGGGTCTGGACGGGGGCGGCGACGACCTGGCGGGGGCGGACAGGGGCGGCGAGGGACCGGCGGGTTCGGATCGGGAGGACAACGACCGTGTGGAGGTGTGGAGATGACGAGGGCATCGGCGGGGGACGGGGGAGCGGCCCCGGCGACGGGGGTGTCGGGGGCGTCGGACGCCGGGCGGGAGCGGTTGCGGCGGTGGCGGCTCGTGCTCGGGGGTGACGAGGCCGACGGCACCGGGTACGCGCTGTCCGGGCAGGACCCCGCCATGGACCGGACGCTCACCGCGCTCTACGGGAAACGGGACGGAGGGCGGGCGGGGCGGGACCGTTCGGCGGGGCTCGGGGCGTCGGCGCCGTCGGTGGCGCGTTGGCTCGGGGACATCCGGACGTACTTCCCCTCCTCCGTCGTCCAGGTCATGCAGCGCGACGCCATCGACCGGTTGGGTCTGGCCACACTGCTGCTGGAGCCGGAGATGCTGGAGGCGGTGGAGGCCGACGTGCACCTCGTCGGCACACTGCTCTCACTGAACAAGGCTATGCCGGAGACGACGAAGGAGACGGCACGGGCCGTCGTGCGCAAGGTCGTCGAGGACCTGGAGAGACGGCTCGCCACCCGCACCCGGGCCACCCTCACCGGCGCCCTCGACCGCAGCGCGCGCGTCGCACGCCCCCGGCACCACGACATCGACTGGAACCGCACCATCGCGGCCAATCTCAAGCACTACCTGCCGGAGTACCGGACGGTCGTGCCGGAGCGGCTCGTCGGATACGGGCGGGCGTCGCAGTCCGTGAAGAAGGAGGTGATCCTCTGCATCGACCAGTCGGGGTCGATGGCGGCGTCGGTGGTGTACGCGTCGGTGTTCGGGGCGGTGCTGGCGTCGATGCGCTCGATCAGCACGCGGCTCGTCGTCTTCGACACGGCGGTCGTCGACCTCACCGACCAGCTCGACGACCCGGTCGAGGTGTTGTTCGGCACCCAGCTCGGCGGCGGCACGGACATCAACCGGGCGCTCGCCTACTGCCAGTCGCGGATCACCCGGCCCGTGGACACCGTCGTCGTGCTCATCAGCGATCTCTACGAGGGCGGCATACGGGACGAGATGCTGAAGCGGGTCGCGGCGATGAAGGCGTCGGGCGTGCAGTTCGTCGCCCTGCTCGCGCTGTCCGACGAAGGGGCGCCCGCCTACGACCGGGAGCACGCGGCCGCGCTCGCCGCCCTCGGCACACCCGCCTTCGCCTGCACGCCCGATCTGTTCCCGGAGGTGATGGCGGCGGCGATCGAGAGGCGTCCGCTGCCCGTTCCGGACCCGGTCGGCGAGGGGGCAAAAGTGACATGACGGGCCATCGGTGAGGGGGCTTGCGCGTCCGAGGGAGCGCCGTGCAAGGATCGGCGCGTCGATTCGTCGTACGGGAGGTCCCGCCCTCTTGGCCTGGCCCCACCACCTTCTCCCCGGTGCCGCTCCGCGCGTCCTGCGTGGGCTGGTCGGGCGGCGTGCGCTGCGTGGGGTACTGCGTGCCGCGCTGTTGGTGGGCGGATTGCTCGCGCTCGGGATCCTCTTCGGGGGGCAGGCGCAGGCGGCGGACGGGAGCGTGCCGGGGGTGACGGTGCCTCGGGTCTCCGAGCGGCTTCCGCTCCCGGCAGCGGATACGTCTCAGGTCGACGACCCGGGTCGGGATGGCGGTTCAGCTCCGGCCGCTGCTCCGGCTCCGCTGCCGCCCGCGGCGCGGATCACTGCTTCGGCGTCGGTCACTGCTTCGGCGTGGGTCCCTGCTTCCGCGTGGAGCCCCGCTTCGGCTCCGGTCCCGGCCGAGGCTCCGGTGCCGACCCACACTCAGGCCGAGCAGGCCGAGCAGGCCCAGCAAGTGGAGCAGGCCGAGCAAGTGGAGCAGGCCGTGCGGTCGGCCGGTTCCGTCGTGGAGACCGTGACGGGGAAGCTCGGCGAGATCGGGGCGGAGGTGCTGCCGGTGTCCTCGGCGCCGAGCCTGCCGGCGTCGCCGTCCCCGCCGGCGATGCCGCCGCTGTCGTCCCCGCCTTCGCTCCCCTCGGTGCCCGCGCCGACCCTGCCGCGCCTTCCCGACTCGCCCTCCTTCCCGTCTCTTCCCTCCCCGCGGTTCCTCCCGTCCTGGCAGGTGCCCGGACAGACGTTGCCGGTGCCCGTCGGGTCGTCGCCCGCGCCCGGGGGCGAGGAGACCGCACCGGGACACGGTGACGAGGCGGCGGCCTCCGCGACGGGACCGACGCGGGGGACCGGCGTGTTCACGGTGGTGGCGGGTGGCGCGCACGGGGCGCACCACCTCGATCAGCGGGCCTGGCGTACCGCGCACGGCGGCCGGGCCGGGACGGCGCCCGCGCACCGGGCGCCCGCCGGTGATCTGAACGGGGCGCTGGGCAACGCGCCCGTGGCCGACAGCGGTACGGGGCGGTACGGCGACGCGCACGCCGTCACGCCGTACCACCGGGTGCCGCTGCGGCTCGTGCCCGGCAGCGCCGTGCGTACGGACGCGTCCGAGACCCAGGACAGGTACCG
The DNA here is from genome assembly GCF_055573695.1 of Streptomyces sp. NPDC030143. NCBI lineage: Bacteria > Bacillati > Actinomycetota > Actinomycetes > Kitasatosporales > Streptomycetaceae > Streptomyces > Streptomyces sp. NPDC030143. The sequence goes on from NZ_JBVIAY010000010.1 coordinate 175,221, forward strand.
GGACATTCCCGTCTTCCCCGGCTAGGGCAGGCCTTCACCCGCCGTAGACCTGCCGCGCGGGGGCGGAGACAGGTCTGCCCGCCGCCCGGAGCCCTTTCCCCTCGCTCCGGAGCCGGAATGTCCCCAAGGCCACGCCTTTCCCGAAGGATCGACGTACCCATGAACAAGAACATCCGCCGTTCCCTCGTCATAGCCGCCGGCGTCACGGGTGCCGTGGCGCTCGGGTCGGCCACCGCCGACGCCGACGAGCTGCCCGCTTCGTCCCTCTCCCTGCCGGACGCGTTCACCGGCGTCGACGACACGGCCCACTCGGTGACCGGCACGGCCACCGAAGCCGTGCCCGCGGCCACCGAAGCCGTGGTCGCCGGCGACACCACCGGCACTGCCACCGATACCGTCGCCACCGTCACCGGCACGGCGGCCGGCGTCGCCCCGCAGACCCCCAGGGTCAGGGGCGCGGAGGCCATCCAGGGCGCCCGTGCGGCCCGTGCCGCGACCGCCGCGGTGAAGCCCGCCGCCGCCCACACCGCCGCCACCGAAACCACCACCGCCGTGACCGCCCCCGACGCCCATCCCGCGGTCGACTACCTTTTCGGTCCCCTCTCCGCCTTCGCCCCGGAGTGGGAGCAGGTGGCGCCCACCGCGCGGACGCATCTCGCGGGCACAGCCCTGGCCGCAACCACCGTGACCACCGCGACCGCCCTGAACACCGCGACCACCACGACCGCCGCGACCGCCGGCACCGTCGTCGACGAGACCGGCGCCGCGGTCGTCCCGCCGGTGGCCGGTTCCGCCGTGGACGGGGCGGTTCCGGTCGCCGGCGGCGCGGTGCACGGCGTCGCGCCGGTCGTCGGGCGGGCCGTGGACGGCACCGTGCCCGTCGCCGGACACGCGGTCGACGCGGCGGCTGGACTCGCGTACGGCGTGCTCGACGACGTGCGGGCGGTGGTGGGCGGGGCCGTGCAGGGCCTGTGGCCGGTCGCCCAGGGCGTCGCCGCGGACGTTCCGCCGTACGCCACCGGGCTGGTCGGGGACGTTCCGCCGTACGCCACCGGGCTGGCCGGGGACGTTCCGCCGTACGCCACCGGGCTGGCCGGGGACGTCGCGCGGGACGCGACGGGCGCGGTACTGCCGCCGGTCGCGCACACCGCCGTGCGGGCCGTCGTGCCGGTCGCCGGCCAGGCGGTCACGGACGCGGGCGCGCTGGCACAGGGCGTCGGCGGCGACGCCACGGGCTTCGCGCACGACGTGACCGGCTCGACGACCGTCCTCGCGCAGAGCGTCACCGGCACGGTGGACGCCCTCGCGACCCGGGTCACCGCGCCCGTCGGCTCCTTCGCCGTGGACGTCACCGGTGACGCGGGCGCCTTCGCGCAGGACCTGAACGGCACCGTCCACGCCACCGCCCACCCGCTGGCCGGGCACGCCGCCGACGGGGCCGTGGGGGTCGCCGAGGCCGTCACCCCCGGATTCGTCCAGCGACACACGCCGGCCGTCTGACGAAGCCCTCCGCGGGCAGCGGAAGAAAGCGCTCCGCGGGGCCGAGCGACCCGGACGGCCGAAAGCCGTCGGAAGCGTCCGGCCGTACGCCCCGCGGAGAGGGCCGGGTCGTCCTCATTGGGGTGAGGACGACCCGGCCTGAGCCCCTCCGGGGCTGTTCAGGGGGTCTCACCGGGCCAACCCCAACCCGGTGAGACCCCTCACCCCGGGCACGGCGTGCCAGTGATCCCGGCATCGTGTGACAGGTATCACCGCTCAGGTGTGACCCGCGATTTAGAGGCCCCCCGGAAGCAGCGATAGCCTGCGATACGGACATGCCGCGCGCTCGGACACCGTGTGCGCTTCCCCTGTGACACATGCGGTCGTCACGTTGCCCTTCGCGGCACGCCCACGCATCCAACGAACCGCGAGATCACTGATAGGGACGGAAGCGCGTGGACCTGTTCGAGTACCAGGCGAGGGACCTCTTCGCCAAGCACGATGTACCGGTGCTGGCCGGTGAAGTCATCGACACGCCTGAGGCGGCGCGCGAGATCACCGAGCGTCTGGGCGGCAAGTCCGTCGTCAAGGCGCAGGTGAAGGTCGGTGGTCGCGGCAAGGCCGGCGGCGTCAAGCTGGCCGCCTCCGCGGACGAGGCCGTCGCCCGGGCGACGGACATCCTCGGCATGGACATCAAGGGCCACACGGTCCACAAGGTGATGATCGCCGAGACCGCCCCGGAGATCGTCGAGGAGTACTACGTCTCCTTCCTCCTCGACCGTGCCAACCGCACGTTCCTCTCCATCGCCTCCGTCGAGGGCGGCATGGAGATCGAGGAGGTGGCGGCCACCCGTCCGGAGGCCGTCGCCAAGACGCCGATCGACCCGATCGACGGCGTGGACGAGGCCAAGGCCCGCGAGATCGTCGAGGCCGCGAAGTTCCCGGCCGAGGTCGCCGACAAGGTCGTGAACGTCCTCGTCAAGCTGTGGGACACCTTCATCAAGTCGGATGCCCTCCTCGTCGAGGTCAACCCGCTCGCGAAGGTCGCCTCCGGTGACGTCATCGCCCTCGACGGCAAGGTGTCGCTGGACGAGAACGCCGAGTTCCGTCACCCCGAGTACGAGGAGCTCCACGACAAGGCCGCCGCCAACCCGCTCGAGGCGGCCGCCAAGGAGAAGGGCCTCAACTACGTCAAGCTCGACGGCGAGGTCGGCATCATCGGCAACGGCGCGGGCCTGGTCATGTCGACCCTGGACGTCGTCGCGTACGCCGGTGAGAACCACGGCAACGTCAAGCCCGCCAACTTCCTGGACATCGGTGGCGGTGCCTCCGCCCAGGTGATGGCGAACGGTCTCGAGATCATCCTCGGCGACCCGGACGTCCGCTCCGTCTTCGTCAACGTCTTCGGCGGCATCACCGCCTGTGACGAGGTCGCCAACGGCATCGTGCAGGCCCTGAAGCTTCTCGAGGACCGCGGCGAGGAAGTCACCAAGCCGCTCGTCGTCCGCCTCGACGGCAACAACGCCGAGCTGGGCCGGCAGATCCTCACCGACGCCAACCACCCGCTGGTGCAGCGCGTCGACACCATGGACGGGGCGGCCGACAAGGCCGCCGAGCTGGCCCACGCCGCCAAGTAAGCACTCAGGACGAGGACACCAACACACCATGGCTATCTGGCTCAACAAGGACAGCAAGGTCATCGTCCAGGGCATGACCGGCGCCACGGGCATGAAGCACACCAAGCTCATGCTCGGTGACGGCACCAACGTCGTGGGCGGCGTGAACCCGCGCAAGGCGGGGCAGACCGTGGACTTCGACGGCACCGAGGTACCGGTCTTCGGCACCGTCAAGGAGGCCATCGAGAAGACCGGCGCCGACGTCTCCGTCATCTTCGTGCCGGAGAAGTTCACCAAGGACGCCGTCGTCGAGGCCATCGACGCCGAGATCCCGCTGGCCGTCGTGATCACCGAGGGCATCGCCGTGCACGACACGGCCGCGTTCTGGGCGTACGCCGGCAAGAAGGGCAACAAGACCCGGATCATCGGCCCGAACTGCCCCGGCGTCATCACGCCGGGCCAGTCCAACGTCGGCATCATCCCGGGCGACATCACCAAGCCGGGCCGCATCGGCCTGGTCTCGAAGTCCGGCACGCTGACGTACCAGATGATGTACGAGCTGCGGGACATCGGCTTCTCGACCGCCGTCGGCATCGGTGGTGACCCGATCATCGGCACGACGCACATCGACGCGCTCGCCGCGTTCGAGGCCGACCCCGAGACCGACCTGATCGTCATGATCGGTGAGATCGGTGGCGACGCCGAGGAGCGGGCCGCGGACTTCATCGCGAAGAACGTGACCAAGCCGGTCGTCGGCTACGTCGCGGGCTTCACCGCGCCCGAGGGCAAGACCATGGGCCACGCCGGTGCCATCGTCTCCGGTTCGTCCGGCACCGCCCAGGCGAAGAAGGAGGCCCTCGAGGCCGCCGGCGTCAAGGTCGGCAAGACGCCGACCGAGACGGCGAAGCTGGCGCGGGAGATCCTGGCCGGCTGAGGCGTTCGACCGCACACAGGTGGGCCCGCTCCCCGGACGGGGGGCGGGCCCACCTGCGTCTTCGGTGCCGTACCCGGACCCGCGCCCGCACTCGTACGTGCGCGTCGCACCCGCACCGGCAAGGGGTTGGGGGGTCACCTCGCCTCGGGAACCAGTCTGACCGGACCGTGGGCCGTCCCCGAGCGGAGCTTGGCGCGCAACGCCAGTTCCGCGTCCGACAGGGCGCCCGGGACGGCGCGCGGGGGGATGCCCTGGACCGTCTCGCCGGGCGGGACGGGGGGCTCGTAGCGGGTGGGCGCCGTGAAGAGGGTCAGGGCGGTGGCGCCGATGATCGCGACCGTGAACGCGATCGCCGCCCGGGTCCAGCAGCGGGCCCGGCGTTCGCTGCCCAGCCGCACGGTCGGCGGCTTGGCCGCGCGCAGCCGTTCCGTGGACGCCAGTTCCACCAGCCGGCGGTGCATCGTGGCGGGGTCCGCCAGGTCGGGCAGGCGGGCGGCGACGGCCTGCCGGGCGTGCACCAGCCGGTTCGCCGCCGCGAGGGTGCTCGCCTCCGTCTCGGCCGCGGTCTCCGGCAGCCCGAGGCCGACCCCGTCGTGCAGCAGGAGGGTGCGGCGGTAGGACGGCGGGAGGGCCAGGAGGGTGTCCAGCAGCGCGCGGTCGGCGGCGTCGGCGGGCGGCGGTTCGGGGTGGCGGTAGCGGGGGCGGAACCGGTGCCAGGGGGAGAGGGCGTACTCGTACGTCGTCGCCCGCACCCAGCCCGGCGGATCCGGATCGCGGGCCACCTCGGGCCAGCGTTCCCAGGCGACCTGGAAGGCCCGCTCGACCGATTCGCGCGCGAGCTCACGCCGTCCGGTGAGGAGGTAGGCCTGCCGGACGAGGGCGGGGACGCAGAAGGCGTAGAGCGCGTCGAAGGCCTGATCGGGGGTCAGGGAGGGGCCCGCCTCGTCCACGGCCGGGGTTGCGGCCGACGGACGGGCCACGGCCGACACGTGGCCGGGGGGTTCGGCTCCCGCCCGCCTCGTCCTGGTCCTCGTCCTCCTCGTACTCACCGACACCGCCACCGGCACGGCCCCGGTCACCGGTGGTACGGCCCCACCCGCACCCGCCCTCTGACGCGCACCCGCCCCCGGACGTGCCCCCGCTCCGGCCCCCGGAAGCGAGCCCGCACCCGCCCTCGGACGCCCACCCGCATCCGCCCGCGAACCCGCCCCCGCCCCCGGCTTCGCTCCCACCCCCGTCCTGACCGGTGTCGGCCCGGCCGGCGCGGCCAGCAGTCTCGCGTACGCTTCCCGCTTTCGGCCGAGGGGAGTCGACCGTCCGGCCTCCCACGCGCGCACCGTCTCCCGGCTGACGCCCACGCGGGCCGCGAGCTGGGCCTGCGTCAGTGAAGCCCTCTCCCGCAGGCGCCGGCGCTCCTCGGGTGGGGGGAGCGGGGTGTCGGGACTCCGCGTCACAGGGCACCCCTTCGTACGAAAAAGTACATAAACGTATATTGAGCGACACAGCGGAACTTCTCCTGTTACGACGGGAAAGCGCGTGTCGTTGGGAGCATGACGGTCGTGATCCAGATGACCGCTCGCCGACCGTCGTTGTCGTCCCTGTTGTCGCGCCTGCTCGCCCGGATGCGCCACCGTCCGCCCGGCCTGGCCACCGGCGTGTTGGGCGGCGTGCTGGCAGCCGGACTCGGACTCGGTTCGTTCGCCGTGCTCGTGATGGTGCTGTGGATCAGTTCGCCGTACCCGGACAGCGGGCCGGAGGGCGCGCTGCACGTCGCCGCCGCGCTGTGGCTGCTGGCGCACGGCGCGGAGCTGGTGCGCGCCGACACGCTCTCCGGGGCCCCGGCGCCGGTCGGGGTCACGCCGATGCTGCTGCTCGTCCTGCCGGTGTGGCTGGTGCACCGCGCGGCGCGGGACGCAGTGGAGGGCGGTGACGAGGACGCCCCGCTGATCAGCGCCCGCACGGCGTGGAGCGGCGTCGTCATCGGCTATCTGACCGTGGGGGTGGTCGCCGCCGCCTATGCGGCGGGTGGGGTGCTGCGGCCCTCGTGGGGCTGGACGGTCGTGTGCGTGCCCGCCGTCGCCGTGTCGGCGGCGGGAGTGGGCGTCTGGACGGCGTACGGGCGTCCGGGCGGGCCCGTGGACAGGGCGCTGCGGGTGCTGCCGCGCGGGCTGCGGCGCGCCGTCCTCGGGGCGGACGGGTGGGAGGGGCTCGGGGTCGCCGCGCGGGCGGCGGGGGCCGGAGGCGCGGCGCTCGTCGGAGGCGGGGCGTTGCTCGTGGCCGCGTCGTCCCTGTGGCACCTCGGAGCGGCGCGCGGCGCCTTCCTGCAGCTGACCGAGGGCTGGTCGGGGCGGTTCGCGGTGCTGCTGCTCTGCGTGGCGCTGGTGCCGAACGCGGCGGTGTGGGGCGCGGCGTACGCGGTGGGCCCCGGGTTCGTGCTGGGCGCGGGGCATGTGGTGCGGCTGTCGTCCTCGGACCCGGCGCCGCTGCTGCCCCCGTTCCCGCTGCTGGCGGCGGTGCCGGACCCGGGGCCCGGGGCGCTGCCGAACTGGGCGGCGGCCGTGCTGGTGACCCTGGTGGCCGGGGCCACGGTGGGGGTGTTCGTGGGGCGGGGCGCGGTACGCGTGGTCGGCGGTGCGGCCTGGTCGTGGGGCCGGACCATGGCGGTGGCGGTGTGCGCCGGGATGACGTGCGGGCTGTCGCTGGCGGTGCTCGCGGGGCTGGCGGGCGGACCGCTGGGCGTGGGGGTGCTGGCCCGGTTCGGGCCCGTGTGGTGGCAGGTCGGGCCGGCGGTGGCGGCGTGGTCCGTGGCGGTCGGGGTCCCGGTGGCGCTGGCGGCGCGGTGGTGGGGCCGGCGCCCGAGGAGCACGCGGTCCCGGTCCGGTTCCGAGTCCGCGTCGGGGCCCGAACCCCTGCCCGTCGCGCTGCCCGTCCCCGCCCCCGCTTCCGGCTCCGCGTCGGTGGTGCGGGACGACGACGATGCCCCGCACCACGCCTCGCACGAGAACCCGCATGATGACGTCTACGACGTCACCGAAGCCGTGGCGGACGCGGAGTGGCGGGACGACGAGGCGGCCCGGGAGGCGCGGTGGGCCGCGTTGCGGGAGGCGGCGGGGGAGGACGAAGCGCCGGCATGACCCCGACCGCACGGGAAGCTCCGGCATGACCCCGACCGCACACGAAGGTCCGCCGTGACCCCGACCGCACGGGAAGCTCCCGCATGACCCCGACCGCACACGAAGGTCCGCCGTGACCCCGACCGCACCCACCACAGGGACCGCCGACCCGTCGGCTACCCACCCCCGGGAGCCCACGCAGAGACGCCGACCGTCAGCCGTCCGCCCTGTCGGCGTCGTCGGCGGCCCGTCCCGTCCGCCAGCCCGTCGGTGGGGCGGCTGGACGACGGCGACGCCCCGTACGACGCGGGCCCGAACCTCGCCCACCGGGCCGCCTCGACCCCGTCAGCCGTCCGCACCGCTGCCTGCCCCCTGACGCAGGCGCACGCCTCAGCCGTTGGCCCCCAGGATTCCCCGCAGTCCGTCCGGCAGCAGGTCGCTGCACGACTGCTTCGCCTCGTTGGTCAGCGCGTCGTTGGTGCACGTGTAGTAGTCGCGGTAGACCAGCTGGGCCGTGAAGGTCACCGCGACCAGGGCCAGGGCCAGCGAGGCCGTGACCAGGCCGCTGATCGCCGCCGTGCTCTGGGGGCGGCCCGTGGGCTGGGGCGCCGGGTTGTCGGGGTCGGGGGTGCGGGGCTTGGCGCGCAGGGCGCTGATGCCCCAGTGCAGGGCGAGGGCGCCGAGCAGCAGGGCGACGTAGGGCCAGCCGAAGAGGGCGAAGAAGAAGGCCCACATGCCGCTCAGCAGGGCGTAGCGCGCACGGCGCTGGGCGGGGTCCGTGGGGTCCCAGCGGGGACCGGGCTTGCTGCCGGACCCGCCGCCCTCGGGGCCGCCTCCGCCACGGGGGCGCTCGCCGAAACCGCCCTCCGGGGAGCGGCCGGGCTGACGGTCGCTCCACTGACTGCCCCACGGGGAGCCGCCGCGCGAGCCGTGGGGATCGCCGGAGCCGTCACCCCCCGGGGCGGGGTGGCGGGGCTGCCAGGGGCGGTCGGGCGTGCCCTCCGGCGGCGGTGCGAACGGGTTGTCGTCCTCGCCGCCGCCCTGCGCCTCGGGCGGGGAGGCCGGGCGCCGCTCCCGCAGCACCACCGCGCCGCGCTCCCCTCCCTGCGGCGACTGCGGCGACTGCGGCGGCTGCGGGGGGAGCGTGAGGAGTCGCAGACTGCGGTCCGGCATCAAGAGAGCGTCTTCCCCTAGGTGATACGGCTTTCTGACGTGAGCTGTCACTTCGGGAACGCACCGCACGACCACCGCGTTCCCGAGCCCGCTCGCCCCAGACGCTACCTTCCGGCCACGCCCCCGTCCCGTGGGGGCCGTCCGGAGTGCCGGTATCGTTGCTGACGGTCGGCCGCTTCGTAGACTTCCCCGTATCCCGGGGCGCGAAGCGTTCGTACGACCGCACAAACGCACCCCCGAGAAAGGGCCCCGCCGTGGCCGCCAAGCCCGTGGCCGAGCCGGTCAAGCGCCTCGTCGTGCTGGTCTCCGGATCCGGTACGAACCTCCAGGCGCTCCTCGACGAGATCGCCGCCGCAGGTGCCGGGGCCTACGGCGCCGAGGTGGTCGCCGTCGGCGCGGACCGCGAGGGGATCGAGGGGCTCGCCCGTGCCGAGCGCGCCGGCATCCCGACCTTCGTGCGGAAGGTCAAGGAGTACGGCACGCGTGAGGAGTGGGACGCCGCCCTCGCCGAGGCCGTCGCCTCCCACGAGCCCGACCTCGTGGTCTCCGCCGGTTTCATGAAGATCGTGGGGAAGGAGTTCCTGGCCCGGTTCGGCGGGCGGTTCGTCAACACCCACCCCGCGCTCCTGCCCAGCTTCCCGGGGGCCCACGGAGTGCGCGACGCCCTCGCCTACGGGGCCAAGGTCACCGGCTGCACCGTCCACTTCGTCGACGACGGCGTCGACACCGGCCCGATCATCGCGCAGGGCGTGGTGGAGGTCCGGGACGAGGACGACGAGAGCGCGCTGCACGAGCGCATCAAGGAAGTCGAGCGAAGGCTGCTCGTCGAGGTCGTGGGGCGCCTCGCCCGCAACGGCTATCGCATTGAGGGACGAAAGGTAGTTATCCAGTGACCGCCGACAGCACTGTCACGGCCGAGAGCGGCAAGCGGGCGATCCGCCGGGCGCTCGTCAGCGTCTACGACAAGACCGGTCTGGAAGAGCTCGCCCGCGGGCTGCACGAGGCCGGCGTGGAACTGGTCTCCACCGGGTCCACCGCCGGACGCATCGCCGCCGCCGGTGTGCCCGTCACCAAGGTCGAGGAGCTCACCGGGTTCCCCGAGTGCCTCGACGGCCGCGTCAAGACCCTGCACCCCAGGGTCCATGCCGGCATCCTCGCCGACCTGCGGCTCGAGGACCACCGGCGCCAGCTCGCCGAGCTGGGCGTGGAGCCGTTCGACCTCGTCGTCGTCAACCTCTACCCGTTCCGCGAGACCGTCGCCTCCGGTGCCTCGCCGGACGAGTGCGTCGAGCAGATCGACATCGGCGGCCCCTCCATGGTCCGCGCCGCCGCCAAGAACCACCCGTCGGTCGCCGTGGTCACCAGCCCGGCCCGCTACGCCGACGTCCTCGCGGCGGCGCAGGGCGGCGGCTTCGACCTCGCCACCCGCAAGCGCCTGGCCGCCGAGGCCTTCCGGCACACGGCCGAGTACGACATCGCGGTCTCCTCCTGGTTCGCCTCCGCGTACGCGCCGGCCGACGACTCGCCGTTCCCGACCTTCCTCGCCACCAGCCTGGAGCGCGCGCACACCCTGCGCTACGGCGAGAACCCGCACCAGCCCGCCGCCCTCTACACCGCCGGCACGGGTGGCCTGGCGGAGGCCGAGCAGCTGCACGGCAAGGAGATGTCGTTCAACAACTACACGGACACGGACGCCGCCCGCCGTGCCGCGTACGACCACGACGAGCCCGCCGTCGCCATCATCAAGCACGCCAACCCCTGCGGCATCGCGACCGGCGCCGACGTCGCCGAGGCGCACCGCAAGGCGCACGCCTGCGACCCGCTGTCCGCGTTCGGCGGCGTGATCGCCGTGAACCGGCCGGTCAGCAAGGAGATGGCGGAGCAGGTCGCGGAGATCTTCACCGAGGTCATCGTCGCGCCGGACTACGAGGAGGGGGCCCTGGAGGCCCTCACCAAGAAGAAGAACATCCGCGTGCTGCGCTGCCCCGACGGCCCCGCCCACCCCGTCGACGTCAAGCCGATCGACGGCGGTGCCCTCCTCCAGGTCACCGACCGCCTCCAGGCCGACGGCGACGACCCGGCCGACTGGACCCTCGCCACCGGCGAGGCGCTCCCCGCCGACGAACTGCGCGAGCTCGCGTTCGCCTGGAAGGCCTGCCGGGCCGTGAAGTCCAACGCGATCCTGCTCGCCAAGGACGGCGCCTCGGTCGGTGTCGGCATGGGGCAGGTCAACCGGGTCGACTCCGCGAAGCTGGCCGTCGAGCGGGCCGGCGCCGAGCGTGCCGAGGGCTCCTACGCCGCCTCCGACGCCTTCTTCCCCTTCCCCGACGGTCTGGAGATCCTGACCGAGGCCGGGGTGAAGGCCGTGGTCCAGCCGGGTGGGTCGGTCCGCGACGAACTGGTCGTCGAGGCCGCGCAGAAGGCCGGCATCACGATGTACTTCACCGGGACGCGGCACTTCTTCCACTGAGCCGCACGAGCGCGGGGGCCCGCCGGTCCATGACCGGCGGGCCCTTCGCGCGCGGCCGTCAGCCGCAGGTGTTGGAGCTGTAGCTCGCGTAGTGCCAGGCGCCGTCGTGGAAGAAGCGGTACTTGCCGGACTCGGTGCGGTAGAAGTCGAAGTAGTACCGGGCGCCGTGGTAGCGCAGCTTGTACTTGGTCTCGGCGGCCGAACCGGTGGACAGGTGCTCCAGCTCGCCGGCCCCGGTGGACGCGTTCCACTGCTCGTCGGCGGCGCCGAAGGTCTGGGTGCCGACCTTGCCGTCCACGCCGAGACCCCAGGTCCTCTGCAGGCTCTCGGTGGCGGCCTTGGTGTTCGGGCCGAAGTCGCCGTCGATGTCGGACAAGTCGTAGTCGGTGCCGTCGCTCTCGTTGGCCCCTTCCGCCAGCAGGATGATCTGCCACAGGCAGGTGGCGTTGGAGTTGCGGTGGGACGAGGTCGACAGCGTGCCCTCGTCGCCGAAGTCGTCGAAGAACGTGCCCGCGCCGCTCACGTAACCGTCGTCGGCGTTCGCCGAGACCGGTGAGGCGCTCACCGCGAGCGCGCCGGCCGCGGCCGCGGCGACCAGGGCGGCCCCCAGGCGCGTGCGGGTCGTACGAGTCGTACGGAGGGTCATGGTGGTCCCTTCCCCGTGGAGTCGGTGGTACCTGGCGCTGTGCCACGGCCATGCTCGCGGGGCGGGGGAGGCGGGGGTACCTACAACTTTCCAGGCATCAGGGAGAGTCCTCGCGCTTCGTCAGGTCACCGCAGTGCGGGATGAGCTGATGGGACAGGGGTGCGTAGGTGCCCGCCAGGTTGCCCTGGGCGTGCTGCCCGGTGCAGCCGGTGCGGCGACGGTTGTTGGGGCGGGTGACGTCCTCGCCGACCGGCGTGTAGTCGCGGCCCCGGTAGTACGCCACGCCGCCCAGGCCCGTCGACTCGTCGCCGTTGTAGAAGACGGACCTCACCGGCCGGCCGGCGGTCCACGCGCAGGTCTCCTCCCCCGACAGCCAGTCGGGGTCGCTCTGCTCCCAGGCGCACATGTCACCGGTGCCGTTGCGCCCGCTGAAGAAGCACACGGACCCGAACGGACAGCGGTGGTAGCCGTACGACGGCCCCTGGTCCCGCAGGGTCACGTACGTCACCGTCGCCGCTCCGGCCAGCAGGGCGCCCGCGAGGGCGGCCGCCAGGGCGGGGCCGCGCCATCGGAGCGGGCGCAGCCGGGGGAGCCGGGCGGAGGGGGCGGTGCCGGCGGCCTTCTGCACGCGGCGCAGCAGCGCGGCCGTGTCGTGGGCGGCGCGGTCCTCATGGGTGCGGGCGAGGCAGTCGGTGACGATCCCTCGCCAGGCGGCGGGCAGGCGGGGCGACAGCCGGAGTTCGTCGGTGCCCCGGGCGTAGCGCGCGGCGGCGTCGGTGCGCGTCTCGGCGGTGGCGCCGGGCAGCGGGTAGGTGCCGGTGAGGACCACGTGGGCCAGGACCCCGAAGGCCCAGACGTCGGCGCTGGGGCGGATGCGCGTGCCGCGTTCGCTGATCTCGGGCCACAGCAGTTCGGGCGGGGTGTAGTCGGGCGTGGCGAACGCGGGGGCGTAGGCGTGGGTGCCCTCGAGTTCGGCGGCCGTGTTGAAGTCGGCCAGCCGCACCGAACCGTCCCGCAGCAGCAGCACGTTGCCCGGTTTGAGATCGCCGTGGACCCAGCCGGCGCGGTGCAGCTGGCTCAGGCCCTCGCAGACCTGGGCGAGGAGGACGGGGCCCGGGCCGGGGACCGGGGACCGGTCCAGCAGCTGGTCCAGGGAGGCCTCGGCCCGCTCCAGGACGAGGACCGTGGCGCCGTCGAGTCCGGGCCGGCCGGGGTCGTCGACGGTGAGGGTCTCGTACATGCGGATCAGCCGGGGCGCGCGCAGCCGGGTCAGCAACTCGACCTCACGTTCGGCCAGTTCACGCAGGTGTTGCAGTTGGCGCGGGGTGCGGGTACCGGTCGGCAGGAACTTCAGCGCCGCGCGGGACGGCGGTCCGTCGCCGGGCCGGGTGTTCCTCGCCGCGTAGACGGTCGCGAAGGCGCCGGACGCGAGGGGCTCGCGCACCTCCCAGCGGCCGACGCGGTAGCCCCGGGGGACCGGCACGGCGTGCGGCCGTCGGTGGTCGGCGCCGGTCACGAGGCCGCCTCGCCGGGGGCGGGGCCGGAGAGGACGATCAGGTCCTCCTCGCGGACGAGGTCGAACCGCAGGGCCAGCGAGACCAGCGACTCCTTCTTGCCGTTGTGGCGCCGTCCGGGCTCGGCGGTGTCCGGGCCTGCTCTGAGGCGGAGCTTGACGGCGAGGTAGTCGATGTTCCAGTAGACGGCGGAGCGGCTGGCCCCGGGCCAGCCGGGACGCAGCCGCTCGACCAGGTCGTCGACGGCGGGCAGCGGAGCGTGCGGCGTGCCGCGCAGACGGGGCTCGCACAGGGCGGCCAGGACGGCGAAGTAGCGCTTGGTGCGGTCCAGCGCGAACGCCGGCGTCGTCGCGGAGCCGGCCGCCCCCGGGCCGGCGTGGCGCGCGCGGAAGCCGTGGCGCGGCGCCCACACGTCGAAGCTGAGCAGGTCGCCCGCGGCGGGCAGGACCACCCGGGAGAACTCGAAGGGGATGGGCGCGTCCTGACGGCCGGGAGCGACCTTGACGTGTTCGCCCGCCCCTTCCGGGTTCTCCACCACGTACGTCTGGTGGGCGCTGTGGTTGCTCAGGATCCAGAAGGCGCCCTGCGCGGTGATCTCCCCCGCCACCCTGGAGACACCCTCGTGGGCGATCACCAGGTCGTTGCCCGCCGCCGCCCGGCCGAAGGCCAGACGCTCACCGGGCCCGATCCGTAACTGTCCGCGGGGTTCGTCGCACCGCGGCGGTACGACGATGATGCTGTACATCGACATGGACATGGGCGTCGGCCTCCCCCTGGTCCGGCTCCCCCAGGCTCTGGGTCAGAGTAAGGGGTCCTTGCACTACGGGCGCCTGATCAGGCCGCCTGGGCACGGCACCGGGCCGCGCCCAGGCGGACGGTGCGAGGACCCCCCGAGGGCTTGCTGTCGTGCGCTCTCACGCCTTCGCCGGGCGCGTCGGACCGAGGGGAGGCGTCGCGGCCCCGGGCGGACCGGGGCCCGCCCGCTCAGTGCCGCGGCCGGCGGAACCACGCCGCGCTGTCGCGTCGCGCGCAGAAGACGATGAGCAGGATCGAGATCACCATGATGATCAGGCCGAGCCCGTAGGCCGACAGGGTGAAGATGCCGGTGACGATCGCGAACGAGCCGTAGACGATGGAGCACACCCGCACCGCGTTGCCGCCCTTGGCGTACTGGAACAGCAGCACCACCCCGAGCAGCGCGAACACGACGGCCAGGCCCAGCAGGAACACGACGACGCCCTTGCCGAGGTCGGCGTAACGTTCCGCCTGCTCGTCGCCGCTGATGCCCGCCTTCAGCATCTCCTCGTCCCACCGGGACAGCACCCACCCGTAGGCGCCCGCGACGATCAGGTGGGCCAGGACGACCAGGCCCAGCATGATCCGCGCGGCGCGCGTGATGCCCGGCATCGTCTGCGGGCCGCCCGGGTGGCCGCCGGGGTACTGCGGGTCGCCCGGGAACTGCGGGTACTGCTGGGGGTAGGCCTGCTGCGGGTAGGGGGGTTGCTGCGGGGTGCCGTAGCCCGGCTGCGGGGGACCGTAGCCGGGAGCGGGCGGGGGCTGCTGCGGGGACGGGGGCTGCTGGGGCGGCGGCCCGTAGGGGTTGTGCGGCTCGCCGAAGCTCATGGTGGTCCTTCCTCCGAGTGCACTCGAGTGCGGGGACGACGCGTGGCAGGGTGCGGAGGAAGGGCGTGCGGATGCGGTTCGTCCCCCCGTGCTGCCCGCGGCACTGCGCGCCAATCGTTCCGCCGGGGCCGCCGCGTTGTCCAGCGGCATTCCGGGGGAGTGAGGCGGGCGCGGATTGGAACCGGGAGGCCGTCATCCGGGAGGATGGGCCCATGACCGCCCAGATTCTCGATGGCAAGGCCACCGCAGCCGAGATCAAGTCGGATCTGACCGCCCGCGTGGCGGCGCTGAAGGAGAAGGGCGTCACGCCCGGCCTCGGCACGATCCTCGTCGGGGACGACCCCGGCAGCCAGAAGTACGTCGCCGGCAAGCACCGCGACTGCGCCGAGGTCGGCATCGCCTCGATCCAGCGTGAACTGCCCGCCACGGCGACGCAGGAGGAGATCGAGGCGGTCGTCCGCGAGCTGAACGGGGATCCGGCCTGCACCGGGTACATCGTCCAGCTGCCGCTGCCCCGCGGGATCGACGAGAACCGGGTCCTGGAGCTGATGGATCCGGCCAAGGACGCCGACGGGCTGCACCCGATGAACCTGGGCCGGCTGGTCCTGAACGAACCCGCCCCGCTGCCCTGCACCCCCCACGGCGTGCTCACGCTGCTGCGCCGCCACGGCGTCGAGATCAAGGGTGCCGAGGTCGTCGTCGTCGGCCGCGGCGTGACCATCGGCCGGCCCATGCCGCTGCTGCTGACCCGGCGCAGCGAGAACGCGACCGTCACCCAGTGCCACACCGGCACCCGGGACCTGTCGGCGCACCTGAGGCGGGCCGACATCATCGTCGCCGCGGCCGGCTCGGCCCATCTGATCCGCGCCGAGGACGTCAAGCCGGGCGCCGCCGTCCTCGACGTCGGCGTCTCGCGCAGCGCCGAGGGCAGGATCGTGGGGGACGTGCACCCGGACGTCCGCGAGGTCGCCGGCTGGATCTCGCCCAACCCCGGCGGGGTCGGCCCGATGACCCGCGCGCAACTGCTCGTCAACGTGGTCGAGGCGGCGGAGCGCAGTGTCGGCTGAGCCCAGTGACACCCGCGGCGAGACCGGAACCGGCACCCGGAAGGGGAGCGCGACCGGCACCGGGCCCCGCACGAAAGCCGGCACAGAGACCCGCGAGAAAGCCGGCACCGGCCCCCGCACGAAAGCCCGCACCGGGCCCCGCGAGGCGGCCGGGAGCGAGGCCGAGGCAAGGTCCGGGATCGAGATCGGACCCACCGGGGAGATCGAGGTCCGCGCCCCGGTCAGCGCCCCCGACGCCGACGGCGTCCCGCGCCGCACCACACGCCGGTTCCCGCTCTTCACCCGGGATACCGCGCGCCCCGAGGGCGCCGGCCGCGCCGCCTCCGGTGACGCGCTGGCCGCCCGGCAGTGGCCGATCATCGCCGTCCTGGCCCTGGTCGCGCTCGGTCTGCTGGTGACCGCGCTCGACCTGTTCCGCGTCGGCACGATCCTGATCGGCGCCGCCCTGCTCGGCGGCGCGGTGCTGCGCTGGCTGCTGCCCGGCGTCGGCATGCTCGCCGTCCGCTCCCGCTTCACGGACATCGTGACCTACGGCGTGCTCGGCACGGTGATCGTGCTGCTGGCGCTGATGGCCCAGCCCGACCCGTGGCTGGAGATCCCGTTCCTGAAGGACACCCTGCACTTCACGGTCAGCAACAGCTGACCACCGCAGCCGTACGGCGGCCCGTCCTCTCCCCCGAGCCAGGACGGGCCGCCGACGCGCTTCCACGCTCCCCCACGGCCGCCGTCGCGTTCAACGGCTGTCCGTCGGCCGTGGCACGGAAGTGACCGTTCCGCCACCGTGTGCGGGCCCCGCCACAGTCCCCGCCGGACCGGGAACCGACCGTCCGCCGGACGTCGTCCCTTGATCGGAGCGGCGGGAGGGCCGGCGGGAGAGCCGGCGGCGAGACCGAGGAGGAGGTGCGCGATGAGCGCCTGGCAGCCGCTGCCGGACGGACTGCCGTCGGAGGTTCGGCACTTCGTCGAGCAGTTGCGGCAGCTGAAGGACGGCACCGGTCTCAGTCTGGCCGCCCTCGGTGCCCGGACCGCGTACAGCAAGTCGTCCTGGCAGCGGTACCTCAACGCCGTCCAGCCGCCGCCCCGGCAGGCCGTCGCCGCGCTGTGCCGGGTCGCGGGCCTGGCCGGCGCGGACGCCGAACGCCACTGCGTGCGCTGGGAACTGGCGGTCGAGGCCTGGCCCCGGCCGGCACCGCCGACGGACCCCACGGCCGGCGCGCACCCCGCGCACCCGGCCGGCGCGGGGGACGCCGCGGACACCGCGGACTACGAGGACGACCCCACCGTCCCGTGGTGGGACCGGCTCGAGGGCCTGGCGGACGAGCCCGCGCCGCCGCCCGCCGAGCGGTCCGGGCGCCTCCTGCTGACCGCGGTCGTGCTGCTGCTCGTGCTGCTGTTCGCCGCGGTCGGGGGAGCCGTGCTGTCCGGCTGAGCGCTGACGTGGCCGAACGGGGCCTCGGCGCGGGGAAGGGGGACGATGTCTCGCTGGAAGGACCTGCCGACGGAACTCGAACCGCAGGTGAGGGAGTTCGCCGGCCACCTGCGTCGGATCGTGGACGAGGCCGGTCTGAGCCATGCCGCGCTCGCCGACCGCACCGGCTACGGCCGGGCGTCCTGGGAGCGCTACCTCAACGGCCGGCTCCTCGCCCCCAAGGGGGCGGTCGTCGCACTGGCCGAGGCCGCTGGGACGGACCCCGCCGCGCTGGTCGCTCTGTGGGAACTCGCCGAGCGCGCCTGGAGCCGTGCGGAGCTGCGGCAGGACCGGGCCGCCGAGGCCGTCCGCCTCTCGCGCGCGCGGACGGTGACGACGCCGGACCCGGGCGTCGCGGGCCCGGCGGGCGGGTCCCCGACGGCGCCCCGGACGGCGGGAACCCCGCGGGAGCCCGCCGACGCGCCCCCGGCCGAGCGGCCCGGGCCGGCCGCGCGCCGCCCGGCGGTGTTCCTCGCCGCCGCCCTCGGCGTGGTGCTCGTCGCCGTGGGCGCCTTCCTGCTCACCGACGGCGGCACGCCGGAGAAGGGCCGGACCGTCGCCGCCCCGCCGTCCCCGTCGGCCACCCCGAGCCCCGTCCCGCCGGCCGGGGTGGGCTGCGTCGGAGCGGGCTGCACCGGCCGGGACGCGGAGGCGATGGGGTGCAGCGGAACCCTCGCCACGACCACCCGGGACGTCACCGTCGGCACCACCCGGCTGGAGGTCCGCTACAGCCGGACCTGCGGCGCCGTCTGGGCCCGGATCACCCGGGCGGCTCAGGGGGACGAGGTCCGGCTGACGGTGGGTGCCGCGCGGCAGATTGGCGACATCACCGCCGCCGGGGACACGATCGCCTACACCCCGATGGTGGCGGCGGCGGACCCCGCGCGGGCACGGGCGTGCGCGGTGCTGGCGTCCGGACAGCGGGGATGCACCGGCTGACACCCCTCCCGAGCGGGTGCCCGCGACCACGCCGGCGATCTTCACAAGCGTGAAGATGCTGCGCTCACGGGATTACCCGCGGCCGCGGCGGGCACGCGAACCGTACCCCCACGGGAGTCCGGCACGACCGGTAACCCCCACCCGGCGGCCGCGCGGTTCCCCTCTCCCGGACCGGCGGCCGCCGTTCTGGTGAGCGCCCGCGACCCGCGCCCGGCCTCTCCGGCGGCCGGTGACACGCTGTGGGGTGGGCCACACAACCCGGGACGTCCGGCATCCCGGATGCGCGATAGCCTGACCGCTGGATCGATCTCTTGATACCAAGAGATCGATCAAACGTCCGGGGCAGGGACGCCCCACCGCCAGCTGTCATACGGAGAACGCCATGACCCGCACTCCCGTGAACGTCACCGTCACCGGCGCGGCCGGCCAGATCGGTTACGCCCTGCTCTTCCGCATCGCCTCCGGCCAGCTGCTCGGCGCGGACGTGCCGGTGAAGCTGCGCCTGCTGGAGATCACCCCGGCGCTCAAGGCGGCCGAGGGCACGGCCATGGAGCTGGACGACTGCGCGTTCCCGCTGCTCCAGGGCATCGACATCACCGACGACCCGAACGTCGCCTTCGACGGCACCAACGTCGCCCTCCTCGTCGGCGCCCGCCCGCGCACCAAGGGCATGGAGCGCGGTGACCTGCTGGAGGCCAACGGCGGCATCTTCAAGCCCCAGGGCAAGGCCATCAACGACCACGCCGCGGACGACGTCAAGGTCCTCGTCGTCGGCAACCCGGCCAACACCAACGCGCTGATCGCCCAGGCCGCCGCCCCGGACGTACCGGCCGAGCGCTTCACCGCGATGACCCGCCTGGACCACAACCGCGCGCTGACCCAGCTGGCGAAGAAGACGGGCTCCACGGTCGCCGACATCAAGCGTCTGACCATCTGGGGCAACCACTCCGCCACCCAGTACCCGGACATCTTCCACGCCACGGTCGCCGGCAAGAACGCCGCCGAGGTCGTCAACGACGAGAAGTGGCTGGCCGACGACTTCATCCCGACCGTCGCCAAGCGCGGTGCGGCGATCATCGAGGCGCGCGGCGCGTCCTCCGCGGCGTCGGCCGCCAACGCCGCCATCGACCACGTCCACACCTGGGTCAACGGCACGGCGGACGGCGACTGGGCCTCCATGGGCATCCCGTCGGACGGCTCCTACGGCGTCCCGGAGGGTCTGATCTCCTCCTTCCCCGTCACCACCAAGGACGGCTCGTACGAGATCGTCCAGGGCCTGGAGATCAACGAGTTCTCCCGCGCCCGCATCGACGCCTCCGTGAAGGAGCTGGAGGAGGAGCGCGAGGCGGTCCGCGCGCTCGGCCTCATCTGACGTTCCCCATGTGACGATCCCCGGGCGGCCGCCGCCCGGGGATCGTCGTGTTCCCGGACCGTGTCGCCGCGTTCCCCCGCGCGGGGCCGCGAGCCGACCGTAGTGTGCCGCGCATGAGTGAGATCACCGAGCCCCGGCCGCTGCTGGAGCCGCCCGTCGCGGGCAGCGAGGCCGACACCCTGGTCGGCTCCCTGGAACGGCAGCGCAGAACCCTGGCGTGGAAGTGCGAGGGTTTGGACGCGGCCGGCCTGAACACGCGCCTCGGCTCGTCCGCCGTCACCCTGGGCGGCCTGTTGAAGCACCTGGCCCTGGTCGAGGACGAGTACCTCACCCGGCGGCTGCTGGGCAAGGAGCTGGGCGCGCCCTGGGACACGGTCGACTGGGACGCCGAGCCCGACTGGGAGTGGCGTTCGGCCGCCTCCGACACCCCCGAGCAGCTCTTCGCGCTGTGGGAGTCCGCCGTCGCCCGCTCCCGCGCCCACGTCCGCGAGGCACTCGACGGCGGCGGCCCGGACCGGCTCGCCGTCCACACCTCGCGCAGCGGCGAGTCGCCGAGCCTGCGCCGCCTGCTGGTCGACCTGGTCGAGGAGTACTCCCGCCACGTCGGCCAGGCCGACCTCGTCCGGGAGTCGATCGACGGCCGCGTGGGGGAGGACCCGCCCGCCGACGCGCCGATCCCCGCGTACCGGACCCCCGAGAGCTCGGAGCTCTGACTCCGCGCAGGTCGGACCCGCCTTCCCTTCCCGCGATCAGTGACACAGCGCACTTTCGGCCAGCGATTGCGCATGCAATCCCAGGGCCGGGGCAGACGCTCACGGTCCCGATGAGTGACACCCGTGTGACACAGGGGCACTGAACAGGAACGGAAGGCACATCCGATCATGGCGGACACAGCAGACATACAGACGCGGCAGACCATCCACGTGGGCGGGGAATGGCGCGAAGCCGTCTCCGGCGCCACGCGCGAGATCCTCGACCCCGCAGACGCCCTGCCGTTCGCGGTGGTCGCGGAGGGCGACGAGAAGGACACCGACCTGGCGGTCGCGGCGGCCCGGCACGCCTTCGACCACGGCGCCTGGCCGCGCACCCCGGCCGCCGAACGCGCCGCCCTGCTGCGCCGCGTCGCCGACCTCCTGGTGCGCGATCGCGAGGAACTCGGCCTGCTGGAGAGCCGTGACGCCGGCAAGACCGTTGAGGAGGGCCGCGTCGACATCGACTGTGTCGCCGACGCCTTCCGCTACTTCGCCGACCTCGTCGCCGCCGAGGCCCCCGGCCGGGTCGTCGACGCGGGCTCCCCCGACATCCACAGCGTCGTCGTCCACGAACCGGTGGGCGTCTGCGCGCTGATCACCCCGTGGAACTACCCGCTGCTCCAGGCGAGTTGGAAGATCGCCCCCGCGCTCGCCGCCGGCAACACCTTCGTCGTCAAGCCGAGCGAGATCACCCCCCTGACGACCGTCGCGCTCATCGGTCTGCTGGCCGAGGCCGGGCTGCCCGCAGGCGTCGCCAACATCGTCACCGGCCCCGGGCACACCGTCGGCGCCCGTCTCGCCGAGCACCCCGACGTCGACCTCGTCTCCTTCACCGGCGGCCTGGTCAGCGGCACCAAGGTCGCGCAGGCCGCCGCCCCGACCGTCAAGAAGGTCGCCCTCGAACTCGGCGGGAAGAACCCCAACGTCGTCTTCGCCGACGCCTGCGCCACGGAGGAGGGCTTCGACACCGCCGTCGACCAGGCCCTCAACGCCGCCTTCATCCACAGCGGCCAGGTCTGCTCGGCGGGCGCCCGCCTCATCGTCGAGGAGTCCGTACGGGACCGATTCGTCGCCGAACTCTCCCGGCGGGCCGAACGGATCCGCCTCGGGCGGGGCACCGCGGACGGCGTCGAGTGCGGCCCGCTCGTCTCCGAACAGCAGCGCGCCAAGGTCGAGGCGTACGTCGCCTCCGCGCTCGCCGAGGGCGCGGTGCTGCGCTCCGGCGGCCGGCGCCCCGACCCGTCACCGGACCGCCCGCAGAGCGGCTACTTCTACGAGCCGACCGTCCTCGACCACTGCCACCGCGAGATGAGGGTCGTCCGCGAGGAGGTCTTCGGACCGGTCCTCACCGTCGAGACCTTCCGTACCGAGGACGAGGCCGTGGCCCTCGCCAACGACACCGAGTACGGCCTCGCGGGCGGCGTGTGGACCGCCGACGCCGGCCGCGCCCGCCGCGTCGCCGGACGCCTGCGGCACGGCACCGTCTGGATCAACGACTTCCACCCCTACCTCCCGCAGGCGGAGTGGGGCGGCTTCGGCAAGAGCGGCGTGGGCCGTGAACTCGGCCCCGCCGGACTCGCCGAGTACCGCGAGACCAAGCACGTCTACCAGAACCTCGCTCCCCAGCCGGTCCGCTGGTTCGCCGGCTGACCCCCCATCGGTCGACTCCCTCTCCTCAGTTTCGCGCCCGGCCCTCCTGGAGTACCCCCATGTCCCAGAACAATCACGTCTACGACTATGTCGTGGTCGGCGGTGGCACCGCCGGCTCCGTCATAGCGTCCCGCCTCAGCGAGGATCCCGACGTCACGGTCGCCGTCATCGAGGGCGGCCCCAGTGACGTCGGCCGCGACGACGTCCTCACCCTGCGCCGCTGGACGGGCCTGCTCGGCGGCGAGCTCGACTACGACTACCCGACCACCGAGCAGCCGCGCGGCAACTCCCACATCCGGCACAGCCGCGCCCGCGTCCTCGGCGGCTGTTCCTCCCACAACACCCTCATCGCCTTCAAGCCGCTGCCGTCCGACTGGGACGAGTGGGAGGCCGCCGGCGCCGAGGGCTGGGGCGCGGTCCCCATGGAGGCGTACTACGCGCGGCTGAAGAACAACATCGTCCCGGTCGACGAGAAGGACCGCAACGCCATCGCCCGTGACTTCGTCGACGCGGCGCAGGCGGCACTGGGCGTGCCCCGGGTGGAGGGCTTCAACAGCAAGCCGTTCCAGGACGGCGTCGGCTTCTTCGACCTCGCCTACCACCCGGAGAACAACAAGCGCTCCAGCGCCTCGGTGGCCTACCTGCACCCGGTGATGGACGAACGCGCCAACCTGACCGTCCTGCTGGAGACCTGGGCCTACCGGCTGGAGCTGGAGGGCACCCGGGCGCAGGGGGTGCACGTGCGGGCGAAGGACGGCGAGGAGTTCGTCGTACGGGCCCGCAACGAGGTGGTGCTGTGCGCCGGCGCCGTCGACTCGCCGCGGCTGCTGCTGCACTCCGGCATCGGACCCAAGGCCGACCTGGACGCGCTCGGCATCCCCGTCGTCCACGACCTGCCCGGCGTCGGCGAGAACCTCCTCGACCACCCCGAGTCGGTGATCGTGTGGGAGACGCACGGCCCGATCCCCGAGAACTCCGCGATGGACTCCGACGCGGGCCTGTTCGTGCGCCGCGACCCCGAACACGCGGGCCCCGACCTGATGTTCCACTTCTACCAGGTCCCCTTCACGGACAACCCGGAGCGCCTCGGCTACGAGCGGCCCGAGTTCGGGGTGTCCATGACGCCGAACATCCCCAAGCCGAAGAGCCGCGGCCGGCTCTACCTGACCAGCGCCGACCCGTCCGTCAAGCCCGCCCTCGACTTCCGGTACTTCACCGACGAGGACGACTACGACGGCCGCACCCTCGTCGACGGCATCCGCATCGCCCGCGAGATAGCGAGCACCGAGCCGCTGGCCACCTGGCTGAAGCGGGAGGTCTGCCCGGGCCCGGACGTCACCGGCGACGAGGAGCTGAGCGAGTACGCCCGCAAGGTCGCGCACACCGTGTACCACCCGGCGGGCACCTGCCGCATGGGTGCCGCCGACGACGAACTCGCCGTCGTCGACCCGCAGTTGCGCATCCGCGGCCTGGACGGCATCCGCGTCGCCGACGCGTCCGTCTTCCCGACCATGACCGCGGTGAACCCGATGATCGGGGTGCTCATGGTCGGGGAACGAGCGGTCGACCTGATCGGAGGCGGTGCGCGATGACCACACTTCCCAACACCCCCGTGTTCTCCGTCGAGGGCCTGTGGAAGGTCTTCGGCCCCAAGCCCGAACGCGTGCCGGTGGACCCCGAGCTGGCGTCCCTGCCGGCCGCCGAGCTGCGCTCCCGCACCGGCTGCACCGCCGCCGTCCGCGACGTCTCCTTCGACGTGCGCAAGGGCGAGGTCTTCGTGGTGATGGGCCTGTCCGGTTCCGGCAAGTCCACCCTGGTGCGCTGTCTGACCCGGCTCATCGAACCGACCGCCGGGACCATCGCCGTCGACGGCGAGGACGTCCGCGCCATGGACCGCACCCGGCTGCGCGAACTGCGCCGCCACCGCGCCGCGATGGTCTTCCAGCACTTCGGGCTGCTGCCCCACCGGACCGTCCTCGACAACGTGGCGTACGGGCTGGAGATCCAGGGCGTCGGCAAGGCCGAACGCCGTGAGCGCGCCCGCGAGATCGTCGCCAAGGTCGGTCTGGAAGGCATGGAAGAGCGCAGGCCCGGCCAGCTCTCGGGCGGTCAGCGCCAGCGTGTGGGTCTCGCGCGGGCGCTCGCCGTCGACCCCGAGGTGCTCCTCTTCGACGAGCCGTTCAGCGCGCTCGACCCGCTGATCCGGCGGGACATGCAGGAGGAGGTGGTCCGCCTGCACCGCGAGGAGGGCCGAACCATGGTCTTCATCACCCACGACCTCAACGAGGCCCTCAAGCTCGGCGACCGCATCGCCCTCATGCGCGACGGCCGCGTCGTCCAGCTCGGCACCCCCGAGGAGATCGTCGGCTCGCCCGCCGACGACTACGTCCGCGAGTTCGTCCGCGAGGTGCCGCGCGAACAGGTGCTGACGGTCCGCACCGCCATGCGGCCCGTCGCCGCGGACGAGGCGGGCACCGGCCCCGCCGTCCCTCCGGACGCCACCGTCTCCCAGGCCATCGAGGCGGTCGCCCGGGCGGGCACCGCCGCCCGGGTGGTGGACCAGGGCCGCTGCGTCGGCGTCGTCGACTCCGACGCCCTCCTCGGCGTCGTCGCCGGCACGGAGACGGGCGCGCAGCCGGCCGCCGGGCCGGCCACCGGACCGGCCGGGGTGCCCCGCCCCGGCAGGGGGACGGAACCCAGCAAGGAGGCGGTCTGATGGCCACGATCACCGCACCCGCCCCCCGTGCCACCGTCCCCGCCTTCCTCAAACACCCGGCGGTCCGCAAACTCCTCGTGCTGGCCCTGGCGGCGGCCGTCCTCGTCCCGCTGGCCACCGCCCGCTTCAGCGGCGCCGCCTGGCCCGCGTCCCTCACCGTCGACCTCTCCGGCCCCCTCACCCGGGCCAGCGACTGGATCATCGACAACCGGGACAGCCACCCCCTGTTCCTGTACTTCCTCGGACACGTCAGCAACGCCGTGGTTCTCGCGGTGCGCGGTGTCTACCTGTTCCTGCTCGGCGTGGGCTGGGCCGGCGTCACCGCGCTCGGCGCGCTCGTCGCCTGGCGCGTCGCCGGCGCCCGTCTCGCCCTGGGCACCGCCGGCGCGTTCCTGGCCTGCGGCCTGCTCGGCATGTGGGTGCCGACCATGCAGACCCTCGCGCTGATGGTCGTGGCCGTCCTCGCGTCGGTCGCCGTCGGCGCGCTCCTCGGACTGGCCGCCGGGCTCTCCGACCGCATGGACCGCGCCCTGCGCCCGGTCCTGGACACCATGCAGGTGCTGCCGGCGTTCGCCTACCTCCTGCCGGTCGTCCTCGTCTTCGGCATCGGCGTCCCCGCGGCCGTCCTGGCCACCGTCGTCTACGCCGCCCCGCCCATGGCCCGTCTCACCGCGCTCGGCCTGCGCGGCGCCGACAAGGAGGTGCTGGAGGCGGTCGAGTCGCTCGGCGCCACCGCCCGCCAGCGCCTGCTGACCGCCCGCATCCCGCTGGCCCGCAAGGAACTCCTCCTCGGCCTCAACCAGACGATCATGATGGCGCTGTCCATGGCCGTCATCGCGTCGGTGATCGGCGCGGGCGGCCTCGGTGACCGCGTCTACCAGGCGCTGGCCTCGGTCGACGTGGGCGCGGCGCTCGCCGCCGGCATCCCGATCGTGCTGCTCGCCGTCGTCCTGGACCGTGTCACGGCCGCCGCGGGCCGGCTCGGCGACGGCGACCCGGGCGGCCACCGCCGGGCCGCGTACTGGGTGTTCGCCCTGCTCGGCACCGCCGCCGTGGCAGTCGCGGGCCGCCTCGCCGGCCGTCTCGACTGGCCCGACGCCTGGACCGTCGCCATCGCCGAGCCGGTCAACCGCGCCGTCGACTGGATGACCGACCACCTCTACTCCGGCGTCCCCGTCGTCGGCGGCACCGCCGACTGGGCGGGCCACTTCACCACCTGGGTCCTCGACCCGCTCCGGGACGGCCTGCAGTGGCTGCCCTGGTGGTCGGTGCTGCTGCTGGTCGCCGCGCTCGCCTGGCTGATCGGCACCTGGCGCACCGCGCTCACCGCCGTCCTCGCCATGGCCGCGATCGGCGTGCTCGGCGTGTGGGAACCGTCCCTCGACACCCTCTCCCAGGTGCTCGCCGCGGTCGCCGTCACCCTCGTCCTGGGCTTCGCGACCGGCATCGCGGCCGCCCGCAGCGACCGCTTCGAGCGGCTGCTGCGGCCGGTGCTGGACGTCTTCCAGACGATGCCGCAGTTCGTGTACCTCATCCCGGTCGTCGCGCTGTTCGGCGTCGGCCGCGCCCCGGCCGTGGCGGCGGCCGTCGTCTACGCGCTCCCGGCCGTCGTCCGCATCACCACCCAGGGGCTGCGCCAGGTCGACCAGGCCGCCATGGAGTCGGCGCGCTCGCTCGGCGCGACCGGCGGCCAGCAACTGCGCCAGGTCCAGCTCCCGCTGGCCCGGCCCGCGCTGCTGCTCGCCCTCAACCAGGGCGTCGTCCTGGTCCTCGCCGTCGTCATCATCGGCGGCCTGGTCGGCGGCGGAGCCCTCGGCTACGACGTCGTCTTCGGCCTCGCGCAGGGCGACCTCGCGACCGGTCTCGTGGCCGGCGCCGCGATCGTCTGCCTGGGCCTGATGCTCGACCGGGTGACCCAGCCGGCCGACCGGCGCGCCAAGAAGGGAGCGTGACATGCGACTCCGTACGACCGCCCTGGTGGGCGGTGTGTCCGCGCTCGCGCTGCTCACCGGCTGCGGCGCCGCCGACATGACCGAGCAGGCCTCGCCCTTCGCCAACGCGCAGGGCGCCAGGACCGTGACGCTGTCCGTGCAGTCCTGGGTCGGCGCCCAGGCCAACGTCGCCGTGGCCCAGTACCTGCTGGAGCACGAACTCGGCTACCGCGTCGACACCGTCCAGATCGACGAGGTGCCCGCCTGGGACGCCCTCAGCCAGGGGCGCGTCGACGCGATCCTGGAGGACTGGGGCCACCCCGAGCAGGAGCAGCGCTACGTCGACGACAAGAAGACCATCGTGCGCGGCGGCGGCCTCGGCGTCACCGGGCACATCGGCTGGTTCGTGCCGACGTACTTCGCGAAGCAGCACCCGGACGTCACCGACTGGAAGAACCTCGACAAGTACGCGTCGCAGCTCCGCACCGCCGAGAGCGGCGGCAAGGGCCAGCTGATGGACGGCTCCCCGTCGTACGTCACCAACGACAAGGCGCTGGTGAAGAACCTGAAGCTGGACTACCAGGTCGTCTTCGCGGGCTCCGAGGCCGCGCAGATCACGCAGATCCGCCAGTTCGCCAAGGAGAAGAAGCCCTTCCTGACGTACTGGTACGCCCCGCAGTGGCTGTTCGAGAAGGTGCCGATGACGGAGGTGAAGCTGCCGCCGTACAAGGAGGGCTGCGACGCCGACCCGGAGAAGGTCGCCTGCGGCTACCCGCACACCCCGCTGGAGAAGTACCTCAACGCGGACTTCGCGAAGAGGGGCGGCAAGGCGGCGGCCTTCCTGAAGAAGTTCCACTGGACGACCGAGGACCAGAACGAGGTCTCCCTGATGATCGCCGACCAGAAGCTCAGTCCCGAGGAGGCGGCGAAGAAGTGGGTGGACAACCACGCGTCCACGTGGCACGCGTGGCTGTCCTGACCCACCGCCCGGACCCCACGCCCCCGGGGGAGGGCGGCGGCCCCGAGGGCCCGCTGACGATGGCGGCGGCCCGGCGGCCCGGCGGCCCGCGACGAGGGCGGCGGCTCAGGGCCCCTTCGCGCGGGCCGCGGACCTCACGCCCCCGGGGCCAGGTCCGCGGCGAGTTCCCGCACCGCCTGCGCGGCCCTGCGCTGCAGCCCCGGTCCGAACGTGACCCGGGTGGCCCCGAGTTCGCCGAGTTCGGCGGGCGAGGGGCCCTCGCCGACGCGCGCGAACACGTTGACCGGCCCCTGGATCCCCGACCGCAGCAGGGGCAGGACGGCGACGGGGGCCTGGATCGGGTACACGCAGTCGGCGCCCGCCGCGACGTACAGGGCGGCCCGTTCGATCGCCCGGTCCGGGTCGTCGACACCGCGCAGGAAGGTGTCGATCCGCGCGTTCACGAAGAGCCGGTCGGCGGCCTCCGACCGCACCTCGGCGAGCCAGTCGGCGTGCGCCGCCGGGTCCTTGAGGACTCCCCCCTCGGAGTCCTCAAGGTTGCAGCCCACTGCGCCCGCCTCCAGCAGCCGCTCCACCAGCTCCTTCGGCGCCAGCCCGTACCCGTTCTCGACGTCCGCCGACACCGGCACGTCGACGGCCCGGGTGATCCGCGCGATCGCCGCGAACATCTCGTCGGCCGGGGTCCGGCCGTCCTCGTGGCCGAGCGAGGCGGCGACCCCGGCGCTCGGCGTGGCCAGGGCCGGGAAACCGGCGTCGACGAAGGCACGGGCGCTGGCCGCGTCCCAGGGGCCGGGCAGGACCAGCGGGTCTCCGGGTGCGCCGCGGCGGTGCAGTCGGCGGAACGTCTCGGTCTTGTTCACGGCGTGTGTCCTCCCGGCGGGATCCGGCGGGCCACCATGACCCGGTTCCAGTTGTTGACGGCGACGATCAGACCGACCAGGTGGGCCAGCCGCACGTCGTCGAAGTGCCCGGCCGCCGTCTCGTACACCACGTCCGGCACGAAACCGTCCGTCAGGACCGTCACCGCCTCGGTCAGGGCCAGCGCAGCCCGCTCCCGCTCGTCGAAGACGTCCCCCGCCTCCTCCCAGGCGGCCAGCAGATCGAGCTGCCGCTCACCCACCCCGTGCTCGCGGGCGATCGCGAGGTGCATGTCGAGGCAGAAGGCGCAGTGGTTGAGCTGCGAGGCCCGGATCACGACCAGCTCGGCCAGGGCGGGATCGCCGAGGCCCTTCTTCGCGACCGCGCTGAGCCGCGACATGGCCTCGCCGACGGCCCGGTCGAGCAGTGCCGTCCGCGCCGTCACGTGTGCTGCCCCGGCTGGTAGTGCCCGGGCGTCATACGGCAGGTCACCCCGAACCGGTTCCACGCGTTGATCACCGCGATCGCGGCGATCAGCTGTGCGAGCTCCGCCTCCTCGAAGTGCTTCGAGGCCTTCTCGTAGACCTCGTCCGGAACGAAGCCGTCCGTCAGAACCGTCACGGCCTCCGTCAGCTCCAGCGCCGCGAGTTCCTTGGCGGTGTAGAAGTGCCGCGACTCCTCCCACGCGGCGAGCAGCACGATCCGCTCGACGCTCTCGCCCGCCGCGAGCGCGTCCTTGGTGTGCATGTCGATGCAGAAGGCGCAGTGGTTGATCTGGGAGGCGCGGATCTTCACGAGCTCGTGCAGCGCCGGGTCCAGGCCCTGCCGGGTGGCCGTGTCGAGCCGCACCATCGCCTTGTAGACGTCGGGGACGAGCTGGGCCCACCGCAGGCGCGGGGTCTGCTCGGGGGCGTACCGAACGGTTTCCTCTGTGGTCATGACACCGACCCTAGGAGCAGGGCTGCCCACGGGTATGGTCCATTTCCATGGGGAAACCGTGGGCCACTCTGGGCGTCGACCTGCACCTGGAACCGACCGGACCGGGCCTGCGCCGCGGTCTGACCGACGCCCTGCGCGAGGCCGTCCGCTCCGGTCGGCTGGCACCCGGCACCCGGCTGCCGTCCTCCCGCTCCCTCGCCGTCGACCTGGGCCTCGCCCGCAACACGGTCGCCGAGGCCTACGCCGACCTGGTCGCCGAAGGCTGGCTCACCGCCCGCCAGGGCTCGGGCACCAGGGTCGCCGAGCGCACCGCCGTCCCGCGGACCGCGGTCCCGCACGCCGGTGCGGCGCCGCACCCGCCCGGCCCCGCCCGGCCGGCGTACGACCTGCGCCCCGGCTTCCCCGATCTCGCCTCCTTCCCGCGCTCGGAGTGGGTCAGGGCGACCCGCCGCGCCCTCGACGCCGCCCCCTACGACGCCTTCGGCTACGGCGACCCGCGCGGCCGCCCCGAACTGCGCGCCGCGCTCGCCGGTTACGTCTCCCGGGCCCGGGGCGTGCGCGCCGACCCCGGGCGGATCGTGGTGTGCGCCGGGTTCGCGCACGGCCTGAAGCTGCTCGGCGCGGTCCTGCGGGCGCGCGGCGTCCGCACGGTCGCCGTCGAGTCGTACGGCCTGGACGAGCACTGGAGGGTGCTGGGCCGGGCCGGGCTGCGCGTCGTCGCGCTGCCCTTCGACGCGCGGGGCACGGATCCCGGCGGGCCGGGTGGCGCCGGGGCGGTCCTGCTCACCCCCGCCCACCAGTTCCCGATGGGCGTGCCCCTGCATCACGACCGGCGGGCGGCCGTCGTGGACTGGGCGCGGCGCACCGGCGGCCTGGTCCTGGAGGACGACTACGACGGCGAGTTCCGTTACGACCGCCAGCCCGTCGGCGCCCTCCAGGGACTCGACCCCGACCGGGTCGTGTACCTCGGCACGGCCAGCAAGTCCCTCGCCCCCGGCCTGCGGCTGGCCTGGACGGTGCTGCCGCCCGCCCTGGTGGAGGAGGTCACGCGCGCGAAGGGCGGCGTCGACACGTGCGGGGTGACGGACCAGCTCACCCTGGCCGAGTTCCTCACCTCAGGGGCCCACGACCGCCACGTCCGCTCGGCACGCCTGCGGTACCGCCGCCGGCGCGACGCGCTGGTCGCCGCCCTCGCCGAGCGCGCCCCCCGGGTGCGCGCCACCGGCATCGCGGCGGGACTGCACGCCGTGCTGCGGCTGCCGCCCGGAACCGAGCGCCAGGTGCTCCGCGCCGCCGCCTGGCAGGGCCTGGCGGTCGACGGCCTCACCCGCTACCGCCACCCCGACGCGGTCGTCGAACCGATGGACGCCCTCGTCGTCGGATACGGCACACCGCCCGACCACGCGTGGACGGGAGCCCTGGACGCGTTGTGCGCGGCACTGCCCGACTGAGGACGGCGCGGTCCCCGCCGCTCGCCCTCGGTTCCCGATCGGGTGGCGGGCCGGCCGGCGAGGGGGCCCGTGTACCGCGCGCGGTGATCGTTCTCTAGTCTGAACGGGTGACATCCGGCCACGGCCGGAGCGCACATCCAACGGACGAGGGGGAGACGGGACATGGCGGACACCCGCAGGCAACTGCGCTCGGGCACGGTGGTACTCGGAGGCATGGGCCTGCTCGCCGCGGCCCTCACCGCCTGCTCCTCGGACGCCCCCGACAAGCGCTGCGTCGACCGCGACAGCTATACCCTCTCCAAGGGCTACAAGGTCGTCGCCGACAAGAACTGCAAGTCGGCCAAGACCTCGTCCTCCGGCAGCGCCTGGTACTACGGCGGCAACAAGAACGGCTCCTACGTCGAGGGCGGCTCCTTCAGCAAGCCGGGCAAGGGCTCGAGCGGTTCGAGCGGATCCGGCGGATCCAGCGGGAGCGGCGGCGTCGACCGGGGCGGCTTCGGCGGCGACGGCGGCAGCAGCGGCGGCTGACAGGACACCCCGTGCGACGCCACACCATCGAACCCCGCCCCGGCTGGCAGCGGACCGTCGAGGAACAGGGACTCGTCTACCCGCTCACCCGCCACCCGGACGGCACCCTGCGCCCCTACTGGGACGAGAGCGCCTACTACGCCTTCACCCTCGACGAGGTGGAGGCGTTGGAGGAGACCGTCGAGGAACTGCACCGCATGTGCCTCGCCGCCGCCGACCACCTCGTCACCCACGACCGCCTGGCCGACCTCGGCATCACCGACCCGCGCGTCGCCGAGGCGGTCACCGAGGCCTGGCACCGCCGCGCCGAACTCCCCTCCGTCTACGGACGCTTCGACCTGCGCTACGACGGCACGGGCCCCGCCAAGCTGCTGGAGTACAACGCGGACACCCCCACCTCCCTGGTCGAGGCCGCCTCACCCCAGTGGTTCTGGATGGAGGACCGCTTCCCCGGCGCCGACCAGTGGAACTCCCTGCACGAACGCCTCGTCGACACCTGGCGCACCCAGGCCTCCCTCCTGCCGCCCGGCAGCCCCCTGTACTTCGCGCACTCCTCCGCCGACGAACTCGGCGAGGACCTCATGACCGTCGCCTACCTCAAGGAGACCGCCGACCAGGCGGGGCTGGCCACCGACTGGATCTCCATGGAGGAGATCGGCTGGGACCCGCTCTCCGGCCGCTTCGTCGACAACCAACTGCGTTTCATCCGCAGCTGCTTCAAGCTCTACCCCTGGGAGTGGCTCACCACCGACCGCTTCGCCGGCCACGTCCTGGACACCCTCGACAACGGCGGCGGCACCGGCACCACCCTGTGGATCGAGCCCGCCTGGAAGATGCTCCTCAGCAACAAGGCCCTGCTGGCCGTCCTCTGGGAGCTGTACCCCGGCCACCCCCACCTCCTGCCCGCCCACCTCGACGGCCCCCGCGACCTCGCCACCACCACGGGCTGGGTCGCCAAGCCCCTCCTGGGCCGCGAGGGCGCCGGCGTCACCGTCCACGAGGCCGGCGCGGACCCCGTCGTCCGCACCGACGAACCCTGCTGCTACCAGCAGCTCGCCCCCCTGCCCGCCTTCGACGGCAACCACGTCGTCCTCGGCGCCTGGGTCGTCGGCGGTGAGTCCGCGGGGCTCGGCATCCGCGAGTCCTCGGGCCTGATCACCGACGAGTACGCCCGCTTCCTGCCCCACGTCATCCTCTGACCCCGGCCGCCCCCGGCGGGCTCCCGCGCGCCGTCGCTCGCATGGTGGACGATGAGCCGGCGCCGTCCGGCCCGCCCGGTAGGCTTTCCACAGGCCGTGACTGGCGCGCAAGGATGGGACGGACCATCGGGGAGCGGCCTGAGCGACAAGTGCCGTGCGCCTGGGCCGAACCGAGAACCGTGACCGCTCCCCGCCACGCCATCCGGAGGCCGAGATGCCAGAGCAGCCCCTCTCCACCGAGTCCACCGCCTTCCGCGCCGCGCTCGACGTCGTCCGCGCCGTCGAGCCGCGCGTCGCCGACGCCATCGGCCGCGAGGTCGCCGACCAGCGCGAGATGCTCAAGCTGATCGCCTCCGAGAACTACGCCTCCCCGGCGACCCTGCTCGCCATGGGCAACTGGTTCAGCGACAAGTACGCCGAGGGCACCGTCGGCCGCCGCTTCTACGCCGGCTGCCGCAACGTCGACACCGTCGAGGCGCTCGCCGCCGAGCACGCCCGGGAACTCTTCGGCGCCCGCCACGCCTACGTCCAGCCGCACTCCGGCATCGACGCCAACCTGGTCGCCTTCTGGGCCGTCCTCGCCGACCGGGTCGAGGCCCCCTTCCTGGCGAGGACCGGCGCCCGCCAGGTCAACGACCTCACCGAGGCCGACTGGGCCGAGCTGCGCCAGGCCTTCGGCAACCAGCGCATGCTCGGAATGTCCCTGGACGCCGGCGGCCACCTCACCCACGGCTTCCGTCCGAACATCTCCGGCAAGATGTTCGACCAGCGCTCCTACGGCACCGACCCCGCCACCGGCCTCATCGACTACGACGCCCTGCGCGCCTCGGCCCGCGAGTTCGAGCCGCTGATCATCGTCGCCGGCTACTCCGCCTACCCGCGGCTGGTGAACTTCCGGATCATGCGGGAGATCGCCGACGAGGTCGGCGCGACCCTGATGGTGGACATGGCCCACTTCGCGGGCCTGGTGGCGGGCAAGGTGCTGACCGGCGACTTCGACCCGGTCCCGCACGCCCAGATCGTCACCACCACCACCCACAAGTCGCTGCGCGGCCCGCGCGGCGGCATGGTCCTGTGCGACGACTCCCTCAAGGAGCAGGTCGACCGCGGCTGCCCGATGGTGCTCGGCGGCCCGCTGCCGCACGTCATGGCCGCCAAGGCCGTCGCCCTCGCCGAGGCCCGGCAGCCCGCCTTCCAGGACTACGCCCGGCGCATCGTCGACAACTCCCGGGCACTGGCCGAGGGCCTGACGCGCCGGGGCGCGACCCTGGTGACCGGCGGCACGGACAACCACCTGAACCTCATCGACGTGGCGTCCTCCTACGGCCTCACCGGCCGCCAGGCCGAGGCCGCCCTCCTCGACTCCGGCATCGTCACCAACCGCAACGCCATCCCCGCCGACCCCAACGGCGCCTGGTACACCTCCGGCATCCGCATCGGCACCCCCGCCCTGACCACCCGCGGCCTGGGCACGGCCGAGATGGACGAGGTGGCGGGCCTGATCGACCGCGTCCTGACGACGACCGAGCCGGGCACGACCAAGTCGGGCGCCCCGTCCAAGGCCTCGCACGTGCTGGACGCGAAGGTGGCGGACGAGATCGCCGGGCGGGCGACGGACCTGGTCGCCGGCTTCCCGCTGTACCCCGAGATCGACCTCGGCTGATCCCCCGGGGACAGCAGACGCAGGGGCGCGGGGAACTGCGGGAACGGCCCTCACCGGCCCGCGGCTCCCCGCCCACCCGCCCCCGACGTCCCGGGCCGAACCCACCCTCACCCTCTGAGAGAATGGTGAACATGGCCTCAGACCGACCCCGCGTGCTCTCCGGAATCCAGCCCACCGCAGGCTCGTTCCACCTCGGCAACTACCTCGGCGCCGTGCGCCAGTGGGTGGCCCTGCAGGAGACCCACGACGCCTTCTACATGGTCGTCGACCTGCACGCGATCACGGTCCCGCAGGACCCGAAGGAGCTGACCGCCAACACGCGTCTGGCCGCCGCCCAGCTCCTGGCGGCCGGCCTCGACCCGGACCGCTGCACGCTCTTCGTCCAGAGCCACGTCCCCGAGCACGCCCAGCTCGCCTGGGTCATGAACTGCCTCACCGGCTTCGGCGAGGCGTCCCGCATGACGCAGTTCAAGGACAAGTCCGCCAAGCAGGGCGCCGACCGCGCCTCCGTCGGACTGTTCACGTACCCGATCCTCCAGGTCGCCGACATCCTGCTCTACCAGGCCCACGAGGTGCCGGTCGGCGAGGACCAGCGCCAGCACATCGAACTGACCCGCGACCTCGCCGAGCGCTTCAACGGCCGCTTCGGCGAGACCTTCACGATCCCGAAGCCGTACATCCTCAGGGAGACGGCGAAGATCTACGACCTCCAGGAGCCGTCGACCAAGATGAGCAAGTCGGCGTCCACGCCGAAGGGGCTCATCAACCTGCTCGACGAGCCGAAGGCCACCGCGAAGAAGGTCAGGAGCGCGGTCACCGACACCGACACGGTCATCCGCTACGACACCGAGAACAAGCCCGGCGTGAGCAACCTGCTCACCATCTACTCGACGCTGACCGGCACCACCGTCGCGGAGCTGGAGCAGCGGTACGAGGGCAAGCTCTACGGCGCGCTCAAGACGGACCTGGCCGAGGTCGTCGTCGACTTCGTGACGCCGTTCCGGGACCGCACCCAGCAGTACCTGGACGACCCCGAGACGCTCGACTCGATCCTCGCCAAGGGCGCCGAGAAGGCGCGTGCCGTCGCCGCCGAGACGCTGTCCCAGGCGTACGCCAGGGTGGGCTTCCTGCCCGCCAAGCACTGAGGGCGCACGACCGCACACATGTCCAACGGGCAGAGCGCTGCACATCACTTCCGCTGCGCCTGCCCACAGCACAGCCGTGGCCGTACAGTCGATAGCCGTACGACCGAGTACGAGCGACCTCGACCGCGTACGCACCCGACAGCACCTTCGGTACGACGACAGGAGACGACGTGGGGACCGTAACGATCGGAGTGTCGATCGCGGTCCCGGAGCCCCACGGCAGCCTGCTCCAGGAGCGGCGCGCGGGCTTCGGCGACGCCGCGGCTCACGGCATCCCCACGCACGTCACCCTGCTCCCGCCGACCGAGATCGACCCCGGCGCGCTGCCGGCCGTCGAGGCGCACCTGACCGAGGTCGCCGCGGCCGGCCGCCCCTTCCCGATGCGGCTGTCCGGCACCGGCACCTTCCGGCCCCTGTCGCCGGTCGTGTTCGTGCAGATCGTCGAGGGCGCGGCGGCCTGCACCTGGCTGCAGAAGCAGGTCCGCCGCCCCGCCGGGCCGCTCGCCCGCGAGCTGCAGTTCCCCTACCACCCGCACGTCACGGTCGCCCACGGCATCGACGACGCGGCGATGGACCGGGCCTACCAGGAGCTGGCCGACTACGAGGCGCAGTGGTCCTGCACCGGCTTCGCCCTCTACGAGCAGGGCGCCGACGGCATCTGGCGCAAGCTGCGCGAGTACCCCTTCGGCGGTCCGATGGTGCCCTCCCAGGCGGCCCGCGTGGACCGCGGCTCCCTGCCCGCCCGGTAGAGCGCGCTCAGCCCGGCAGCCGGCGGAGGACGCCCGGCGGCGGGTGCCGCGGCGCCGCCCTCACCACCCGCAGCCGCCCCGGCATACACACCGTCTCCGCGTGGCGCCGCAGCCCCGGCTCGACGGCCGCGGCTACCGCCTCGGAGCGATGGTGAGCGACCTCCCCGTAGCCGGCCGCCGGCCCGCCCGCTCCCGACCATGACGTGGGCGCCCCTGCCGTGCAGCGCGTCGCCCGGTCCCGGGCGAAGACGCCGAGGTCCGCCCTGCCGGAGCCGCAGAGGAAGCCGGCGCGGGCGGCCCCCGGCGACCGAGGACGGCACGACCGTCCGGAAGGGCGCCACGACGCCGCCTTTCCGGGGTAGACGCACCGGGTGGACGCAGCTCGGCAGCCTTCGGCGTCCCGCCGCCGGGAGAAGGGCAGAGTCGGATCATGGACTGGCTGAAGAAGCTCCCCGGGATCGGGCCGTACATGACCCGCGTGATGGCCACGCACGCGTGGCGGTCGTTCGAGCGGCTGGACCGGGTGAAGTGGACGCGGCTCGCCGCCGCGATGACGTTCACCAGCTTCGTCGCGCTGTTCCCGCTGCTCACCGTGGCCGCCACGATCGTCGCCGCCACCCTCGGCACCGACCAGCAGAAGGACCTCCAGGACCGGCTCGCCGAGCAGGTGCCCGGCATCTCCGACCAGCTGGACGTCGCCGGCCTGGTGCAGAACGCGGGCACCGTCGGTCTCATCGCCGGCGCCGCCCTGCTGTTCACCGGCATCAGCTGGGCCGGCTCGATGCGGGAGTGCCTGCGCGCGGTGTGGGAGCTGCCCGAGGAGGAGGAGAACCCGGTCCTGAGCTACGCCAAGGACCTGGGGATCCTCCTCGGCCTCGGCGGCGCCGTCCTCGTCACCCTCGCCACCTCCGCCGTCGCCTCCGCGCTGGTCGGCTGGATCACCCGGCAGCTCGGCATCGACGAGGGCGGCTGGGGCGGGGTCCTGCTGCAGATCGCCGCGTTCCTCGTCGCCGTCCTCGCCGACTTCCTCCTGCTGCTGTACGTCCTGACGCTGCTGCCCGGCGTGGAGCCCGGGCGCCGCCGCCTGGCCGTGGCCGCGCTGACCGGCGCGGTGGGCTTCGAACTGCTCAAGCTGCTGCTGAGCGGCTACCTCCAGGGTGTCGCAGCGAAGAGCATGTACGGCGCGTTCGGCGTCCCCATCGCCCTGCTGCTGTGGATCAACTTCACCGCAAAACTGGTCCTGTTCTGCGCGGCGTGGACGGCCACCCGGAGCAAGGACGTCGAACTCGCGGAGGATCAGGCGGAGAACCCGGACGACAAGCCGGACGGGGCCCCGCACCGGGGCCCGCACCCAGGCCGGCCCGAGGGCCGGCACGAAGGCCCGCACCAGGGCCGGGACGAGGACCCGGGCGGGGGCCGGCGCGAAGGCCCGGGCGGGGGCCCGGAGGAGGGTCGGGAGGAGAGCCCGGAGAGGAGCCCGGAGAGGAGCCCGGGCCGGGACCCGGAAGAGGGTCGG
The DNA here is from genome assembly GCF_055573695.1 of Streptomyces sp. NPDC030143. Lineage (NCBI taxonomy): Bacteria > Bacillati > Actinomycetota > Actinomycetes > Kitasatosporales > Streptomycetaceae > Streptomyces > Streptomyces sp. NPDC030143. Next base: position 212,711 of record NZ_JBVIAY010000010.1, read on the forward strand.
GGGAAGAGCCCGGGCGGGGGCCCGGGAGCACCCGGCCGGGAACGAGCGCGAAACCCCGGTCCGGCACCCGCATGAGGCCCGGGCCGGAGTCCGGACGAGACCTGGGCCCGACGCCCGGGAGCCAGGTGCCACGTGAGCCCACGGGGGCGAGCCCGGTTCCGTCCGCAGCCCGTGGGCGGGGTGTCACCGGCGGCGGCGCACCAGGTCCGGCAGGGGCCAGCGGCGGTTGACGAGGAAGGCCGCGCCCGCGAGGAGCACCAGCACACCGCCGGTGATCGCCATGGCGATGCCGACGCCCCCGGCGCCGCCCTCGGCGACCGCGCCCGCCACCGGCTTCTCGGAGACGTTCCCGAGGCCGCCGGCCTCCCCGGATCCCTCGGAGCCGTGCTCGGCGTCCGGCTGCGCGCTGGCCTGCACGGCGCTCTTCGGCGGGACCAGCTCGCCGACCGGCGTCACCTTGCCGGCCGCCGCGAAACCCCAGTCGAACAGCGCGGCGGTCTCCTTGTAGACCTCGTTGTGGTCGCTCTTCTCCGGGTTCATGACCGTGACGAGGAGGACCTTGCCGTTGCGCTCGGCGACGCCCGTGAAGGTGGCGCCGGCGTTGGTGGTGTTGCCGTTCTTGACGCCCGCGATGCCCGGGTACTGGGAGATGTCGTAGTCGCCGCGCAGCAGCCGGTTGGTGTTCTGGATCTCGTAAGTCCCCCTGGTCGTCTTGCCCTTCTTGTCCTTCTTCGTCTCGCCGGGGAACGCGGCCCGCACGGTCGAGCAGTACTCGCGGAAGTCCTTCTTCTGGAGCCCGGAGCGCGCGATCAGCGTCAGGTCGTACGCCGACGACACCTGGCCCGGGGCGTCGTAGCCGTCGGGGGAGACCACCTGGGTGTCGAGGGCCTGGAGCTCCTCGGCGTGCGCGTTCATCTCCTTGACCGTGTTGAGGATGCCGCCGTTCATCGACGACAGCACGTGCACGGCGTCGTTGCCGGACATCAGGAACACGCCCATCCACAGGTCGTGGACCGTGTAGGTCTCGCCCTCCTTTATCCCGACGAGGCTGGAGCCGGACCCGACGCCCTCCAGGTCCTTCGGCTCGACCTTGTGCTGCGTGGTCCTCGGGAACCGGGGCAGGAGGGTGTCGGCGAAGAGCATCTTCAGGGTGCTCGCGGGAGGCAGCCGCCAGTGCGCGTTGTGGGCGGCGAGCACATCGCCGGACTCGGCGTCGGCGACGATCCACGACCGCGCGGTGACGTCCTTGGGCAGCACCGGCGCCCCGCCCGTCAGCTGGACCTGCGTCCCGGCCCGACCGAGCCGGACACCGCCCACGGACGACATGTCCGCCGGGGGAGTGGCCGACGGACGGCTGGACGCCGAGGCACCGGCCGAGGGGGAGGCGGAGACCGAGGGGGAGGCGGAGACCGAGGGCGAGGCGGGCGCCGACGGCGAGGCGGGCGCCGACGGCGAGGCGGGCGCCGACGGCGACGGGCCCGGCGCGGCCGGGGACACGGGCGCGGTCAGCGCGAGGGACGCGAGGGTCGCGGAGGTGACCAGCAGGGTTCGCCTGGCGGTCTGCTTCAAGGGTGCGGGCACGACGGAGAACGTACCCGGCGCCCGGCGGGACGTCCCGCTCCCCTCCCCACCCCCGTCACGGAACCGGACACGAGACGGCGATACTGAACGCATGAAGCTCAGCCGCCCGGTCTCCTGGTTCCTGCTCGCCTTCGGGGTGTGGAGCTGGGTCATCTGGGTCACTTTCGTCAAGAACCTGATCAAGGACAGCAGTGGACTCGCCTTCGACGACGGCGACCCCACGGCGTACTTCTGGGTGCACCTGACGCTGGCCGTCGTCTCCTTCGTATTGGGGACGGTCGTCGGGGTCATCGGGTTGCGCGGACTGCGCGCCCTGCGCCGAACGTCATAGCCGTACGCCGAAACCCACAGCAGGGATCAAGGACACCGTGGCCATACTCTTCGTGCTGCTCGCCCTGGCCGTCCTGGTGACGGCCAACTGGTACCTGTGGCGCCGCCTGTTCCGCGACACCACCCGGGCCCCCGGGTGGGCCCGCCGCGGCGGCGCGGTCCTGATCGCGGGCGGCTGGGCCCTGGCCGTCGGCGCGCTGGTCGCCGAGCGCACGGGCGCCCCCTTCTGGCTCCAGCGCGTCCTGGCCTGGCCGGGGTTCCTGTGGCTGGCCCTGTCGATCTACCTGCTGCTCGCGGTGCTCGCGGGCGAGGCGGTACGGCCGCTGCTGCGGCGTCTCCTGGAGCGACGGGACGGCGCCCGGAAACCGGTGGCCCGCTCGGCGCCGGCTACCGCGACCCGGCCGGCGTCGGCCCCGGAGCCCGAACGCGTACCGGCGGGCGCGACGCCCGAAGGGCCCGCGACCCCCTCTTCCGCGCCCCCGTCGGACGAGGGCCCCGAAGGGCCGGAAAACGCCCCCTCGCCGGACCCCGCCCCCTCCCGTCGTCTGTTCGTCTCCCGCGTCATCGGCGGCGCGGCGGCCGCGGCGGCCGTCGGGACGGTCGGACACGGCACGTACGGGGTGCTGAGCGGACCGAGGGTGAAGCGGGTCACGGTCCCGCTGGCCAAGCTGCCGCGCGCGGCGCACGGGTACCGGATCGCCGTCGTCAGCGACATCCACCTGGGCCCGGTCCTCGGCCGGGGCTTCGCCCAGAAGGTCGTCGACACGATCAACGCGACCCAGCCCGATCTGATCGCCGTCGTCGGTGACCTGGTCGACGGCAGTGTGAAGGACCTCGGCCCGGCGGCGGCCCCGCTCGCCCGGCTGAGAGCGCGGCACGGCAGCTTCTTCGTCACCGGCAACCACGAGTACTTCTCCGGCGCCGAGCAGTGGGTGCGGGAGGTGCGCCGGCTCGGCCTGCGCCCCCTGGAGAACGCCCGCACGGAACTGCCCTGGTTCGACCTGGCGGGCGTCAACGACGTCGCGGGTGAGGCCGAGGGCCAGGGGCCAGACTTCACCAGGGCGCTCGGCGACCGCGACAGGGCACGCGCGTGCGTGCTCCTCGCCCACCAGCCGGTCCAGATCCACGAGGCCGTCGACCACGGCGTCGACCTCCAGCTCTCCGGCCACACCCACGGCGGCCAGCTCTGGCCCGGCAACCTCTTCGCCGCCGCCGCGAACCCCACCCTGGCCGGCCTGGAGCGCTACGGCGACACCCAGCTGTACGTCACGCGCGGCGCGGGCGCCTGGGGCCCGCCCACGCGCGTGGGCGCCCCGTCGGACATCACGGTCGTCGAACTCGCCTCGCGGCAAACCTGACAGGCCCGCCGCGAGGGCGAAACACCAAGCTGGGGAGGGGCTGCGAAACCGGGCGGAATCAACCGCTCGGTAAGTACTTTCTCATCTCGCCAGATTCCTCTTCCCCCGGCTGAAACACGTGTGATTAGGTGAGCCCCGCCGCCAAGGGGAGCGGCACGTGAAGCGCTGGGCCACGGGCCCGGGGAGGGCAGGGCACCACCATGCGATCTGGTCGCATGCGCGTACTCGTGACACTGCTGGTTCTGGCGGTCGTCGGGGTCGGCGGCTGGCAGTTGCTGCCGTCGCAGCAGAACGCGGGCAAGGCCGTCAGGGTCGGCACGACGGACACCGTCACCTCGCTCGACCCGGCCGGCGCCTACGACGCCGGGTCCTGGGCGCTGTTCAGCAACGTCTTCCAGTCGCTGCTGACGTACGAGCCCGGCGGCGCGGCCCCCGTGCCGGACGCGGCCAAGAGTTGTTCCTTCGCGGCCGGCGGGCTGACGACGTACACCTGCGAGCTGCGCGACGACCTGCGCTTCCCCAGTGGTCGCAAGGTGACCGCGCAGGACGTGAAGTACTCCTTCGACCGGGTCAGGAAGATCGATTCCGACGTCGGTCCGGCGTCCCTGCTGTCCACCCTGAAGTCGGTGGACGCCGAGGGCGGCACGGTCACCTTCCACCTGTCGTCGCCCGACGCCACCTTCCCGTTCAAGGTGGCCACCGGCGCCGGCTCGATCGTGGACCGCGAGCGCTACCCGGCGGACGCCCTGCGCAAGGGCGACAAGGTCGACGGCACCGGACCGTACGAACTCACCGGGTACAGCAAGGGCAGGTCGGTCGAGCTGACGCCCAACTCCCGTTACCGGGGCGCGGTGGACACCGGACCGCCCGTGGAACTGCGCTACTACCCCGATCCGGACGGCCTGGAGAAGGCGTGGAAGGCCAAGGAGGTCGACGTCGCCACGCGCCAGCTGTCGCCGCAGGTCCTCTCGGCGCTGAACCCCAGCGACCCCGACCAGCGCGTCACCGTGGCCGACAGCTCCGAGACCCGCAACCTGTACCTCGACACCCGCTCCGGCTCGCCGCTGCACCAGGTGGACGTCCGCAGGGCGATGGCCTGGCTGATCGACCGCGAGGAGCTCGCCGACACCGTGTACGACGGCACCGTCGACCCGCTGTACTCGCTGGTCCCGACCGGCATCACGGGCCACACCGCGTCGTTCTTCGACTCCTACCCGGAGCGCAGCACGCAGAAGGCACGCGAGCTGCTCACCGAGGCAGGTGTCAGCATCCCGGTCAGCTTCACCTACGGCTACGGCCTGGGCAGCGGTGCCGCGGCCGCCGAGGCGCAGGAACTCAAGCGGCAGCTGGAGGCGAGCGGCCTGTTCAAGGTGACGGTCCAGGGCTACGAGTGGACCGACTTCCAGAAGCGGTGGGCGAGCGGCAAGCTCGACGCGTACGCCGTCGGCTGGGTCGCCGACTATCCCGATCCGGACACCTTCGCCGCCCCGCTCGTCGGCACCGGCTCCACCATGAACACCGGCTACAGCAGCAAGGCCGTCGACCGGTACATCAGGGACAGCCGCCAGTACGCCGACCGCAGCCGCACCGCCGGGGACTTCCGCGACGTGCAGGAGGCCGTCGCCGAGGACGTGCCGGTCATCCCGCTGTGGCAGCGCAAGGAGTACGTCGTCTCCAGCGCGGACGTCGGCGGCGGCCAGTACCTCGCGGACGGCGACGGCGTGTTCCGGCTGTGGAAACTGAACTGGATCTGACTCCGCCCGGGCATGCCGCCGGGCGCCACCGGGCAGTCACCCGACGGGGCGCCATGTGGCGAAGGTGTGCACGGAGTGAGGAGTGGACGTGGTGAGACGCGACTCCTTCCGGCTGCCCCGGCACCCCGCCTCCGTCGGCCTGGCCCGGCACCGGGTGCGGGACCATCTGGCCGACTGGGGGCACGCCCCGCACGGCCCGGCGCTCGAGGACGCGGTCCTGCTCGTTTCCGAGCTCGCCACCAACGTCGTACGGCACGGGCCGCTGCTCGAGCGGGAGTTCGAGGTCGCCGTCACCGCCCTCGCCGACGGCTCCTGCCTCGTCGAGGTGTCCGACGAGGGCCGGGCCGAACCCCGGCCGCTGACGGTCGGCGACGAGGCGGAACACGGCCGGGGCCTGCACCTCGTGGAGCACGTCGCCGACGCGTGGGGCGTGTGGAGCAGGGGCCCGCACGGCAAGACGGTGTGGGCCCTGGTGGCCTCCGGCCCCGGGCGCTGACCGCCCGCCGGAACACCGCTCGGAGCGCCCCCCCGAGGCGCCGTTCAGCCCGGGGCGCTCACTCCCCGCGCCCCCTTGCCCTTCGGGTCGGGAAGGGCCCGTGTCATCCCGGGCAGGAAGTCCGTGAACAGCTCGTGCACCTCGGTGACCAGCGGGCGCAGGACGCGGAAGCGGGCCAGGGCCACGCCGCGGGCGGTGAGACGGGCGCCCCGCGCCGCGAGGCGGTAGCTGCGTTCGCGGCCCTCGGTGCGGTCGAAGATCCAGTACAGGACGAGGCCCATCTGCGAGAGCCACATCAGCTCGGGCAGCACCTCCCGCAGCTCCTGCGGCACCTTCGCCCTGGAGCCCGCGAGGACCTCCCGGTGGACGCCGATCGCCTCCTCGCGCGCGTGCTCCGACTCCGGGGAGAAGGGGCTGAGCGGGCTGTCCGGGTCGGCGGCGTTCTTGAAGAACTGCACCGCGAACTCGTGGTACGGCGCGGCCACGTCCAGCCACACCCGCAGCACGCCCGACAGCCGCTCCTCCAGCCCCGTCTCCCGCTCCAGCACCTCCCGTACGGCGGCCCGGTGTTCGGCGGCGAGACGGTCGTAGAAGCCCTGGATCAGGTGCTCCTTGCCGGCGAAGTAGTAGTACGCGTTGCCGACGGAGACACCGGCCTCCCGGGCGATGGCCCGCATGGTCGTCTTGTCGTAGCCCCGTTCCTGGAACAGCCGCATCGCCGTCTGGAGGATCAGCGCGCGGGTCTGCTCGGACTTGGACGGCGTGGCCGCCTCGGAGGACTCGGTCGGGGGAGCGGCCTCGTCGGGGCCTTCGGTGTTCGCGGGCACGGAAAGAGAGCCTAACCAGTGGCGCAGGTGCCGTCCGCACAGCCCGGGGGCGTGGTGTGCGTCCAGCCGTGGCGCGGGTCGTAGGACCAGCCGTCGGCCCGGCGGTGGCCGTCGCCGCCCCACCGGTTCTCCCGCCACTTCGCGGCGGCCAGCACCGCGCCCCGCGCCAGCCTCGACCCGGCGGGCGTGCTCAGCCGGTGGGCGAGCGGCCGGTGCTCGCGCAGCGCCCACAGGGTGACGATCCACGCCGCGGGTCCCCGGTAGACCTGGCCGGCGTCGCCGACGACGGTGATCTCGTCGAGGGTGGCGGCGTGGTCCAGGCCGGGGAAGCGGCGGCGGGCCTCCTGGGACGCGGCCGGGACGAGCTCCAGCGGCACCAGGTGCCGCTGCCGGACCAGCCAGTCGCGCAGGAAGGTGCACAGGCCGCACCGGGCGTCGTACAGGACGGTGAGCCGGCGGACCGGGACGCGCGCGGCGCCCCGGTCGTCGGTGGCGGCGGCCACGGTGCTCACGCCCCGGCCGCCGGAGCGGCCCACTGCTGCGGAGCGACCGGCGGCACCTGCTCGCGCTCCATCACCCCGCGCCGCCGGATCCGGTTGAGCACGTAGACGTTGCCCAGGTGCATCACGCCGAGCACCAGCAGCACCACGCCGAGCTTGGCCGACAGCAGTTCGAAGATGCCGCGGGTCTCGGAGATGTCCCCGCTGGCGGACAGGAACAGGGCGACGAAGCCCAGGTTGACCAGGTAGAAGCCGACCACCAGGAGGTGGTTGACGGCGTCGGCGAGCTTCTCGTTGCCGTGCAGCACGTCGGACAGGAAGAGCCTGCCGTTGCGGCTGAGGGTCCGGCCCACCCAGACGGTCAACGCGATGCTGACGACCAGGTAGATGACGTAGGCGATAACGGTGCGGTCCATGCCCCACCCCTTCTTGAACGCGTTCAAAAACGCTGACAGGGTCGACTGTAGACCTGTTTTTGAACGCGTTCAAGCGAGATGGCCCCCGTCTACCTCCGGCCCAGCTCGGGCCGCTTCGAGTAGTCGGTGAACCCGAGGACGTTGCCCCAGGGGTCGGCGAACTCGACCGCCCATCCGGTGGCCACGGAGAAGGGCTCGTCGAGGGGTGCGACACCACCCTCCCTCAACGTCCGCGCCGCCAGGCGCGCGTCCGGCACCTCCAGCCACACGCGCGGGGAGTGCCACGGCGGGGGCCGGTGTCCGAGGGCGTCCTCGTATCGCAGCAGGATCCCGGGCGTCTCTCCGCCGACCTTCAGCAGCGCGATCCCGGCCTCGTCGAACCGGAACCCCACCGCGAAACCGGCCCGTTCGTAGAAGTCCAGGGCCTCCGCGAGGTCACCGACGGGCAGCAGGACGTTGTCGAACCCGAGCAGTTCGTACGACTGGTTGTCTGACATACCGTCAGAATACGTACAAGTCGGGCAGGAGCGGCTGATTGCCGGTGCCGCCTCGTGCGGCCGTCGCCCCCACAGAGCACGGCTCGCCCGCACCGGGCCCGCCCGGCCCCGTCCCGGCCGCGTCCGGGCACCGGGAGGCCCTGGCTTCACCGGTGACGGAATCTTCGTGCAAGATGACCTGAACCCACTTCAGTGTCCGATCCGCTCATATGGCAACGGGGAGAACTCACCTTGTCCGAACAGCCGCAGCACCCCCAGCAGCCGCCCCAGCCGGGTTACGGCTACCCCCAGTCCGGTGCGGGCCCCTACGCCGGCGGCCAGGCCGGCCCTTACGGCTACCCGCAGGGCCAGCAGCAGCCCGCCTACCCGCAGGGCCAGCAGCAGCCCGGTTACCCGCAGGCCGGCTACCCGCAGGGCGCCTACCCGGCCGCCGGCTACGACCCCAACGCCCCCTACGGCTACGACCCCTACGGGCGGCCGTACTCCGACAAGTCGAAGATCGTCGCCGGTATCCTCCAGCTCTTCCTGGGCACCTTCGGCGTCGGCCGCTTCTACATCGGCAACGTCGGCATGGGCCTCGCCCAGTTGTTCACCTGCGGTGGCCTCGGCATCTGGGCGCTGGTCGACGGCATCATCCTGCTCACGAGCAACGACAAGACCGACGGCCAGGGCCGGATCCTGCGTGGCTGAACCGGTGGGCGGGGGGCGTACGCCCTCCCCGCTGCGGCACCCGGCGGCGGCACCCCTGGCGGTGCTCGCCGCCGGCGCGACCGGCAGCGCCTACCTGTACGTCACCGACCCCCACGAGGGCGGCCACTGGCTGCCCCGGTGCCCCTTCCGGTTCGTCACCGGTCTGCTCTGCCCCGCCTGCGGCGGCACCCGCATGACCTACGACCTGCTGCACGGCCACTTCGCCCAGGCCTGGCTGGACAACCGCGCCCTGCTCCTCGCCTCCCCCTTCGCCCTCGCCCTGCTCGGGCGGTGGATGTGGGAGGGCCTGCACGGACGGCGCTGGCAGCCCCGGCTCGGCCGCGCCACCCAGTGCGTGATCCTCGCCCTCGCCGTGGCCTGGACGGTCGCCCGCAACGCCGTTTCCTAGGCGCGGGTTGAGCGGCACCGCACGGACGGCGGGATTCGCACCGCGATGTGGCGGGATTTGATCACAGTAAAGGAACGATCGTTCGAGATCACTCCCGTTCGCCCTGTTCGCCTCTCTAGGCTCACGCCCACGGGGGGCGGCCGATCAGTGGTCCGTGCGCTCTCCCGTGCCCGGAGCGCGTCCGCTCCGGCTGTCTCGAAGTCATCCCAGGAGCAGTTCACATGACCGTCCCCACCCCTGACGCCCCCTTCGGCTACGACCCCCAGGGCCGCCCGTACTCCGACAAGTCGAAGATCGTCGCGGGCATCCTCCAGCTCTTCCTCGGCACCCTCGGCATCGGCCGCTTCTACGTCGGCTCCGTCGGCGTGGGCGTCGCGCAGCTCCTCACCTGCGGTGGCCTCGGCTTCTGGGCGCTGATCGACGGCATCCTGTTCCTCACGAGCAACGACCGCACCGACAAGCAGGGCCGCGTCCTGCGCGGCTGAGAGCTCCGAACGGCTCGCACGAACCGCGCGCCCACGTCGAGGGCCCCGCTCCGAGCAGGAGCGGGGCCCTCGACGTGTCAGGGGTGACAGGGGATCAGAAGCGGCGCGTGATCAGCGCCCGCTTCACCTCCTGGATCGCCTTCGTGACCTCGATACCGCGCGGGCAGGCGTCCGTGCAGTTGAAGGTCGTGCGGCAGCGCCACACGCCGTCCTTGTCGTTCAGGATCTCCAGCCGCTGCTCGCCGGCCTCGTCACGCGAGTCGAAGATGAAGCGGTGCGCGTTGACGATCGCGGCCGGGCCGAAGTACTGGCCGTCGTTCCAGAACACCGGGCACGAGGACGTGCAGGCGGCGCACAGGATGCACTTCGTCGTGTCGTCGAAGCGCTCGCGGTCCTCGGCGGACTGCAGACGCTCGCGCGTCGGCTCGTTGGTGTCCTTCGTGATCAGGAAGGGCATCACGTCGCGGTACGCCTGGAAGAACGGCTCCATGTCGACGACCAGGTCCTTCAGGACCGTCAGGCCCTTGATGGGCTCGACCGTGATCGGCTTCTCGGGGTTGATGTCCTTGATCAGCGTCTTGCACGCGAGGCGGTTCTTGCCGTTGATCCGCATCGCGTCGGAGCCGCAGATGCCGTGGGCGCAGGAACGGCGGAAGGTCAGGGTGCCGTCGACGTCCCACTTGATCTTGTGCAGACCGTCGAGGACGCGCTCCTTGGGGTCGATCTCCAGCTGGAAGTCTTCCCAGGTCGCCTCCGCCGAGACCTCCGGGTTGAACCGGCGGACCCGGAAGGTGACGGTGATGTACGGAGAGGCCGCGGAATCCGCCTCGACCTTGTCCAGAACAGGGGTAGCCATCAGTACTTACGCTCCATCGGCTGGTAGCGGGTCTGGACGACCGGCTTGTAGTCGAGACGGACGGTCTCGCTGCCGTCGTCGCCGACCTCGCGGTACGCCATGGTGTGGCGCATGAAGTTGACGTCGTCGCGGTTGGGGTAGTCCTCGCGGTAGTGACCGCCGCGGGACTCCTTGCGCGCCAGGGCGGAGACGGCCATGACCTCGGCCAGGTCGAGCAGGTTGCCCAGCTCGATGGCCTCCAGCAGGTCGGTGTTGAACCGCTTGCCCTTGTCCTGGATCGCCACGTTCCGGTAGCGCTCGCGCAGCTCGGCGATCTTTTCGACGGCCGTCTTGATCGTCTGCTCGGTGCGGAACACCATGACGTTGGCGTCCATGGTCTCCTGCAGCTCGCGGCGCAGGGTCGACACCCGCTCGGTCCCCGTCGAGGTGCGCAGCCGCTCGATCTGCTCCTGCACCAGGGCCGCCGGGTCCTCCGGCAGCTCGACGAACTCCGCCTTCTGCGAGTACTCCGCCGCCGCGATGCCGGCCCGCTTGCCGAACACGTTGATGTCCAGCAGCGAGTTGGTGCCCAGACGGTTGGCGCCGTGCACGGACACACAGGCGACCTCACCGGCCGCGTACAGGCCCGGGACGACCGTGGTGTTGTCGGCGAGCACCTCACCCTCGACGTTCGTCGGGATGCCGCCCATGGCGTAGTGCGCGGTGGGCTGGATCGGGATCGGGTCCGTGTACGGCTCGATGCCCAGGTAGGTGCGGGCGAACTCGGTGATGTCCGGGAGCTTGGCGTCCAGCTGCTCCGGCGGCAGGTGCGTCAGGTCAAGGTAGACGTGGTCGCCCTCGGGACCGCAGCCGCGGCCCTCGCGGATCTCCGTGTAGATGGAGCGGGAGACGACGTCGCGCGAGGCGAGGTCCTTCATGACCGGCGCGTACTTCTCCATGAAGCGCTCGCCGTCCTTGTTGCGCAGGATGCCGCCCTCACCGCGGGCGCCCTCCGTCAGCAGGATGCCCATGCGCCAGATGCCGGTCGGGTGGAACTGGAAGAACTCCATGTCCTCCAGCGGCAGCCCGCGCCGGTACACGGCCGCCTGTCCGTCACCGGTCAGCGTGTGCGCGTTCGACGTCACCTTGAAGAACTTGCCGCAGCCGCCGGAGGCGTAGATCACGGCCTTCGCCTGGAAGACGTGGATCTCACCGGTGGCCAGCTCGTACGCCACGACGCCGGCCGACTTCTTGACGCCGTCGACCTCGGTGATCAGCTGGTCCAGGACGTAGAACTCGTTGAAGAACTCCACGCCCTCCTTGACGCAGTTCTGGTACAGCGTCTGGAGGATCATGTGGCCGGTGCGGTCGGCCGCGTAGCAGGAGCGGCGGACCGGGGCCTCGCCGTGGTTCCTGGAGTGCCCGCCGAAGCGGCGCTGGTCGATCGTGCCGTTCGGGGTGCGGTTGAACGGCAGGCCCATCTTCTCCAGGTCGAGGACCGAGTCGATGGCCTCCTTCGCCAAAATCTCGGCGGCGTCCTGGTCGACCAGGTAGTCACCGCCCTTGACCGTGTCGAAGGTGTGCCACTCCCAGTTGTCCTCCTCCACGTTGGCCAGCGCGGCGGCCATGCCGCCCTGCGCGGCGCCCGTGTGGGAGCGGGTGGGGTAGAGCTTCGTCAGGACGGCGGTGCGGCTGCGCTTGGTGGACTCGATGGCCGCGCGCATGCCCGCGCCACCGGCGCCGACGATGACGGTGTCGTACTTGTGGATCTTCATGATTCTCGCAGCCCCGTGCCTAGCGGATGTTCGGGTCGAAGGTGAAGATCACCAGCGTGCCCAGCAGGATGGTGAACACCGTGGCGGTGTAGAGCAGGCCCTTGAGCCACAGCCGGGTGTTCGCGCGCTCCGCGTAGTCGTTGATGACCGTGCGCAGGCCGTTGGCGCCGTGCAGCATCGCGAGCCACAGCATCAACAGGTCCCAGACCTGCCAGAAGGGCGAGGCCCAGCGGCCGGCCACGAAGGCGAAGCCGATCTTGGAGACGCCGCCGTCCAGGACGAGCTGGATCAGCAGGTGACCGATGACCAGGACGACCAGCACGATGCCGGACAGGCGCATGAACAGCCAGGCGGCCATCTCGAAGTTGCCCCGGGTGGACTTCGGGGTCTTCCGGGTGCGCTTGCGGGGGGCCTCGATCACGGGCGCCGGGTTGTCGACGTTGTAGACGGAACCGCCCTCGACGGGGCCGATCCCGGACGCGGTGGTTTCAGTGGTGGCCATCAGTCTCAGCTCCCGAGGACTTCACGAGCGGCGTGGCCGAGGACGGGGTAGATCGCCCCGATCATGAGCGCCAGCCACAGGATCATGACGCCCCAGAACATCTGCTTCTGGTAGCGCGGGCCCTGCGACCAGAAGTCGACGGCGATGACGCGCAGGCCGTTGAGCGCGTGGAAGAGGATGGCGGCGACGAGGCCGTACTCCAGCACGGCGACGATCGGGGTCTTGTACGTGGCTACGACCTTGTCGTAGTCCTCGGGGGAGACCCGCACGAGTGCGGTGTCCAGCACGTGGACGAACAGGAAGAAGAAGATGAGGACGCCGGTGACTCGGTGAGCCACCCAGGACCACATTCCTTCCCGGCCGCGGTACAGCGTTCCAGCCGGCACGGAAGAACCCTCCGGGAGCGGGGATTGGGGCCTGCCGGCTTCGGTGTCGGACGGGCCCGGCCGGGTACGGTCCACCGGCCCCCAGCATCGTAGCGACGCGCTGGCGCTCGGCTCAGCGGGGGTGTCCCGGTGTGATCAAAGTGGCACGCGGATGGGTGAGCGTCGGGGACACTCGAGAAGAATGTCCGGTTATCGTCCGTCGATGGGCGCGTCGTGGCTGGTCGCGCCCTTCCCCACGCCCCTCAGTACCTCGGGCAGGCGCCCCCTCGCCAGGCGTCGCAGTTCCTCCGCCACGACCTCGCGCTCCTTCTCCGGATCGTTCGTCAATCGTGACCGGACGGCTTCCAGGAGGTGGTCGAGGGTTTCCTCGGGCGGCGTGTCGCCGAGATAGAGAACGAACACGTGTCCGAATCTGGCCTCGTAGGCGGCATGCGCCGCGTCCAGGGCCATGTGCGCGGCCCCGTAGGCGTCCTCCGGGAGCGTCGGCAGCGACTCGCCCGCCAGGGCCTCGGCCAGGTCGGCGGCCGTCAGGTCGTAGGCCGCCTCGTCGGACGCCGCGAGCAGGGCCTCCAGTGTGGGATACGGGCGGTGGTCGGCGATGCGGCGGGCCCAACGGGGACTGCGCAGACAGGCGAGGAGCGCGCTGTGGACCGCGTCGGCGGGCGCGCCGTTGAACGCCTCCAGGTCTTGAGGGCGAGCGGGGGCCCGGGTCTGCTCGGGGAGCGCCGGTATGGCGAGGCGGCCGGGAAGGTGGGAGAGACGGTGCGCAGGCAGCGTGAATCCTCGCGTCACGATGTGGTGTGGCAGGGGATGCAGTGAAAGGTGTGACTTCACGTTATCGAGAGTGGTCATGACGTGTCCGACGGATGCCTGAATTTCACTCGAAGGAGAGAGTTTCGAAAGGAGGGCTGGACCCCTTCCGCGCGCTTCGGCCGCGCTACGGTCGTAGGTTGGCGGGGTGAGCAGGCACAGGCACCGGCGCCGGGCGCCGGAGAAGACCCCGCAGCAGAAGGTGGTGCGGCGGGCCCTGCTGGCCGGTGGGCTCGTCGTCGTCCTCGGCGCCGGCGTGGGGGTGTGGTCCTCGGGGGACGGCGGTTCCGGAGCGCCGGCCGGGTCGGCGGCGGGCACGGCCCCCGGCGGGGTCGCCCCGACGGACGGCGACCCGTCCGCGTCGGCCGGCGGTCCCTCGCCCAGCCCCACGCCCAGCCGGTCGTACGCGCTCTCGCAGGCCCCGCGGACCATACCCGCCGTGCGCGCCCACACCCCGGCGCGCGGCCCGGGCTGGCGGCCGGCCTCCGGCGAGCGGGTGGTCGTGAGTGACGCCGACCTCGCCGACGAGGGGCGGCTCGTAGCCGGTGAGCTGGGGCTGACGTACGCGGGCGAGCGGGACGACGTGCGCGCCGGGGACCTGCGGCTGGCGCTCAACGACGACGAGGGAGCGAACCCGGAGTCGTACACCATGACCGTGCGCGGGGGACGGGTGACGGTCAGCGGTCCCTCGGACGCCGGGGTGTTCTACGGGACCCGCACCCTCAAACAGGAGGTCCACGGCGGCGGAACGGCACCGGAAGGCGTCGTCCGCGACGAGCCGGCCAAGCCGCAGCGCGGGTTCATGCTGGACATCGCGCGCAAGCACTTCACGGCCGACTGGATACAGGACCGGATCCGCGAGCTCGGGGACCTGAAGTTCAACGAGATCGGCCTGCACTTCTCCGACGACCAGGCCTTCCGGATCGAGTCCGACACCCACCCGGAGATCGTCTCGCCGCAGCACCTCACCAAGGCCCAGGTGCGGAGCATCGTCGCGCTGGCGGCGAGCCGGCACATCACCGTCGTCCCCGAGATCGACTCGCCCGGGCACCTCGGGGCCGTCCTCGCCGCCCACCCCGAACTCCAGCTGCGCAACGTGCGCGGCGCGGCGACACGCGGGGCGATCGACATCTCCAAGGACGCCTCCGCCGCCCTTCTCGACGACCTGCTCGACGAGTACGCGGGGCTCTTCCCCGGCGGCCGGTGGCACCTCGGCGGCGACGAGTACCAGGCCCTGACCGTGTCCGACCCGGCCGCCTCCTACCCGCAGCTCGCCACCGCCGCCCGCGAGGCGTACGGCTCCGGCGCGGGCGTCGCCGACCTCGCCACCGGCTGGATCAACGACCGTGCCGACACGATCCGCGCCCACGGCCGCACGATGCGCGCCTGGAACGACGGCTTCTTCCGGGGGACGTCGGTGCAGCCCGCCGACGACCTGGTGGTCGCCTACTGGACCGGCAAGGAGATCGGGGCCCGGCAGCCCGTCGAGTACCTGAGCGCGGGCCGCAAGGTCCTGAACTACAACGACGAGTACCTGTACTACGTCCTCGGCGAGCCGCAGACCTTCGTCTACCCCACCGGCCGGCGGATCTACGAGCAGTGGACGCCGAGGGTGCTGCGCGGCACGACACCGGTGCCCGCCCTCTACGACGGCCAGATCCTCGGCGGGACCTTCGCCGTCTGGTGCGACCTCGCGAACTCCCAGACGCAGGCGCAGGTCGCGGCCGGCGTCCGGATGCCGCTGCGGGCGACCGCGCAGAAGCTGTGGGACCCGGGCACGCCCGAGCTGTCCTGGGCGCAGTTCACGGCGCTCGCCGACCGGCTGGGGTGACCCCTTCGCGGGCGTGGCCGAAAAGCGCCGCTTCCGGCACCCTGTGACACTCCTCGGCTGTCGCGCGCAGTAAGGGGAAGTGCGGGCTCCGTAAGGATGGCGCCCCGGACAGGGAGGCGTGAATGAGCCTGGTGGACCTCATCGCCCGGGCCGACGAACGCGGACTGACCGCGAGCGGCCTGGCTTGTTTGGATCGGTGCGTGCCCCTCCTCGGAGGCGACGACGAGATCCTGCGCCCGCTGTGGGCGAACCTCGCGGACGTCTCCGACACGGCTGCCTGGGGCGAACTGCTGGAGCAGGTGCGCGGCAAGCTGGACTCCGCCGACGGCGGCGAGGACGAGGCCGTCGTGCTGGCCCGCCGGATGCTGCGGGCGGCACCCGTCGAGCGGGCCGCCCCCGAGGCCAGGGTGTGGGCCGACGCCTGCTCGGTCGCCTCGCTCCAGATCCACCGCCTCCTCGACCCCGCCGCCGACCCGGCGCCGCTCGACTCGCGCCGCGCCGGCCGTACCGAGGGCATGCCGCCGCTCGTCGCCGCCGAGCTGCGCCGCCAGGTCACCGTCCTGGAACTCCTCGCCGGACACGGCGCGGGCGGACTGCGGCGCGCCCTGGACGTGTCGACGGAGGGGCGTCGGGTGCTGCGGGCCGTGGTGTCGCGGCGGGCCCGGGGCCGCGCGTGACCCGTGCCCGACGGCGATCCCGTCGGCTGCGACGGAGCGCGCCCCGTTCGGCCGCGGGCACTCCGCGCGGCGAGCCCGGTGCTGCGCCCCGCCCCGGCGCCCGCGGTGCGACGGAGCGCGCCCCGTGCGGCCGCAGGCACTCCGCGCGGCGAGCCCGGTGCTGCGCCCCGCCCCGGCGCCCGCGGGGGACCGCCGCGGCGTAGAGCTCCGAACGAAAGGGGAGCCCGGCTCGCCTTTCGTTCGGAGCTCTCGGGGGTCCTTGCGCGATGAGCGCCTGATCAGGCCGCGCGACCCGGGCGGGCATGGTGCGAGGACCCCTCAGGCGAGCAGCCACTTCACCACCGCGTCCCCGTGCCGCGCGGTCGTCGTGTAGAAGGCCGTCAGGTCGTGGTGCGCGGAGGCGAACGCGGCGCGGGTGCGGGGTTCCTCGGCCGGGCCGCCGTGCCGGTCGAGCAGCGCGGCGCGCGCCGGGCGCCACAGCTCCTCGAAGTCGGCCGCCGCCAGGAACGCCGCGACCCGGGTCGTCTGGGCCGCCGTGAGCACCAGGAACGGCGGCTGCTTCGGCCCGGCGGACACCGGCCGGCCGCCGAGCACCACCGGGGCCCCCGGATCCGCGTCGAGGTGCAGCGGGGGTGCGTCGGCGTACAGGAGCTGGTGGTCGCGGTAGTGGCCGTCCAGGACCTCCTGCCGGTGCCGGTCGATCCGGTGCCGGACGGCGGCCCGGTCGTCGTCGAAGAGTCTTCTCAGCCAGGTCGTGCTGTTGCGCAGTGCCGGAGGCGGTACGGCGCGGAGGTGGAAGGACGCGCTCATCACTGAAGGAGCGCAACGGATGCCGGAAGCATCACTCCTGTGTCGGCCCTGTGCCCCGTTGGGGTGGTCGTGCACCCATCCTGCGGACACCCCCGATCGGGCGTGACGGATCTTGGACGCGGGCCGCTTTCCCGTATGTGACCAGGGCGACGACAACGACACAGCAGAGTCAGCAGGGCCGGCCCCAGGCCGCCGCGAAGCCGGTGCGATGGGCGGCGGACGCCGTGGCCGTGCTGCGCGAGGGCGCGCGGCTGCACCTCGACCACTCGGCGCAGAGCCTGTGGCGGGTCGACCGGCTCATCGACGACCTGCGGCGCGAGGACACGCCGTACGCGGCCGTGGAGAACGTGCTGCGCGGGCTCGGGGCGTACGCGGGTGAGGTGATCGTGCGGCAGACCGGCGGCGAGTGGTGGGCGACGGGCGGCGACCACTGGGTGCGCACCCCGGACGGCCGCCTGTGGGACCCCGTGGACGAGGCCCGCCGCTGTTTCGCGGGCCACGGCTCCCTGCGGCTGCTGTGCGTGGACGCGACCGGTGCACGACGCCGGTGAGACAGGGGCGCCGGCGAGCGACGCGGGCGCCGGCCGTGTGACGAGCGACGCGGTGAGAGGCCGGCGCCCGCCGTGTGACGAGCGACACCCCGCCCACCCGTGATGCCCGGCGGCCCCGATCCGCTGGGACAGCGGGGGCCGCACCGGGCTCCCCGGGAGCGGGACGAGGGGCGGGGACTGTGGGCGGGACGGACGCGTACACACCGGACGCGCGAGGCATGCGCGGATGCGCCTCGGCCTTCGTCGCACGGGCCACCGCCCGGCACCGGCTGCCCCTCGACTACTCCGTGGCCAGCCTGCGTGTCGTCGACGTCCTCGTCGACGGCGTCCGCAAGGGCGGCGCCGACCGCGAGCGCGCCCACGACACGCTGGTCGGGCTCGGCGCGTACGCCGGTGAGGTGCTCGTCCGCCGGGCGGGCGCGGTGTGGGTCGACCTCGACGCCGACCAACGGGGGTGGTTCGGCCAGCCGGTCGGGGTGCGCATGCCGGACGGCCGCGTCTGGAACCCCCTCGGCAAGGTCGTCAACCGCTTCGAGGCGGGCGGGCCCGAGGAGTCGCTGCACACCCTGTACCTGACCCTGCACGGGCGGATCCGACGGGTGGCGGCCTGACCGCGACGGGGGTTCCCCGCGACCCGCGGGGCCGGTCCTTCCGGACCCCGCTGGGCCGGTGCATCCCGGACCCGTGATGCGGGCTTCCGGAACCCGACGGGCCGGGTCGGCTGCCGCCGTGCTGTGACACTTCCGAGGAGCCCGGCGCTGAATGACCGTGGGGGCGTGGTGGCGGCCGGGCCGACTTCCCGGCGGTGGGCCACGCACCCGTCACGACTCCGTACGAACGAGGACAGTCTTGGGCCAGGGAGGGGAACCCCGGCGTGTGCACGCCCGCGACGGGGAACTGGGCGCGGCCGTGGCACGGGCCCAGGAGGGTGACGAGGACGCGTTCGCCGTGGCGTACCGGATCGTGCAACCGGGGCTGCTCGGCTATCTGCGCGGCCTGGTCGGGGACGACGCCGAGGACGTCGCCTCCGACGCCTGGCTGGAGATCGCCCGCGACCTGGGGCGGTTCAAGGGCGACGGCGCCGGCTTCCGCGGCTGGACCGCGACCATCGCCCGGCACCGCGCCCTGGACCACCTGCGCCGGTTGCGGGTGCGGCCCCGCTCGGCGGTGCTGGAGCAGGACGTGCTGGAACTGCCCGGTCCGCACAGCACCCACGACCAGGTCCAGGAGTCCCTCGCCACCGAACGGGCCCTGGAGCTGATCCGGGGGCTGCCGCGCGACCAGGCCGAGGCGGTGCTGCTGCGGGTGGTCGTCGGCCTGGACGGGCCCGCCGCGGCGCGGGTCCTCGGCAAACGGCCGGGCGCCGTGCGCACGGCCGCCCACCGCGGCCTCAAACGCCTCGCCCGCCAGCTGGGCGGCACGGGCGCGGACGGCGGGGGTGTGACGGATGACGGCCCCCGGACGCTGGGGGAGTCGATATGAACGGCACCGGCCGTGATCCGTATGGATCAACGACGGTCGCGGACCCGGACCCGGGGCCGCGTCGTGGTCGGCCGGACGGGACAGAGACGGAACGGACATGGGTGAACGGATGAGCGGCGGCGGTGACCCCGGCCGTCGGCGTGGACACCCCGACGGCTCCCGTCCCGGAACGCACGGCCTCGGCGACGACACCGACGCCGCACTGGAGGCGTTGCTCGCGCACGCCCTGCGCAGCGCTGCCCCCGGCGCCGCCGACGAGGGCGAGCGCCGGGCCGTCGCCGCCTTCCGGGCCGCGCGGGACGCCGGTACGCACCGGGCGGCCCGCACCCGGCGCCGGGACGACTGGCGCCCGCGGGCGCGGCGCCACACGGCGCGTTCCCTCAAGGCCACGCTGTCGGTTCTCGCCGCGAGCCTGACCCTGGGCGGCGTCGCCGTCGCGGCGATCGGCTCGGCCGGGTCCTCCGCGGACGACGCCGGGGGCGGGGGAGCGCGCGCCGAGCGGTCGGCGAGCGCCCCGCAGGAGCGGGCACCCTCCGCCACGCCGTCCCCCCGCGCCTCCGCGGACGCGGACCGCCCGGTGACCGCCCAGGACACCGAGGCGCAGTGCCGCGCCTACGAGCAGGTCGAGGGCCGCGGCAGGGCGCTGGACGCCACGGCCTGGCAGCGGCTGGTGGCCTCCGCGGGCGGCGAGGAGAAGGTGGCCGGCTACTGCGCGGCGCGGACGGCGCCGGCGACCCCGGGCGAGGGGGACAACCGCGCGAACGACGCGAACGGCCAAAGCGACGCGAACGGCCAGAGCGGCGGGAACGGCCAGGGCGACGCGAACGGCCCGGGCGACGAGAACGGTCGGAGCGGCACCGGTCAGAGCGCGAACACCGGCGGTGGCGGGGACGGCGCGAGCGGTCAGCCGCAGGCCGAGAAGACCACGAAGCCCAGGGACAGGGCGAGGAACCCGTAACCGCCGCGGCGGTCGCCGCCGCCGTGTCCGGTCGCTCCGTCCGCCGCGGCTCCGCCACGACGTCCGGCGGCCGAGGCGACGGCCGGGGCCGCCACCCCCCACAGGAGAGGCCCCGGCCGTCGCACGGCACGGGCCGCGCGGCGGCCCGTACCTCCTACAGCGCCATGGGTGCGGTTTCTGTCACACCCCGGGCCCCGTCACCCGCGTCACGAGTCGGTTGCGTCTTGTACGGACATGGACGACCGGCGGTTTCAGGTCGTAACGTGCCTTTCGCGCCGGACGGCGGAGCGGCAGGGGCACCGCGACCACTGCGGTCGAGGACACCGCAACCATCAACCGAGGAACCACGACGTGGGGGACGACGCGGAGCTGACAGCCGCGGTGCTTGCGGCACAGGACGGAGACGAGACCGCTTTCCGGGCTGTGTACCGCGCGGTGCACCCGCGGCTGCTCGGGTACGTCCGGACGCTCGTCGGCGACCTCGACGCCGAGGACGTCACCTCCGAGGCCTGGCTCCAGATCGCCCGGGACCTGGAGCGGTTCAGCGGGGACGCCGACCGCTTCCGCGGCTGGGCCGCCCGCATCGCCCGCAACCGCGCGCTGGACCACATCCGCATGCGTGGGCGACGGCCCGCGACGGTCGGCGACGAGACCGAGCTGACCGGCCGGGCCGCCGAGTCGGACACCGCCGGCGAGGCCATCGAGGCGCTCGCCACCGGCCGCACCCTCGACCTCATCGCCCGGCTGCCGCAGGACCAGGCCGAGGCGGTCGTGCTGCGGGTCGTGGTGGGCCTGGACGCCAAGACGGCCGCCGAGACGCTCGGCAAACGTCCCGGCGCCGTGCGCACGGCGGCCCACCGAGGACTGAAGAGGCTCGCCGAGCTGCTCGGCGACGATCCGGACACGGCCGGCGTGCTCGACGCGCTGCCGCCCCAGCGAGGCCCGCGCTCGCGCGCGGTGACGTCCGCCGCTGTGACGCATGCGTGGGCGCGGACGCAGAGGGACATGTGATGGCCGACGATCGCTGTGTCTTCCCGGAGGACGCGGAACCCTCCTCGGGCGGCGGCCCCCGCCGGTGGCTGCATCGCGAGACGGCGGAACGGCTGCTGAACGGCGAGTCCCCGGACAACGCTGTCGCCCCCGCCCACCGCGACCAGGCCGAACGCCTGGCCCGCACCCTGGCCACCCTGGCCGCGCTCTCCGACCGGCCCCTCCCGCCCGACGAGGAACTCCCCGGCGAGGCGGCGGCCCTGGCGGCGTTCCGCAAGATCCGCGCGGAGCGGGCGGGGGAGCCGACGCAGGAGCCGGTGAAGCAGTCGGCGCGGGAGCTGGCGCGGCAATCGGCGCGGGAGTCGGTGAAGCAGTCGGCGCAGGAGTCGGCGCGGCAGTCGGCGCGGGAGTCGGTGAAGCAGTCGGCGCGGGAGTCGGCGCGGCAGTCGGCGCAGGAGCCGGTGAAGCAGTCGGCGCGGGAGTCGGTGCGGCAAGGGGTGCGGGAGCCGGTCGGTGCCGTCCGGGATCCGGTCGCCGCCCAGGAGTCCTCCGCCCCGCACGAGTCTCCTGCCCCACCGGCCGGTGACGCCGGGCTCGTCCGCATCGGTGGTGGCGGCACCCCGCGCCGCCTTGCCCGCCGGAACCGGTCCGCCCGGCTGGCGCTGGCCGCCGCGTTGGCCGTCGGCACGGTCGGCGGGGTGGCGGCCGCCGGGGTCGGTGTGCTGCCGACGCCGTTCGACGACGCCCGGCCCGAACCGGCCGCCTCCGTCTCCGCCGTCGCCACGCCCGGCCCGGACCGCCCGCGCATGCCGTCCTCGCCGCAGGTCACCCCGGGCCCCGGCCGGGGGTCGGCGACCCCGGACGCCGGCGCCGCGGGCGGTGCGCCCGATTCTGAACCGGGCCGGTCCTCGCAAGGGGCCGCCGCCGGCCCGGACCGCGGCGGCTCCTGGCCGCCCGGCGTGGCCTCGGCCTGCCGCGACGTGCGCGACGGAGGGACGCTGGACGGCCCGCGCCGCCGCACCCTGGAGGGCGCCGCGGGCGGCCGATCGCGCGTCCCGGCCTACTGCGCGGGTGTCCTCGAGACGCCCGCCGGCCGGGGCTCCCCCGACGACGGCCGGAAGGACGACGACCGCCGCGACCGCCCGCGTGCCGGCGACGGCCGCCACCACGGCGCGAAGCCCGGCGCCGGCACGACGGACGACGACGGCGACGGCAGCGGCGGCGACCGCGGCACCGGCAGGGCCGGCGACGGTGGCACCGGCAGGGCCGGCGACGGTGGCACCGGCAGGGCCGGCGACGGTGGCACCGGCAGGGCCGGCGACGGTGGCGGGGCCGGCGACGGCGGCAAGGAGAAGGACGGCCGGGGGAGCGGGAAGGGCGACAGGGGCGGCGAGGGCGGCAAGGGGTCCCACGGCTGAGCGGACCGTCCGCGAAGGACGTCCGGCACCCGCCTGCGACCTGCGCTTTTACAAGTCGTCGAAAAAATCTCGGCGCCGGGTGTGACGTTTTCGGCGGCCCCGCCGCAGTACCTAGTGAGCCGACTGGTCATCGGCCCTCGCACTGAGCCGGGGTTCCCCCCGTACCTACGGCTCGTGCACCTGGCGCGGGCGGGACACGTTCCCCCGGTCCCGTCCGCGCCCCATACCCCCTCTCCACGGCAGCGCCCTCCCGCGGGTGACGACGCGCGCACGGCCGGGCAGTCTTGTGACGGGCACCGCAATCACTCTGTGAGGAAGGTCCCAGCGTGCTCCCCTCCACCGGGTGCACGCCCACCGCTACAGTCCGTCGAAGGGTCGGACTGTACTGGCGGGTAACTGGCGAGTAACCCGAGAACTGCTCAGCGGGAGGCATCACACCATGGCGCGCGAGTCGGAGTCCGGACTGCCCATCGAACCGGTCTACGGGCCGCAGGACCAGCAGGGCTGGGACCCGGCCGAGAAGCTGGGCGAGCCCGGCCGGTACCCCTTCACCCGCGGTGTCTACCCGACCATGTACACCGGCCGCCCCTGGACCATGCGCCAGTACGCCGGTTTCGGCACGGCGGTGGAGTCCAACGCCCGCTACAAGCAGCTGATCGCCAACGGCACGATGGGCCTCTCGGTCGCCTTCGACCTGCCCACCCAGATGGGCCACGACTCCGACGCCCCCATCGCGCACGGCGAGGTCGGCAAGGTCGGCGTGGCGATCGACTCGATCGACGACATGCGGGTGCTGTTCGGCGGGATCCCGCTGGACAAGGTGTCGACGTCGATGACGATCAACGCACCGGCGGCCCTGCTGCTGCTTCTGTACCAACTGGTCGCCGAGGAGCAGGGCGTCCCGGCCGACAAGCTGACGGGCACCATCCAGAACGACGTGCTGAAGGAGTACATCGCCCGCGGCACGTACATCTTCCCGCCGAAGCCCTCCCTGCGGCTGATCGCCGACATCTTCAAGTACTGCAAGGCCGAGATCCCGAAGTGGAACACGATCTCGATCTCCGGCTACCACATGGCGGAGGCCGGCGCCTCGCCCGCGCAGGAGATCGCGTTCACCCTCGCCGACGGCATCGAGTACGTCCGCACGGCGGTCGCGGCCGGCATGGACGTCGACGACTTCGCGCCCCGGCTGTCGTTCTTCTTCGTCGCCCGCACGACCATCCTGGAGGAGGTCGCCAAGTTCCGTGCCGCGCGCCGGATCTGGGCGCGGGTGATGCGGGACGAGTTCGGTGCGAAGAACCCCAAGTCGCTGATGCTGCGCTTCCACACGCAGACGGCGGGCGTGCAGCTGACCGCCCAGCAGCCCGAGGTGAACCTCGTGCGGGTCGCCGTCCAGGGGCTGGCGGCGGTGCTGGGCGGCACCCAGTCCCTGCACACCAACTCCTTCGACGAGGCCATCGCCCTGCCCACGGACAAGTCCGCCCGGCTGGCCCTGCGCACGCAGCAGGTGCTCGCCTACGAGACGGACGTGACCGCGACCGTCGACCCGTTCGCCGGGTCGTACGTCATCGAGAAGATGACCGACGACGTCGAGGCGGCCGCCGTCGAGCTGATGCGGAAGGTCGAGGACCTCGGCGGGGCGGTCACCGCGATCGAGCACGGCTTCCAGAAGAACGAGATCGAGCGCAGCGCCTACCGCATCGCCCAGGAGACCGACTCCGGCGAGCGGGTCGTCGTCGGCGTCAACCGCTACCAGCTCGACGAGGAGGAGCCCTACGAGCCGCTCCGCGTCGACCCGGCCATCGAGGCGCAGCAGGCCGAGCGGCTGGCGAAGCTGCGCGCGGAGCGCGACCAGGAGGCGGTCGACGCGGCGCTGGACGCCCTGCGCAAGGCGGCCGAGGGCGAGGACAACGTCCTGTACCCGATGAAGGACGCCCTGCGCGCCCGTGCGACGGTCGGCGAGGTGTGCAACGCCCTGCGGGACATCTGGGGGACGTACGTGCCCACGGATGCCTTCTGACGTGCGACGATCCTGACCATGTTCGGTGTCACGGATCTGCCCGCCTATCTGGCGGGACTCGTCCTGATCGTCCTGCTGCCCGGCCCCAACTCGCTCTACGTGCTGTCCGTGGCCGCCCGGCGCGGCGTGCGGACCGGGTACACCGCCGCGGCCGGGGTGTGGTGCGGGGACACCGTGCTGATGACGCTCTCGGCGGCCGGTGTCGCCTCGCTGCTCCAGGCCAACGCCGTGCTGTTCGGGATCGTGAAGTACGCCGGCGCCGGATACCTGACCTGGCTGGCGGTCGGGATGATGCGGGCCGCGTGGGGGATGTGGCGGGCGCGGCGCGAGCAGGCGGCGGTCGGTGACGACGCGCCCGCCGCCACCGACGAGCGGCCGTTCCGCCGGGCCCTCGTCATCAGCCTCTTCAACCCCAAGGCGATCCTGTTCTTCGTCGCCTTCTTCGTGCAGTTCGTCGACCCGGGCTACGCCTACCCGGCCGTCTCCTTCGCGGTCCTCGGCGCGTTCGCCCAGGCCGCCAGCTTCCTCTACCTCAGCGCGCTGATCTTCGGCGGCACCCGGCTGGCCGCCGCCTTCCGCCGCCGCAGGCGCCTGTCGGCGGGGGCCACCTCCGCGGCGGGCGCGCTGTTCCTCGGCTTCGCGGTGAAACTGTCCCTGACGAGCTCGTAGTGCAAGGACCCCTCAGGGGTCCTGGCACCCTCCCCCCGCTCAGGGCCGACCGGCGCGGGCGGGCGGCGCACAGACCTTCCAGGACTGCGCACCGCATGTCGGGGGAGGTCCAGAACCGGTGACCGCCGGCGTCGAGGCGAGGCACGCCCGCGCCCGGCGGGCGGCTCCGTCGATTCACCGCATTCCCCCACTCATGGCGCGTTCGAGTTGCGTTCACATCGCCCCCCTACGTTCGCCGAATGCCAGACACATCCAGCCGGGTGCAGGGGTCCCGCATGCCCCTTCAGCGTGGTGGCGCCGCGCTTGTCTCCTACGTACTGCCCGTCTTCAACGAACAGGACGGCATCCGTCACTTCCATGAGGAACTCGTGGCGGC
Source organism: Streptomyces sp. NPDC030143 (assembly GCF_055573695.1). Classification (NCBI taxonomy): domain Bacteria; kingdom Bacillati; phylum Actinomycetota; class Actinomycetes; order Kitasatosporales; family Streptomycetaceae; genus Streptomyces; species Streptomyces sp. NPDC030143. The sequence continues at coordinate 238,144 of NZ_JBVIAY010000010.1, forward strand.
ACTGCGCGAACGCCCCGAGTACACCTATGAGTTGGTCTACGTCAACGACGGCTCCGCCGACGGCACGCTGGCGATCCTGGAGGACCTGGCGAAGAACGACCCGCGCGTCCGGGTCGTCGACTTCGCGCGCAACTTCGGTCACCAGATGGCCATCACGGCCGGTGTCGACGAAGCCCGCGGCGACGCCGTCATCGTCATGGACACCGACCTCCAGGATCCGCCGAAGGTCAGCCTCCGGCTGATCGACGCCTGGCGCGACGGCGCGGAGATCGTGCACGCCCGTCGGCGCAGCCGGCAGGACACGCTCTTCAAACGGGCCACCGCACACGCCTACTACCGTCTGCTGCGGTCCTCCACCGACGTGGACATACCGCTGGACACCGGCGACTTCCGGCTCATGGACCGACGCGCCGCCGACGAGCTGCGGCGCTTCCGCGAGCGCAGCCGGTTCGTGCGCGGCATGGTCGCCTCGATGGGCTTCCGCCAGAGCGAGGTGCACTTCGACCGCGACGAGCGGTTCGCCGGCGAGACCAAGTACCCGCTGCGCAAGATGGCGCGCCTCGCCATCGACGGGCTGACCGGCTTCTCCACCGCACCCCTGCGGATGATCACCAAGCTGGGCTTCGCGGTGCTGGCGTTCTCGCTCCTCGGCATCTGCTACGCGCTCGCCATGAAGGTGCTGCGGCCGGACATCACCGTCTCCGGCTGGACGATGCTGATGGTCGTCGTCCTGTTCCTCGGCGGGGTGCAGATGCTCTCGCTCGGCGTCCTGGGCAGTTACATCGGGCGCACGTACAACGAGGTGCAGGGGCGGCCCCTGTACACCGTGCGGCAGGTCATCGCGCACGCGCCGGAGGCCGGCGGTGACGGTCTCGACCTCGGCCATGGCCACTGACAACACGGTGCACGCCGCATCGCGGACGAACGCCCCGGCGGGCACGGGCCCTTCGGCGCGCACCGACTCATCGGCGGACACCGTCGTCCCTTCGGCGGGTGCCGACGTCCCGGCGCGCACCGACTCCTCGGCGGGCGCCGTCGTCCGTTCGGCGGGCGCCCACCTCCCGGCGGGCTCGGGTGCCCAGGCCCCGCAGGGCACCCGCAGCCGGGACCTCCGCCAGCTGATCTCCTACGCGCTGGTCGGCGGCAGCGGCGTCCTCCTCGACCTGGGCGCCTTCCTGCTGCTCTACAACGTCGCCGGGCTGCACGAGCAGGTGGCCAACGTGCTCTCCACCAGCCTCGGCATCACCAACAACTTCGTCCTGAACGCCCTGTTCACCTTCAGCAAGCGCGACCGTCTGCTGCTGCGCTACCTGCGCTTCTACGCCGTCGGCCTGACCGGTATCGCCCTGACGTTCGTCCTGCTGGCGGTGTTCTCGCGGGGGCTCGGCATCGACCCGAACCTCGTGAAGGCCGGCTCGCTGCCCGCGGTGCTGGTCTTCCAGTTCCTGCTCAACAGAAAGTGGAGTTTCGCATGAATCTCGGCGTCATCGGCGCGGGCGCGACCGGCCTCACCGCCGCGTACGACGCGGTCCGGCAGGGCCACGCGGTCACGGTCCTGGAGGCCGCCGACGAACTGGGCGGGCTCGCCGCGTCGATCCCCGTCGGGGGAGTGCCACTGGAGCGCTACTACCACCACATCTTCCGCAGCGACCGGCAGATGATCGAGCTCATCGAGGAGCTGGGCCTCGGCGGCGACCTGCGCTTCCACAAGACCACCACCGGTGTGTTCCGGGGCGGGCGGATGCACCCGTTCAGCACCCCGCTGGAGATGCTGAACTCCCCGCTGTACGGCCTGCTCGCCGGGGTGCGCTTCGGCCTGTCGTCCGCCTGGCTGAAGATCGTGCGCGACGGGGAGAGGTTCTCCGACCGCACCGCCCTGAGCTGGCTCCGCAAGTGGGCCGGGCGGCGCGCCACGGAGGCCGTCTGGGAGCCGCTGCTGCGCGGCAAGTTCGGTGACCGCGCCGACCAGGTGTCCATGGCCTGGCTGTGGGCGCGGGTCCACTGCCGCACCTTCGAACTCGGCTATCTCGACGGCGGGTTCGAGCGGGTGTACGCCACGCTGCGCGACCGGATCGCCGAGCACGGCGGCAAGGTCGAGTTCGGCAGGCGGATGGAGACGATCCGTCAGGACGGCGAGGAGGGGCCGGTCACCGTGCGCACCGCCGACGGCGCCTCGTACACCTTCGACCACCTGATCGTCACCACTCCGCAGCCCGCCTTCGCCAAGGCCGCCGACGTGCCGGCCGACGACGCCGTCTGGCACAACCAGTACCTGGGCGCCACCTGCTTCGTCCTGGAGCTGGACCGCAGCGCCGTCCCGTACTACTGGCTCAACGTCAACGAGCCCGACTTCCCGTTCCTCGCCGTCGTCGAGCACACGCGGATGATCGACCCGGCGCAGTACGGGGGCCGTCACATCCTCTACGTGGGCAACTACGTCGAACGGGACGACTGGCGCTTCACCACCGAGCCGGCCGAGCTGCTGGAGCGGTACCTGCCGTGGTTGCGGCGGCTGAACCCGGAGTTCGACCGTTCCTGGATCCAGGACTGGCACTTCTCGCGGGCGCCCTTCGCCCAGCCCGTGGTCACGCCCCGGTACAAGGCGCTGATCCCCGGCCACCGGACCCATCTCAGCCGGGTGACGCTCGCGACGATGGCGCAGATCTACCCGCAGGACCGGGGGCAGAGCTACTCGGTGGAGCTGGGCCACAAGGCGGCCCGCCTCGCGGGCGCGGTCTGACCCGGACGCTCGGCCGAGCGACGAAGGCCCCGGCGGAACACTCCGCCGGGGCCTTCACCGTCGCGCCCGGCCCGTTCGGGGTGGGTCCGCGCCCGGTACGGTCCGGGTGGGCGCGTGCCGGTCCGTCCGGGTGGGTGCGCGCCCGGCCCGTTCCGGGGTCCCGCGCCGGACCGGACCGACCCGGTCAGTCCGGATGGCGCAGGGTGCACACCACGAGCTGCCGTCCCCGCGGATCGGGGCAGTCGTAGGTGGTGCGGATGTCGGCGGCGATCCGCGGGTCGATCACGCCCAGCGACAGCCAGCTGGGCTGGTAGACGGCGTAGGCGGGCGGGTGCCGCTGCGTGATGCAGCGCACGTTCTCCCGGGTCGACGTCAGCGAGGGGACCTCGGTGAGCTGCCGGGGCACGTTGAAGAAGGTGGGAAAGGGGTAGCGGCAGGGCGTCGGACGGCCGACGTAGTACGCCTGTTGCCCGAAGGAGAGGTACTGCACCTGCGCCCCGGCCGGGAGCACGGCGTCCACCTGCTCGGCGGCGGCCTGCGCCGACCGCGCCTGCACCTTGAGCTCGGCGTTGGTCGTGACGATCCTCCCGAGGACCACCCGGACCCCGGACGTGGGCCACACGGTCGCGGCCAGGCACACCACGAGCGCGAGGACGGGCAGCGCGACCGGAACACGGCGGGCGCCCGCCCGCGGCGCCCGCGCCCGCAGCAGGTCCACCCCGCCGGCGAGGAGCGCCGCGGCCGAGGCGAGCCACGCGAGCACCGCCGTGTCGACGTCCGCGCGGACGAAGGCGAGCAGGGGCGTCAGCGCCCCGTACAGGAGGGCCAGCGCGGTGAGGCACAGCGGGGGCCGGCCGTACCGTCCGTACCAGCGGCCGACCGCCAGACCGGTCAGCGCCGCGGCCGTCATCGGCAGGCTCTCGCCGTGGTAGGCGAACCAGTTGCCCTGGTAGACCACGACGGACAGACCGCCCGCCACGAGGAGCAGGGTGACGAGCACGGCCTCGACGCGCTGCCGACGCGAGGAGAGGGTCGCGGCGAACAGCAGCAGCGCTCCGGGCAGCAGCGCGAGCACCGGCGTGAGCGCGATCCGGTCGCCCAGGTACTCGGCGGTCCGCAGCAGCAGGTCCGTGACGACGATCGGCTCGCTGCCCAGCGCGTGCGCGTTGATGGACGGCATGTCGCGCAGCCACTGCACCTCGCGCGAGCCCGACCAGGCGCTGAGCGCGAACAGCGCACCGGTGGCGGCGGCGGTCGCGGCGGCGAGCAACAGGGCCCGTACCCGGTCCACCGCGAAGACCACCAGGAGTGCCATCGCGGCGGTGCCCGCCGTGGAGTACTTCATCAGCACGGCGAGAGCGAGCGGCAGCGCGGCGAGTGCGGCGGCCCGCGGGCGGTCGCGGACGCCGAGCACGGCGGCGACGGCGACCAGCGCGAAGACGAGCGCGAACCACTCCGGTTGCAGGTAGTCGATGACGGGCGCGAAGGCCAGCGTCAGGGCGGTCAGACCCGCGACGAGCAGCGCGTCCCGCTCGGGCATCCGCTGCCGCAGGGCCCGGTGCAGCAACAGGCCGGCCACCGCGCACAGGGCGACACCGACGAGCCGCATGAGGGCCTCGCGCACCGCGTTCGACCCGCCGGTGACGGAGTCGAGACCGGCGAGCAGCCAGCGGTAGAAGAAGGGCCGGTGCGCGAAGATCTCGGACGGCGACAGCCCGCTCGCCCCCGTCGTCCGCAGCGCGGCGAGCACATAGCGGATGTCGAGGAAGACGCCGGCGGTGAGCGTGGTGTACACCAGCAGCGCCGCGGTGGTGAGGGCGGTGGTCCACCCCGCCGGAGACGTGAGGCGCAGCCGACGGGACGCCGGGCCGGGCGGGCGCTGCGCGGCGGGCGGAGCGGAGGCGGATATGTCGGTCACGCCGGCGAACCTAGCACCGTCATTCCGCGAGAATACGGAGAGGAGGAACGAGGCGGAAACGAGTAACCGGGTCTTCATCCGGAATTCCCCTCGGAAACACTTCGCAGAACCCGGTCCGGATGTCACGCCGAGTTCATCTGTATTTCGGAGACGGGACACGCGGACGCGGATTCTGCTTTCTTAGGATCGCCCGACTTCCCCCTGAGAATCCAGGTGCGCACACGTGGCCAACACACCGACCCTGTCCGTCGTCGTCCCCTGCTACAACGTCGAGTCGTACCTTCCCGAGACCGTGACCAGTCTGGTCAACAACGCGCGGCACGACTTCGAGTTCGTCTTCGTCGAGGACCGGTCCACCAGGGACAGGACCTACGAGGCGCTCCGCGCGCTGACGGGGAGACTCGCGAACAGCCGGGTGGTCCGGCACGAGCAGAACGGCGGACTGGCCACCGCGCGCAACACCGGCATCGACGTCGCCGAAGGCCGCTACCTCACCTTCCTCGACGGCGACGACTGGCTGGCACCGGGCTACCTGGCCCGACTGGTCGACGTCATCGAGCGGTTCGACGTCGACTTCGTCCGCACCGACCACGTGCAGGTCACGGGCGTCGAGCGGATCGTCCACCGGGCTCCGGAGGGCCGCCGCCACACCCCGCTCGACCCGCGCACCTCGATCCTCCCCGTCGACGACACCACGATGGTCGACTACCCCTACGCCTGGGCCGGCGTCTACCACCGCCGCCTCCTCGACCGGGGCATGCTCCGCTTCCACGACGGGCTGCGCACCGCCGAGGACCGCCCCTGGATCTGGGACCTGCACCGCAGGGCGGACTCCTACGTCGTCGCCAGCCTGCACGGCGTCTTCTACCGCCGGGGCGTCACCGGTTCGCTCACCCAGATCGGCGACGTGCGCCAGCTCGACTTCTTCCGCTCCTTCGACCTGGTCCTCGCCGAGCTCGCCGACGACCCCGAGGCCGGCCGGCTGCGCAGCAAGGCGCTGCGCAACTACTGCGTCGTCATCGCCCACCAGCTGCTCGACCGGCACCGGTTCGAGCGCGGTGTGGCCGCCCGGCTGAAACGGCTGGCCGCCGAGGCGCTGGGCGCGATGAGCGAGGACGAACTCGCCGAGGCCGTGGTGGGGATGGGAGAGGAACGCGTCCACGTGCTGCGCCGGGTGCGGGGCGGCATGAAGGGGGTGGCGGCGTGATCCAGCTGTTCTTCTCGGCCACCCAGTACGCGGCCGCGACCGTCACCGCCGCGATCCGCGCCGGCCGATTCGGCCCGCGCGACGGCGTCCGCCGCGTCCTCGTCGTCAGCAACACCGCCGCCGTGCCGGAGGTCGGCACCCCGCTGGACCGGATGGCCGGCTTCGAGAAACTGCGCCCCGAGTTCGACGAGGTGCGCTCCTGGAACGAGTTCATCTCCCCGCACCACCCGGCCGGCTGGGCGCCGCGCCCCCAGGACACCCAGCTCTGGGAGAAGGCCGTACGCCTCGCCTGGGACCTCGGCGACGAGCCCGTCGAGATCGCCTGCGAGTCCATCCAGGCCAACCCCTCCCGCGCGGTCGCCGACATCTTCGCGGACAGCCCCATCCACGTGTACGCGGACGGCCTGATGAGCTACGGCCCCACCCGCAACCGCATCCCGCACGGCATGAGCAGCCGCATCGCCCGCGTCCTCCACCTCGACCTGGTCCCCGGGCTGCGGCCGATGCTCCTGTCGGAGTACGGCGTGGAGCCCGAGGCCGTGCCCAACGAGGCGATGGTCGACGTCCTCGCGCAGCTCGGCGAGTCCGGCGCCGGCCTCCTCGCCGAACGGCTCCCGGCCGGGCACCGCGCCACCGCCGTCCTCCTCGGCCAGTACCTCTCCGCGATCGACCTGATCACCCAGGACGAGGAGGAGCGGCTGCACCTGCGCATGCTGCGCGCCGCCGCCCGCGCCGGCCACGAGGACGTGCTGTTCAAGCCGCACCCCAGCGCGCCCGCCGTCTACAGCGAGTCCCTGGAGGCGGCAGCCCGGGAGCTCGGCGTGCGGCTCACGGTGCTGAACGAACCGGTCCTCGCCGAGACGGTCTTCGCGTTCCTGAAGCCGAAGCTCGTCATCGGCTGTTTCTCCACGGCCCTGATGACCGCCGCCGCCTTCTACGGCATCCCCGTCGCCCGCGTCGGCACGGAGCTGCTCCTGGAGCGCATCACGCCGTACGAGAACAGCAACCGCGTCCCGCTCACCATCATCGACGCGGCGCTGCCCGACGCCGAGCACACGGAACCCGGAACGCCGCTCGCACTGGCGGGTGCCGCCGAGAAACTGACGCCCCTGCTGCGGGCGGTGGGCTACTGCATGCAGTCCCGCAAGCACCACGCCCTGCGCGAGGAGACGGCCGCCTGGCTCGCGGCCCACCTGTCCGAGCAGCAGCGCTACTTCAAGCGTCGCCGCCTGACGAGCCTGCGCCTGCCGGGCGGGGCTCCGATCCGGGCGCAGGCACTGCGCCGGCATCCGACGGTCCGACGGGCGGTGCGCAGGCTGCGGGCGTGAGAGCGCGCCCGCGAGGAGCGCGGTCCGTGTCGACACGCGTCGCCCGCGCCGGCGCGACCGGCCACGACGGTGCCGCGGGACGCCGTCGGGCGTCCCGCGGCACCGTCGCAGGCGGGCACAGCGCGAGGACTTCTCAGTCCTCCGCCCGCCGCGCAGCCAACGCCCGCTTCAGCCGCGGCCCGAACGGCTTCTCCACGAACCGGTGCAGCAGCCAGGCGATCCCCAGCATGGCCAGCACGGTCGCGGTGAACGTGACGTACGGGTTCAGCCCGAGGCCGCGGTACAGCACCCGGATGAAGAACCAGCCCAGGTGCTCGTGGATCAGGTAGAAGGGGTAGGTCAGCGCGCCGGCCACCGTCAGCCAGCGCCAGTTCGCGCGGCTCGTCCAGCCCAGCGCCACCGCGGCGACGGCGACGAAGGCGACGAGGACGATCAGCTGGATGACGTAGGGGCTGCGGTGGAAGTCGCCCTGCGGGCCGGGGTGCCACAGGGCCGTGACCGAGTAGCGCTGGCCGAGCAGGAAGCTCATGCCCACGATGCCCCACAGCAGCGGGTCGCCGCCGAAGCGGTAAATCAGGTAGAGGGCGAGGCCGCCGATGAAGTACGGGGCGTGGTCGCGCATCACCAGCTGGTCGGTGAGGGGGTGGTCGGCGACCCGGGCGAAGACGCCGGCCAGCGTCCACAGGCAGCAGAACAGCACCACCCGCCGGTAGGTGACACCCCGCCAGACCACGCACAGCGCGAACAGGGCGTAGAAGCGCACCTCCACCCAGAGCGTCCAGTCCACCCCCAGCACCCGGGGCACGCCCATCGGCTGTTGCAGCATGGTGAGGTTGACCAGGAGCTCGTCCGAGCGGAGCGGCCCGGAGACCACCGGCAGGACGAGGCTCGCGGCGGTGACCAGGACGATCGCCACCCAGTACGCCGGGTACAGGCGGGCCACCCGCGAGCGGAAGAAGTCGCCCGTGCTCCGGCCCCAGCTGCTCATGCAGATGACGAACCCGCTGATCAGGAAGAAGAACTGCACGCCCAGACTGCCGTAGGTCGCGAACTGCGACAGCGTCGGGAACCTCACGCCGGGGGACTGGGCCCAGGACTGCGCGACCTCGCCGTTCTTGCCGGCGTAGTGGTAGAAGCAGACCATCAGGGCCGCCAGCAGGCGCAGGCCGTCCAGGGCGCGCAGCCGGTTCTCCGCCCGGGGCCGCACGGGCCGGTCGGGGAGGGAGAGGGCGAACCTCGGTGGCGCCGGCTTCGACGCCGGTGGCGGGGCCTGGTCAGTCGCGCTCATCCGGGAGGACCTTCCATGGGAGTGGGGAGATGCGTTCGCACGCTAGGCATCTCCGACGTGGGAGGGATGAGGAGCGGCTGACCCCCGGGCGGCGCCGAGATGGTGTTCCGATGAACGCCCGCCGGGCCCGCCTGCTTCACAACCGGCGGGCCCGCCTCCGGCACCCGGGCGGGCCCGTTCCCGCGGCCGGCGGCCCTATCGCCGGCCGACCCTCCGCTGAAGCGCCCGCGCCCGGCGGGCGAGGCGGCGTACGGCGGCGTTGCGCGGGAGGAAGGCGAGCCCGGCCGGTACGGCGCCGGGCAGGGCCAGCGCCGCCAGCCGCCGGCGCTCGAAGTAGCGCCAGGTGTGCGGGTCCAGATGCCGGGTGAGGTAGCGTTCCGCGGCGCCCCGCAGACCCGGGTGGATCCTGGGCTGCATCGCGAAGCCGACGGCCCCGAGCAGTCCGGCCGGCCCGGCCGGCCCTCCCACATGCTCCGGTGAGGGCATGGTCCAGCTCTCCACCGCAGCCTGGTCCGCCAGGTCCGGCAGCAGTACGTCGACCAGGGTGAGCGGCACCCGGTTGCTGTTCTGGTAGGGCACGAGCCGGGCCAGCGCGAGGTCGGTGCCGGTACGGGCGACGGGCAGGCCGTACAGCCCGGCGGCGGTGAGCAGTGCGGTGGAGGAACAGCCGACGACCAGGGCGGGCCGCAGCCGACGGCAGGCCACCTCGGCGAGGACGGGCCGGTCGAGGAAGGTCAGTTCGGCGCCCAGCCTCTCCCCCTCGTCCGCAAGCAGCGTCGACCAGCGGGCCGGTGCCCGCGGGTGCGGCTTGAAGACCAGCCGCCGGTGTCCGAGCGCCACGGCACCTCGCACCATGCGCAGGTGCAGTTCCTCCCCCTCGGCGTCGCCGATGACGCCGAGCGCCGAGAGGTGCTGCCCCAGCAGCAGGGCGGGCCGCTCCGCCGGAACCGGCAACGCCGTCTCGTCCTCGGCGAGTTCGTCCAGCACCTTCAGGAACGCCTCGGACGGCACCGGCACCGGCGGCACGCCGAACTCGGTGAGCAGCAGCGGGGTGAGGCCCGGCACCAGATCGAGGTGCAGCAGCCGGTCGACACGGGTGCCGACCAGGGGGTCGATCTTCTCGGGAGTGGGGCCGTAGCCCATCAGGCCGTCGGCGTAGACGTCGACGGGGGCGCCGGTGAACAGCCGGCACAGCGCCGACGCCGGGCCGGCCTGGACGGACTCCACGACCAGGTGCACCTCGTCGTCGCCGAGCCCCCACAGCAGCCGCACGTACCGTTCCCACAGGGGGACGTCGTCCGCGCGGGGGCCCCAGGCGCCCGGGTGGAAGGGGGCGATGGTCTCGTTCCAGGACAGCACGCCGTCGAAGCGCTCCCGGAGGCGGGCGAAGCCCGGCATCGCGCCGACGGACGGGGTGGTCTCGGGGTTGGTCGTGGTGTCGGCGACCAGCAGCAGCCGCCGGTCGGCCGGTGCGAAGAGCCCGGCGTCGACGGCGGCGGCCAGGATCGCGGCGCCGCACAGGGTCGAGACGCAGAAGACGCGGGTCGTGCGGGGCATCAGGCGGCCACCGTCCGCGCGGTTCCCGGCCGGCGGCGCACCCGCCGCAGCACACCCGCCCGCTGTACGTCCATCGTGTCCATGACCTCCGCGAGCACGTCCTGCGGCATCCTTCTCAGGGCGGCGGCGCACAGCGCGCGCAGTCTGCGGGCCACGGCGGGTTCGAACCTCCCGATCGAGCCGAGGTGATGGGTCATCACCGCGCAGTAGGTGCGCACCGCCTTGGGCAGCAGGTCGTCCGCCTCGGGATCACGTGCCGTTTCCTCGATCACCTGGTCGAACGCGCGGACGAAGTCCAGTTGCCGTTCGTCGCCGATCTGGGTGAGCGAAGAGGCCACCCCCCGCCGGTAGTGGACGCCCAGCAGCCCCGACACGGCGAAGGAGTCGGCCTCCCGGTGGAGTCTCCAGATCCACGGCCGGTCCTCGGCGGTCTTCAGCCCGTCGGTGAAGTGCAGCAGTCCCCGCTCGACCAGCCGGCGGTGGTAGATGCCCGCCCAGGCGTAGGCGTAGTCCACCGAGGTGGACCGGTCGGCGGGCAGGATCGCCGCCCGCGGCTCCATGACCCTGCCGCGGCGGCCGTGCGGCACGCGGTGAATGCTCCGGGCCCGCCCGGTGCACTGCACATGGTCGGTGCGCACGAAATCGCACCCCAGTTCCTCGATGACGGCGACAAGTCGCGGGAAATAGCCGGGCGCCAGCCAGTCGTCGCCGTCCAGGAAGGTCAGGTACTCGCCGCGCGCCCTGTCGATACCGGTGTTCCTCGCGGTCGCCAGCCCTCCGTTCCTCTCGTGTCGGACCAGCACCGCACCCGGCAGTTCGCGCTCCGCGCGCGCGAGGATCTCCGGGGTGGCGTCGGTCGAGCAGTCGTCGACCAGAATGAACTCGAAGTCCTCGCGCGCGTTCGCGCGCAGGCTCGCGAGGCTGTCGGGCGCGTATTGCTGCACGTTGTAGAACGGCACGATCACGGAGAGCTTTGGCACGTCGAAACCCTAGGAGGCGTCCCGGCGGCGGGAATTGCCGCAGGGAATACGGAGTGTGAACTCGATGTGTCGGAACGGTGCATCGCGACTACTTCTCAGGTGTGCGCGGGCCGGTTGTTTCTTCGGTCGTATTCCGTTAACCATTCGTTGAATCATGGTTCGGCCCGTCCTGGATTTCGCTTCCTAGGGTCCATGGCGTGCCACCAAGTACTCCGAAAAGCCCCCGGGTCGCCGTTCTCGCCGACTCCGACACCCGCTGGAAATGGGGTGCCCTGACCGCCGGACGCGTCGTGCCGGACGGTCCGTCCACCACAGCGGGCGCGCCCGTCGCCCCGGTGCTCGACGGTTTCCTGCTGCGCGGCCGCGCCACGCCCACCCCCCGCCAGCTCCGGGAGGTCGGCGTGCGCGCCGACTCGCTGCGCGAGGTGACGGCCGTGGAGTTCCTGCGCGTCATGGCGCGGGAACCGTACGACGTGCTGGTGCTCGCCCTGGTGGGCGGCGGGGTGCAGGCCGTGCTGCACGGCCTCGCGCGGGTCTGGGAGGGCCGCGGCGAGCGGCCCGTCGTCGTCACCGGCTACGTCGGTGTCGTCTACGAGAAGCTCGCCGACGGGCTGCTGCTGCGGCACGGCGCGGACCTCGTCCTCGCCAACTCCCGCCAGGACGCGGAGCGTTTCCGCGCGGTGTACGAAGGCGTGGGCGTCGACGCCTCCTCGGTGACGGAGGTGGCCCTGCCGTTCCTCGGGGGCACCCCCTACACGGGCCCGCACGACCCCTGCACGGTGGTCTTCGCCGCGCAGCCGTCGGTCCCGGAATCCCGCGGGGACCGTATGTACCTGCTGCGGCGGCTCGTCCGGCACGCCCGCCTGCACCCCGACCGCGAGGTGCTGCTCAAGCTCCGCTCCAAGCCGGGTGAACACACCACCCACATCGAGGAACTGCCCTACCAGAAGCTCGCGCAGAAGCTCGACGCACCGCCCAACTTCCGCCTGGTGTACGGCAACATGGGCGAGGTCCTCGACCGCACCGACCTCATGGTCACGGTCAGTTCGACGGCCGCCCTCGAATCCCTGCACCGCCGGATCCCCACCGTGGTCCTCACCGACCTCGGTGTGCGCGAGGCACTCGGCAACCACCACTTCGTCGGCTCCGGCTGCCTCGCCTCCTGGGACCAGCTCGACGCCGGGCACCGCCCCACCCCCGACGAGGAGTGGGTGGCCCGGCAGGGCGTCGCCGCCGGTCGCGCCGGACACGGCACGTACGCCACCGCCTTCGACACCGCCCGCGAACGCCTCACCGAACTGCTGGCCGCGCCCGCGCTGCCCCCGCTCCGCCCGTACTACACGCCCACGACCGCGCCCGGCTATCTGCCCGGCATCCTCGCCCGCCACCACCTCGGCCCGGACGGCAGCCCGCTGCCCGGCGCGCCCGCCGCCGACAAGGAGCCGGGCCCGGTCCGGCAGGTCGTGCGCCGGGCCGCCCGCGGCGCCTACCGGCACGGGGTGCAGCGGGTGGCCCCGGTCATCCGGCGGATGGGGGAGCTGTGACACCTCGAGGAGACAAGCCCATGTCCGACTCGTCAGGGGGCATGCGCCGCGTGCTCGCCGTGATCCCCGCACGCGGGGGCTCCAAGGGGGTCCCCGCGAAGAACCTCGCGCCGGTCGGCGGCGTCCCGCTGGTCGCGCGCGCGGTGCGGGAGTGCCGGGCGGCCCGGCTGGTGACGGACGTCGTGGTGTCCACGGACGACCGGGCCATCGCGGCGGCGGCCCGGGAGGCCGGCGCGGAGGTCGTACTGCGGCCGGCCGCCATCGCCGGGGACACGGCCACCTCCGAGGCCGCCGTCCTGCACGCCATGGACACGTACGAGGCCCGGCACGGCACGCCCGTCGACGTGGTTCTGCTCGTGCAGTGCACCAGCCCGTTCATCGTCGGCGAGGACGTCGACGGGGTCGCCGCCGCCGTCGTCGAGAACGGCGCCGACACCGCGGTGGCCGTGGCCCCCTTCCACGGGTTCGTGTGGCGCGACGCCGCCGACGACGGCACGGGCGGCTACGGCGTCAACCACGACAAGTCCCACCGCCCCCGCCGCCAGGACCGCCCCCAGGACCTCCTGGAGACCGGCGCCGCCTACGCGATGGAGGCCGGCGGTTTCCGCGCCCACGGTCACCGCTTCTTCGGCCGCACGGACCTCGTGCGCACCGATCCCGCACGGGTCCTGGAGATCGACGACCCGCACGACCTGACCCGGGCCCGCGCCCTCGCGCCGCACTTCGACACCGGCCGGCCCGGCGCCCTGCCGACCGCCGACGACATCGACGCCGTGGTCCTCGACTTCGACGGCACCCAGACCGACGACCGGGTGCTGATCGACTCCGAGGGGCGCGAGTTCGTCGCCGTGCACCGCGGCGACGGCCTCGGCATCGCCGCCCTGCGCCGCAGCGGGCTCAGCCTCCTCGTCCTGTCCACGGAACAGAACCCGGTCGTCGCCGCCCGTGCCCGCAAGCTCAGGCTCCCGGTCCTGCACGGCATCGACCGCAAGGACCTCGCGCTCAAGCAGTGGTGCGAGGAACAGGGCATCACGCCGGAGCGCGTGCTCTACGTCGGCAACGACGTCAACGACCTGCCCTGCTTCGCCCTCGTCGGCTGGCCGGTGGCGGTCGCCGACGCCCACGACGTCGTACGCGGCGCCGCACGTGCCGTCACCACCGTCCCCGGCGGCGACGGCGCGATCCGGGAGATCGCCGGCTGGATCCTCGGCCCCTCGCTCGACTCCCCCGCTCCCCTCACCCAGTAAGGAACCCCCTGACATGAGCACCAACTTCCGTCTGCGCCCGTTCGGTTCGCGGATCGCCGGCCCCGGGCAGCCCGTCTACATCTGCGGCGAGATCGGCATCAACCACAACGGCGAGCTGGAGAACGCCTTCAAGCTGATCGACGTGGCCGCCGAGGCCGGCTGCGACGCCGTGAAGTTCCAGAAGCGCACCCCGGAGATCTGCACCCCGCGCGACCAGTGGGACATCGAGCGCGACACCCCGTGGGGCCGGATGACGTACATCGACTACCGCCACCGCGTCGAGTTCGGCGAGGACGAGTACCGGCAGATCGACGCGTACTGCCGGCGGAAGGGCATCGCCTGGTTCGCGTCCCCGTGGGACACCGAGGCCGTCGCCTTCCTGGAGAAGTTCGACGTCCCTGCCCACAAGGTCGCCTCCGCCTCCCTCACCGACGACGAGCTGCTGCGCGCCCTGCGCGCCACCGGCCGCACCGTCGTCCTCTCCACCGGCATGTCCACGCCGAAGCAGATCCGCCACGCCGTGGAGGTCCTGGGCTCGGAGAACATCCTGCTCTGCCACGCCACCTCCACCTACCCGGCGAAGGCCGAGGAGCTGAACCTGCGCGTCATCAACACCCTGGAGATGGAGTACCCGAACGTCCCGATCGGCTACTCCGGCCACGAGACCGGCCTGCAGACCACCCTCGCCGCCGTCGCCCTCGGCGCCTCCTTCGTCGAGCGCCACATCACCCTCGACCGCGCCATGTGGGGCTCCGACCAGGCCGCCTCCGTCGAGCCGCAGGGCCTCCAGCGCCTGGTCCGCGACATCCGCACCATCGAGGCCTCCCTCGGCGACGGCGTCAAGAAGGTCTACGAGTCCGAGTTCGGTCCGATGAAGAAGCTGCGCCGCGTCACCGGCGTCGTCGCCGAGGCGGAGATCGCCGCGGCCGCCGGCGAGCCCGTCGCGGTCTGACCCCGGACACCCTCTCCACCGCCACGAGTGCCTCACGGGACGGTCGTACGACGATGAGCCCCCGCGCCGGGACCACCGGCACCACCGGCACCACCCCCCACACCCTCGCGTTCGTCGAGAGCCCGGTGCAGCTCCTGAACGTCCTGGAGTGGGCGTACGCGCAGGAACTGCGCCCCCGCAGGGAGACCGGTGCGGGGCTCACCCTCGTCGTCCTGTCCCCGACCGACCCGATGACCCGCGGCCAGCTGCGCCGGATGGCCGAGCTGGCCCGCGAGGAGGGTCACCAGGTCCGCTGGGAGGAGGCCCGCGGCGGCACCACCGCCCCCTTCCGCACCATCGGCGGCCTCACGCGGCTGCTGCGCGGGGCGGAACGAGTCGTCATGGGCGACCCCTTCTCCCGCTACGTCCAGCTCCTGCTCACCATCACCAGGGCAACCGACCTGGTCGTCGTCGACGACGGCACCGCCACGATGGAGTTCGTCGGCCAGCTCGCCCGCGGTGAACGACTGGTGCGCTGGCACCGCAAGGGCGGCCGCCCCGGCCCCCGCGACCTGCTCTTCGCCCCGGTCTCCGCCTCCGCCCGGCGCCGACTGACCGTCGGCGCGGACCGGCGGGTGCAGGTGTTCTCCGCGATGCCGGTCGACGACGTCCCCGACGGCGTCACCGTCACCGCCAACGCCTTCGCCTGGACCCGGGCCCGGTTCGGGCCGCCGCGTGTCACCCGGGGCGCCGACCTGGTCGGCACGTCCCTGGTCGAGACGGGCATCGTCGACGGCGAGCGCTATCTGCACGCCGTCGCCCTGCTCGCCGAGGCGCACGGCGCGGCCCGCTACTTCGCCCACCGCCGCGAGAGCGCCGACAAGCTCCACCGGCTGTCCGTGGAGACGAACCTGGAGATCGTCCGCCCCGACCTTCCCCTGGAGCTCATCGCCCGCAGGGGCCCCATCGGCCGCACGGTCCTCAGCTTCCCCTCCACCGTCGTCCACACCCTGCCTCTCGCCCTGGCCGGCACCGACGTCCGCGTCACCGTCTGCGACATCGACCCGAGCTGGCTCACCCGCCGCGCCTCCCCGAGGGCCCGGGGCTTCCTGTCGGGCGTGACGGACTCGGCGCGGGACGTCCACCGCCTGAGGGGTCCTTGTACGACGAGCGCCTGAGCAGGCGCTCGTCGTACAAGGACCCCTGACCCCGATGACCGCGGTCCGACGAGGCGGCCGGCCGCGGTCCCACTCGGACGCATGGGCCGCGGCCGGGTTTCCCGGGGTCCGCCGACGGGCTGGGGGGCCGCGTTTCCCGCTGATCCATCGCCGGGTACGGGGGGCCACCGGCCACGTTCCGGTCCGTGGGCGCGGGTTCCGTCACGTGGACAGGACGGCGCGGTGGGGCCGGGCCGTGGTATGCGTGGAGGGAGGAGAAAAGTGGGACGGGTCGGATTTCATGATCCACTGGGCCGAAGCCGGCCGAGTTTACCCATCCCGAACGACAGACACACGCCGCGCGGCCAACTTTCTTCCCCCTAACGGGCTGATCTTTTGTTGATCGTGGGTCAGTCGACCGTCGTGGCGTCCTACCCTTCAGAGGGTGAAGCAACTGATGTCCCGAGAGTCCGAGGCCGATCCCTCAGGGGAAGCCGTGCTCCCCGCCGCGCTCCCCGGCACGCTGCCGGAGTCCCTGCGCGTCGAGCTGGTCGCCTTCCGCCGCGACATGCACATGCACCCCGAGCTCGGCAACCAGGAGTTCCGTACGACGGCGGCGATCAAGGAGCGCCTGGAGCAGGCGGGGCTCAAGCCGCGCGTCCTCTCCGGCGGGACCGGGCTCATCTGCGACATCGGCGACTTCGTCGACGGCACCCCGGTGCTCGCGATGCGCGCCGACATCGACGCGCTGCCCATCCCGGACACCAAGTCCGAGTGCCCCTACCGCTCGACCGTGCCCGACCGCGCGCACGCCTGCGGCCACGACGTGCACACCACCGTCGTCCTCGGCGCCGGCCTGGTCCTCGCCGACCTGCACCGGCAGGGCCGGCTCCCGCGCCCCGTGCGGCTGATCTTCCAGCCCGCCGAGGAGGTGCTGCCCGGGGGCGCCGCCGACGCCATCGAGGACGGCGCGCTGGACGGCGTCGGCCGGATCATCGCCGTGCACTGCGACCCGCGCGTCGACGCCGGGCTGATCGGTCTGCGCAACGGGGCCATCACCTCCGCCTGCGACCGTCTGGAGATCTCCCTGGACGGCCCCGGCGGCCACACCGCCCGCCCCCACCTCACCACCGACCTGGTGACCGCCGCCGCCCGGGTCGTCACCGACGTCCCCGCGCTGGTCGGCCGCCGCGTCGACACCCGCGCAGGGCTCGCGGTGACCTGGGGCCGGATCGAGTGCGGCCACGCCCCGAACGTCATCCCGCAGCACGCCGAGCTCTCCGGAACCGTGCGCTGCCTGGACATCGAGGCCTGGCGGCAGGCCCCCGACCTGGTCGTCGCGGCGATCGACGAGGTCGCCAACCTGCACCGCGCCAAGTCGGAGATCAACTACGTGCGCGGCGTGCCCCCGGTCGTCAACGACGCCGACGTCACCGGCCTGCTGCGCGACGCCATGGTCGTCCGCCGTGGCGAGGCGTCCGTGGAGAGCACCGAGCAGAGCCTCGGCGGCGAGGACTTCTCCTGGTACCTGGAGCGCGTCCCCGGCGCCATGGCCCGCCTCGGCGTCCGCCGTCCGGGCGAGCGCACGGTGCGCGACCTGCACCAGGGCGACTTCGACGCCGACGAGCAGGCCATCACCGTCGGCGTGGAGCTGTTCACCGCCGCCGCACTGCTGGACGCTGCGACCCGGACCGCCTGAGCGCGACCGCTCCGCGGGCCCGGACACACCGGGGGCCGCTCCCGTCCGACCGGCGGGAGCGGCCCCCGGTGTGTCCGGGCCCGCCCACTCCACCCCCGGAGTGACCGACTCACCCCTTTTCGTCCCTTTGTGTCACCCTGGTGTAACCGGCAGGGACCGGTTGCAACGCGAGGGCGGCACGAATCGATAACGGCGTCCGGAACCCCGTTCCCCTCCCCTTCTACGCGCGTTACTGTGCGCCGAAATCGCCACTCGGAACGGCTTGTTGGGGGAGCCGGACCGCAAGGGCGCCACATGGGGACAGCGGGCCGGCGACGGCGCCGTGGGGACGAAGGGGTGCTTGCAGTGCGTCTGATTTCTCGGAGGAAGAGGTTCTCCCGGGCAGCGGTGACCGTCGCGGTCGTCGCGCTCGCGGCCGCCGGCTGCGGCGAGTCCAGCACCGGCTCCAAGACCACCGACACGGAGTCCGGCTCGTACTCCGGCAAGGGCATCGGCCTGGCGTACGACATCGGCGGCAAGGGCGACCAGTCGTTCAACGACGCCGCCTACGCGGGCTTCCAGAAGGCCGAGAAGGAGTTCGGCATCGGCGGCCGGGACGTCGAGCCGCAGGACGGCGAGTCGGACGCGGACAAGGTGCAGCGGCTGACCCAGCTGGCGCAGGCCGGCTACAACCCGGTGATCGGCGTCGGCTACATCTACGCGGGCGCCGTCAAGGAGGTCTCCGCCAAGTTCCCGAACACCACCTTCGGGATCATCGACGACGAGACCGTGCAGGCAAAGAACGTCGCCGACATGGTCTTCCATGAGGAGCAGGCCTCCTACCTCGCCGGCGTCGCCGCCGCCAAGGCCTCCAAGAAGGGCCACATCGGCTTCATCGGCGGCGTGGACATCCCGCTGATCCACAAGTTCGAGGCCGGCTACCTCCAGGGCGCCCGGTCCGTGAACCCGAAGATCAAGGTCGAGTCGCAGTACCTGACGGAGACGGCCCAGGAGGGCGGCTTCTCCAGCCCCGACAAGGGCAAGGACGCGGCGAGCGGCCAGATCGAGGCCGGCGCGGACGTCATCTACCACGCTGCCGGCCTGTCCGGTCAGGGTGTGATCTCCGAGGCCGCGTCCAAGAAGGTGTGGGCGATCGGCGTCGACTCCGACCAGTACTCCCAGAGCGCGCTGGCCGCGTACAAGGACTACATCCTCGGCTCGGCCCTGAAGAACGTCGGCGGTGCCGTCTACGACCTCGTGAAGTCCGTCCACGAGGGCAAGCCGCTGTCGGGCGTGGTCCGCGGCAGCCTCTCCAACAACGGCGTGGGCTTCGCCGACACCAACCCGAAGTACAAGGCCATGACGGACGTCGTCGCCGCGGTGGACAAGGCCAAGCAGGACATCATCGACGGCAAGGTCACGGTCGACACCAAGTAGTTCCCGCCCCACCCGGCTACGCCCTTACGGGCGTCTCCCCAGCCCAGGCGCCCCTTGCCTCCCGCAAGGGGCGCTTCGCTGTCCGTAATCTGGACAGCGACTGTGGCCACAGCTCGATAACGGACCGGACAGAAGGGTTTTTCCGTCTGGTCTACGCGCGTTACGCTGCGGCGGAACCAGCGCCTGGTATGGGCGCTTGCACAAAGGAGTCACGTTCCATGCGCCGGGTGTCCCGTATCGCGGTTGCGGGTGTTGCTTCCGCAGCCCTCGCCGTCACCGTTTCCGCTTGCGGAAGCTCGTCCTCGTCGTCCTCCGCCGGCGAAGACAAGAACCTGGGCCTTGCGCTCGCCTACGACGTCGGCGGCAAGGGCGACCAGTCCTTCAACGACGCCGCCACCGCGGGTATGGACAAGGCCGACAAGGAGTTCGGTTACAAGTCGACCGCTGTCGAGCCGCAGGACGGCGAGTCGGACGCCGACAAGGTGCAGCGCCTGGAGAGCCTCGCCAAGCAGGGCTACAACCCGGTGATCGGCGTCGGCTTCGCCTACGCGCCCGCCGTCAAGGAGGCCGCGGCGAAGTTCCCGAAGACCACCTTCGGCATCGTCGACGACAACACCATCAAGGCCGCCAACGTCGCCGACCTCGTCTTCCACGAGGAGCAGGCCTCCTACCTGGCCGGCGTCGCCGCCGCCAAGGCCACCAAGTCCAACGTCGTCGGCTTCATCGGCGGCGTGGACGTCCCGCTGATCCACAAGTTCGAGGCCGGCTTCAAGCAGGGCGTCGCGGACACCAAGAAGGGCGTCACGGTCAAGTCCCAGTACCTGACCGAGACCGCAGCCGAGGGCGGCTTCTCCAGCCCCGACAAGGGCGAGAGCGCGGCCGAGGGCCAGATCGACGCGGGCGCGGACGTCGTCTACGCCGCCGCCGGCCTCTCCGGCCAGGGCGTCATCAAGGCCGCCAACGCCAACAAGGTGTGGGCGATCGGCGTCGACTCCGACCAGTACAAGCAGGACGCGCTCAAGACGTACAAGGCGTCGATCCTCACCTCCGCCATGAAGAACGTCGAGGGCGCGGTCTACACGCTCGCCAAGTCCGTCAAGGACGGCAAGCCGCAGACCGGCGAGATCCGCGGCAGCCTCGCCAACGGCGGTGTGAGCCTGTCCGGCTCCAACCCGGCCTACGCCAACAACAAGGACATCCAGGACGCCGTCAAGAAGGCCGAGGAGGGCATCAAGAACGGCACCATCACGGTCAAGACCTCCTGACGACCGTGTCGTAGGCCTGCCGCAGGCATGGTCAAAAGAACGCTGTGATGACAGCGTTACGCCCACGCAACGGGGCGCGGGAAGCGTGACCGCCCGTCGCCCCGTTCGCGCGGCAGAATGCTCGGAACGGATCGGGTACCGGTAAGAGGCCGATCAGGTCCGGGCACTATTTAAAGCAGGGGCGCTACGCGCGTAGAGCGGCCCCTTTCCCGAGGAGAGTGCGCCATCGACGCGTCCAGCAGCCCTCCGCTCACCGCCCAGTCGACAGTCGCGGTAGAGCTCGCGGGCATCACCAAGCGATTCCCCGGTGTCGTCGCCAACCACGACATCCACCTGACCGTCCGCAAGGGCACCGTGCACGCCCTCGTCGGCGAGAACGGCGCCGGCAAGTCGACCCTGATGAAGATCCTCTACGGCATGCAGAAGCCGGACGAGGGCACCATCGCCGTCGACGGCACCCAGGTGAGCTTCTCCAGCCCCGCCGACGCCATCGCACGCGGCATCGGCATGGTCCACCAGCACTTCATGCTCGCGGACAACCTGACCGTCCTGGAGAACGTCGTCCTGGGCAGCGAGAAGCTGTACGGCATCGGCGGCAGCGCCCGGAAGAAGATCAAGGAGATCTCCGACCGCTACGGCCTCGGCGTGCGTCCCGACGCTCTGGTCGAGGACCTCGGCGTCGCCGACCGCCAGCGCGTGGAGATCCTCAAGGTCCTCTACCGCGGCGCCCGGACCCTCATCCTCGACGAGCCGACCGCCGTCCTCGTCCCGCAGGAGGTCGACGCGCTCTTCGCCAACCTGCGCGAGCTGAAGTCCGAGGGCCTCTCCGTCATCTTCATCTCCCACAAGCTGGGCGAGGTGCTCTCCGTCGCCGACGACATCACCGTCATCCGGCGCGGCACCACCGTCGGCACGGCCGTGCCCTCCGAGACGACCCCGCGCCAGCTCGCCGAGATGATGGTCGGCAGTGAGCTGCCCACCCCGGAGACCGCCGAGTCCACGGTCACCGACCAGCCCGTCATCGAGGTCCGGGGCCTGACCGTCCACGCCAGCGGCGGCGCCTCCCTGGGCGTCGAGGCCGAGCCCGTCGGCACCGCGCTCGCCCCCGAGGGCGGCGAGATCAAGAAGGTCCTCGACGACGTCACCTTCACGATCCACGCCGGTGAGGTCATGGGCATCGCCGGCGTCGAGGGCAACGGCCAGACCGAACTGATCGACGCCCTGATCGGCACCCGCAACGCCGACACCGGCACCATCGCCTTCCTCGGCGAGGACATCACCCCCTGGCCCACCCGCAGGCGCCGCGAGTCGGGGGTCGGTTACATCCCCGAGGACCGCCACCGCCAGGGCCTGCTCCTGGAGGCCCCCCTCTGGGAGAACCGCATCCTCGGCCACGTCACCGAGACCCCCAACGCCAAGGGTTTCTGGCTCAACCCCAAGGGTGCCCAGGCCGACACCCGCCGGATCGTCGAGGAGTACGACGTCCGCACGCCCGGCATCGACGTCACCGCCGCCTCCCTCTCCGGCGGCAACCAGCAGAAGCTGATCGTCGGCCGCGAGATGAGCCACAACCCGAAGTTCCTGATCGCCGCCCACCCCACCCGCGGCGTGGACGTCGGCGCCCAGGCCCAGATCTGGGACCGCATCCGCGAGGCCCGCCGCGAGGGCCTCGCCGTGCTGCTGATCTCCGCCGACCTGGACGAGCTCATCGGCCTGTCGGACACCCTGCGCGTGATCTACGACGGCAGGCTGGTCGCGGATGCCGACCCGGCGACCATCACCCCGGAGGAGCTGGGTTCGGCCATGACCGGTGCCGCGTCCGGGCACCTCGAGCACGTCGAAGAAGAAGCCGCCCCGGAGGACGAGGCCCGATGAAGAAGTTCGACAAGGAGCGCGTGCTCCTCGCGGTGGCCGGGCCGGTCATCGCGCTCGTCGCGGCGATCCTGCTGACCTCGGTCGTGCTGATCGCCTCCGGCAAGAACCCGTTCGAGCCGTACGCGCTGATGCTCGAACAGCTCGGCTTCTCCGACGTCCAGGTCCTGATCGTCAACCAGGCGTCGCTGTACTACATCGCCGCCCTCGCGGTCGCCCTCGGCTTCCGGATGAACCTCTTCAACATCGGCGTCGACGGCCAGTACCGCCTCGGCGCGATGGTGACGGCCGTGGTCGGCGCGCACGTCGCGCTGCCCTCGTTCCTCCAGATCCCGCTGCTGCTCCTGGTCGGCGCGCTCACCGGCGCGATGTGGGCCGGCATCGCCGGTGTCCTCAAGGTCACCCGGGGCGTCAGCGAGGTCGTCGCGACGATCATGCTGAACTCGATCGCCACGAGCCTCATCGGCTACCTCACCCTCAAGGAGAACTTCGGCGTCCTGGTCGGCGACAACAACACGACCGGGATCATGAAGGAGTCCGGCTGGGTGCCCGGCATCGACCTGGGCCCGGACGTCGGCGAGATCTACGGCCTGGTCTTCCTCGCCGTCGCCCTCGGCGTCGGCTACTGGGTGGTCCTCAACCGCACCCGCTTCGGCTTCGACCTGCGCGCCACCGGCGAGTCCGAGACCGCCGCCGCGGCCTCCGGCGTCAACGCCAAGCGCATGGTCCTCACCGCGATGCTGATCTCCGGCGCCGTCGCCGGCGTCTCCGGCCTGCCGCTGCTGCTCGGAGACGCCCACACCTACAGCCTGAGCTTCCCGGCCGGCCTCGGCTTCACCGCCATCGGCATCGCCCTGCTCGGCCGTAACAACCCCGGCGGCATCGCCCTCGCCGCCCTGCTGTGGGCCTTCCTCGACAAGGCCTCTCCCGCCCTCGACTACGCCACGCCCGTGGCGTACGAGAAGGAGATCGCCACGATCATGCAGGGCCTGATCGTCTTCGCGGTCGTCATCTCCTACGAGGCCGTCCGCCAGTGGGGCCTGCGCCGCCAGCAGAAGCAGGTCGGCGCGGAGCTCGCCGCGGAGGCCGCCAACAACTCGAAGAAGGAGGTGGCGGCCTGATGTCCACCGCGACCGTCGCCAAGCCCTCGGCGAAGCAGCCCGGCAGGGGCAGCCGCCGTTTCTCGCTCCCGGTGCTGATGCTGGTCATCGCGGGCGTGCTGGTCCTGACCTCGGTCGTCCGCCTGATCTCCGGCGCGGACGGCATCACCTCCACCGGCCAGATGTCCACGGCGCTGCGCCTGGCCGTGCCGATCGGCCTGGCCGGCCTCGGCGGCCTGTGGGCCGAACGCGCGGGCGTCGTCAACATCGGCCTCGAGGGCATGATGATCCTCGGCACCTGGTTCGGCGCCTGGGCCGGCTACCAGTGGGGCCCGTGGACCGGTGTCGTCTTCGGCGTCATCGGCGGCGCGCTCGGCGCCGTCCTGCACGCCGTCGCCACCGTCACCTTCAAGGTCAACCACATCGTCTCCGGTGTGGCGCTGAACATCCTGGCCCTCGGCACCACCCGCTACCTGTCGAAGTTCACCTTCGAGGACGCCCCGCAGGGCTCCTCCAAGCAGTCCCCGCCGATCGAGTCGCTGGGCAACTTCAGCGTCCCGGGACTGTCGGACTGGCTGGAGACCCTGAACGACAAGCACTGGTTCCTGATCTCCGACATCGCCGGCCTGATCGGCGGTCTGGTCACCAACCTCTCGCCGCTCACGGTCGTCGCCGTCGCCCTCGTCCCCGCCACCTGGTGGGTGCTGTGGCGGACCGCCTTCGGCCTGCGGCTGCGCTCCTGCGGCGAGAACCCGGTCGCGGCCGAGTCGCTCGGCGTGAACGTCTACAAGTACAAGTACATCGCCGTGATCATCTCCGGCGGCTTCGCCGGTCTCGGCGGCGCCTTCCTGTCGATCGTCGCGTCCAACGTCTACCTCGACGGCCAGACCGCGGGCCGCGGCTACATCGGCCTCGCCGCGATGATCTTCGGCAACTGGATGCCGGGCGGCCTCGCCCTGGGCGCCGGCCTGTTCGGTTACACCGACAGCCTCAACCTGCGCGGCGGCACCACCAACGTCCACGCGCTGATCCTGCTGCTCGCGATCCTGCTCGTCGTCGGCGCGGCCTACCTGGCCTGGAAGAAGAAGTACGTCGGCGCCGTCGTCACCCTGGTGATCTCGGCCGTGATGTTCCTCTGGTACACCAACACCGACGAGGTCCCGCGCCAGGTCGTCTCGGCGGCCCCGTACGTCGTCACCCTGCTGGTGCTCTCCCTGTCCGCCCAACGCCTGCGCATGCCGAAGGCGGACGGTCTGCCGTACCGGAAGGGACAGGGCAAGTGACCGCCGCCGACCGGGTCGTCGACTGGGAGAAGCTGCGTGCGGCGGCCCGGGACGCCATGTCCCGTGCCTACGCCCCGTACTCCGGCTACCCGGTCGGCGTGGCGGCCCTCGTCGACGACGGGCGGACCGTGTCCGGCTGCAACGTCGAGAACGCCTCCTACGGCCTCGGCCTGTGCGCCGAGTGCGGGCTCGTCTCGGAGCTGCAGAACACCGGCGGCGGACGGCTCACGCACTTCACCTGCGTGGACGGCAAGGGCGACGTCCTCGTCCCGTGCGGCCGCTGCCGGCAGTTGCTCTACGAGTTCGGCGGCCCGGGTCTGCTCCTGGAGACCCCGGCGGGCATCCTGCCCCTGTCGGAGATGCTGCCCCAGGCCTTCGGCCCGGACCATCTCACCAAGTGACTCCTCCGCGCGGCCCCTCTGCAGAAGCTGAACAGGCGCAGAGGGGCCGCGTATTTTTCCGAACCTCTTTCTGCCCCATCGGAAGGAAAGCCATGGCCATGGACGCCATCTCCGTCATCCGCACCAAGCGGGACCGCGGCGAGCTCAGCGACGAGCAGATCGACTGGGTCATCGACGCGTACACCCGCGGCGAGGTCGCCGACGAGCAGATGTCGTCGCTCGCCATGGCGATCCTGCTCAACGGCATGAACCGCCGGGAGATCGCCCGCTGGACGGCGGCGATGATCGCCTCCGGCGAGCGCATGGACTTCTCGTCCCTGTCCCGCCCGACCGCCGACAAGCACTCCACCGGCGGCGTCGGCGACAAGATCACCCTCCCGCTGGCCCCGCTGGTCGCCGCCTGCGGCGCCGCCGTCCCGCAGCTCTCCGGCCGCGGCCTCGGCCACACGGGCGGCACCCTGGACAAGCTGGAGTCCGTCCCCGGCTGGCGTGCCCTGCTCTCCAACGAGGAGATGCTGCACGTCCTCGACACCACGGGCGCGGTCATCTGCGCGGCGGGCGACGGCCTGGCCCCCGCCGACAAGAAGCTGTACGCCCTGCGCGACGTCACCGGCACGGTCGAGGCCATCCCGCTGATCGCCTCCTCGATCATGTCGAAGAAGATCGCCGAAGGGACCGGCTCCCTCGTCCTGGACGTGAAGGTGGGCACGGGCGCCTTCATGAAGACGATCGAGGACGCCCGGGAACTGGCCTCCACGATGGTCGGCCTCGGCACCGACCACGGTGTGCGGACGGTCGCGCTCCTCACCGACATGTCCACCCCCCTCGGTCTCACCGCGGGCAACGCCCTGGAGGTCCGCGAGTCGGTCGAGGTCCTCGCGGGCGGCGGACCCTCGGACGTCGTGGAACTGACCGTCGCCCTCGCCCGCGAGATGCTGGACGCGGCCGGCGTGAAGGACGCCGACCCGGCGAAGGCCCTCGCCGACGGCTCCGCGATGGACGTCTGGCGCCGCATGATCGCCGCGCAGGGCGGCGACCCGGACGCGCCACTGCCCACCTCCCGCGAGCAGCACGTCGTCACGGCCCCGACCTCCGGCGTCCTGACCCGCCTCGACGCCTACGACATCGGCATCGCCGCCTGGCGTCTGGGCGCCGGCCGCGCCCGCAAGGAGGACCCGGTGCAGGCGGGCGCCGGCGTCGAACTCCATGCCAAGCCCGG
This sequence comes from Streptomyces sp. NPDC030143, assembly GCF_055573695.1. Taxonomy (NCBI): domain Bacteria; kingdom Bacillati; phylum Actinomycetota; class Actinomycetes; order Kitasatosporales; family Streptomycetaceae; genus Streptomyces; species Streptomyces sp. NPDC030143. The sequence continues at coordinate 264,296 of NZ_JBVIAY010000010.1, forward strand.
CGACGCGGTCACCGAGGGCCAGCCCCTGCTGACCCTCCACACCGACACCCCGGAGCGCTTCGACTACGCCCTCCAGGCGGTGACGGGCTCCTACGACATCGCCGCCCCGGGCACGGCGTACACGGCCAGCCCGGTGGTCCTGGAGCGCATCGCGTAGGGGTCCTCGCGCGATGAGCGCCCGATCGGGCCGCGTGGACCGGTGCCGTGCGTCGCACGGCGAGCCCGGTGGCCCTGGAGCGCATGGCGTAGGGGTCCTCGCGCGATGAGCGCCTGATCGGGCCGCGTGGACCGGTGCCGTGCGTCGCGAAGCGCCGGAGAGCCCTGGTAGCGGGACTACCAGGGCTTCGTTCGGAGCTCCGAGCCGCGCGGGAGCGCGGGGGCGGCGGGCGGCGGCCACCGGGCCTCAGCCGAACACGCCGCCCTCGCCGAAGGCCAGCGCGGCGAACCGCTCACCCATCCGCCGGTGGGTGGCCGCGTCCGGGTGCAACTGGTCCGGCAACGGCAGCTCCTCCGCGTCCGCCTCGCCGTACAGCTCCCGCCCGTCGAGGTGGTGCAGGCGCGGATCGTCCTGGGCCCGCTGCGCGACGATCCGCTTCAGCTCCTCGCGGACCACCCGCAGCGTCAGCTTCCCGCCGGCGACCTCCGCCGGGTCCCCCATCGGCACGAACCGCAGCCGCCCCTCCTGGAGCCCGGAGAGGTCAGGGGCACTCGGCCCGGGCGTCTCCTCGTGCACCGGGCACAGGATCGGCGAGACGACCAGCAGGGGCGTGTCCGGGTGTCCCTCCCGGATCGTGTCGAGGAACCCGTGCACGGCCGGACCGAAGGCCCGCAACCGCATCAGGTCCAGGTTGACGACATTGATGCCGATCTTGACGCTGATCAGGTCGGCGGGCGTGTCCCGCAGCACGCGGGCGGTGAACGGGTCGAGCAGGGCGCTGCCGCTCAGCCCCAGGTTGATCAGCTCCACGCCCCCGAGGGAGGCGGCGAGGGCGGGCCAGACGGCGGTGGGGCTCGCCGCGTCGGAGCCGTGGCTGATCGAGCTGCCGTGGTGCAGCCACACCCGCCGGCCGGGGTCGGGCGCGGGCTCGACGGGCGCGTCGGTGCGCAGGGCGACGAGTTCGGTGGTCTCGTTGTGCGGCAGCCAGATCTCGACGTCCTTGACCCGGTCGGGCAGCCCCGTGAAGCGGACGGTGCCGGGCTCACCGGCCCGGCGCTCGGAGGTTCCGGCGGCCATGTCGATGGTCAGCACGTCGCCGCCCGTCACACTGCCCTGCCCGGCGAGCCGCCCGTCGACGAGCAGGTCGTAGAGCCCGTCGGGACGCGGAGGGGCGCCCACGTAGGTCCGCTTGGTGGGCAGCGCGTCCAGTTCGACGGCGGTGGCCCGGGTGCGGAACACCAGCCGTACGCCGGAGGGCTGCGCCTCCGCCGCGGCGAGCTGTCCGTCGGCGCACTGGGCGCGGGCGGCCGCGGGCAGCCGGTGCGGCAGCAGCCCGCGCCCTGTGCGCTCGACCTCCAGGGCGCCGCGCAGCAGGCCGGCGGTGAGGGGAGTGGTGATCCAGCCGTCGTCGGGCCGGTCGGGGGTGTCGGACATCGCGTGGGTGTTCCTCACCGCTCGGGGACAGGACTCAACCGCAGCCGACGGCAAACCCGCCGGGTCCGGACCCGGCCCGGGCCGGGACCCGCCGGGCCCTCGACCGGACCCGGACCGGGCCGTACCCGACCTGGCCGGGACCGGACGCGGACCGGGCCGGGACCCGCCGGGCCGTCGGCCGGGCCCGACCCGAACGGACCGGACCCCAGGCCGGGCGAACCCGACCAGGCCGGCACCCGACCGGGTCCGGTCGTGGGTCCGGCCGGGACTGCCCTCGGCCGGACCGGGACCCGGACCTGGCCGGACCCGGACCCGGTGAACCCGACCAGGCCGGACCTGACCCGGCCGGACCCGGGCCGGGTGAACCCGGCCAGGCCGGCACCCGACCGGGCCCGGGTCCGGCCGCAACGGCACTCAGCCGGACCCGGGCCCGGACCGTGACTCGGCCTCGGCCTCGGCCTCGGCCTCGGCCTCGGCTTCGGCCCAGGACCCGGACTCGGCTTCGGCCCAGGACCCGGACTCGGCCCCGGCTTCGGACCCGGCCTGGAACCCGCGGTCGGGCGCCGTCGGCCAGTGCCGCAGCAGTGCGTCCAGACCGTCCAGGATCCGTTCCCAGGACTCCTGGCTGTCGGGCGCGCTGTGGCTGAAGCCGCCGCTCAGCTCCAGACTCACGTACCCGTGGAACACGCTGCCCAACAGGCGGACCGCATGGGTCTGGTCGGGCTCGGTCAGCTCGTAGCCGCGCAGGATCGCCCGGGTCATCCGGGAGTGCCGGACACCCGCACTGGCGGCCGCGGTCGCCGGGTCGAGGGGCAGCCGGGCCGCCGCGTAGCGGCCGGGGTGCTCACGGGCGTAGTCGCGGTAGACGTCGGCGAGGGCGGTCAGGGCGTCCTTGCCGGCCCGCCCGGCGAGCGCGGCCGCACCGCGGTCGGCGAGTTCCTCCAGGGCGAGCAGGGCGATCCGGGTCCTGAGGTCGTGCGAGTTCCTCACGTGCGAGTACAGGCTCGCGACCTTGACGTCGAACCGCCGGGCGAGCGCCGAGACGGTCACCTGGTCGAAGCCGACCTCGTCGGCCAGCTCCGCCCCCGCCCGGGCGAGGCGTTCCGGTGTCAGCCCTGCACGCACCACGGGTTCCTCTCAGCTGTCGGCGAGTCCATTATGGATTTGCCTAAAAGTTATAGGCGAACAGGTATCAGTGTTAGGTGTAGGGCGCCGATGAGTTGCACGCCCCGCCCCGGTCTACCGCTCGTGGACGCGACGACACCGCCCGTACTCGCCCTGGCCGGACCCGTCACCCGAGAGCGGGTGCCGGAACTCTGTGACGACGTACGCAGGCTGCTGGAGGAGACCCGGGCCGGGGTCGTGGTCTGCGACGTCGCCGGGCTCGGACCACCGGGGCTCACGACGGTCGACCTGTTGGCGCGGCTGCAGCTCACCGCCCGCCGGGCCGGCGGCGGCATCCGCCTGCGCGCCCCCGACCCCGCGCTACGCGCCCTGCTGCACCTCGTCGGACTCCGCTTCGAGGTGGAGGGGGAGACCGAAGAGGGGGAACCAGCGCTGGGTGTCGAGGAAGAAGTGGAACCCGGTGAGGCGCCCCTCTGAGATCTCCAGCACCTGGATCGCCCACGGCACGTACCCGCCCGCCTCCGGGTCCGGCTTGTACTGCGCGAACCCCGGCAGACCGTTGACCTGCACCGGAAGAAGCCGGGAGCCCTCGCACGCCGAACCGATCGTGGTCATGAAGCCCGCGATGTCGCCGTGGCCGGTCAGCCAGAGGTCGAACGGCGGCATCGTCATGACGGCGTCCTCGTGCAGCAGGGCCGTCAGCGCCGCCATGTCGTAGCCCTCGAAGGCGGCCACATAGCGCTCCAGGAGCTTCTGCTGGTCCTCGTCCAGCGGGTCGGAGACCGCAGCGCCCGCGGCCGGGTCCGCCCGCTCGGCGAGGGTCGCGCGGGCCCGCTGGAGCGCGCTGTTGACCGAGGCGACCGTGGTGTCGAGCAGCTCGGCGACCTCGCTCGCCCGCCACGCCAGCACCTCGCGCAGGATCAGCACCGCCCGCTGTTTGGGCGGCAGTTGCTGCAGCGCGGCCATGAACGCCAGCCGCACCGACTCCTTGGCGACGGCGGCCTCGGCCGGGTCCTCCACGGTCGGCAGCACACGGGTGTCCGGCATCGGCTCCAGCCAGGTGTGGTCGGGGCGGGGGGAGAGGGCCGCCTGGGCGAGCGGCGTCGACTCGCTCAGGTCCATCGGGCGGGCCCGCTTGTTGCCCGCCGTGAGCATGTCCAGGCACACGTTCGTCGCGATGCGGTACAGCCACGACCGCAGGCTGGAGCGGCCCTCGAACTTGTCGTAACTGCGCCAGGCACGCACCAGCGTGTCCTGCACCGCGTCCTCCGCCTCGAAGGAGGAGCCCAGCATCCGGTAGCAGTAGCCGGTCAGCTCGACCCGGTGCTTCTCCAGCCTGACGTCGAGGTCGTCCACCGTCGCCGTACCGTCACCCATCGTCGTCCACCCACCCCTGTGGCCGTTCTGTCACGCGCCTGTGCGCCCAGTACTCCGGAAGCTACCCCAGCCCACTGACAACGGCCCCCCGAGCCGACGAAAGGCCAGGTCAGGGCCGACCCGGAGCACCCGCTCAGACCAGCTGCTTCACCGACATCAGCAGATGCCGGTGGACCTCGGGCGCGTCCGCCGCGCCCAGCAGCGCCCGCTGCCCGGTGCCCAGCAGCTCCAGCCGCAGCACCCCTGTGCCGAAGGAGGCCAGCGCGTCCAGCAGGTACGCCGGATTGAAGGCCACCGTCACCTCCTCGGCGCCGCTCAGCGCGGCCGGCAGCCGCTGTGCCGCCACGTCGTCGCCGTACCCGGCCCGGAGCAGCACGGAGTCCGCCGAGAAGTCCAGCCGCACCGCGCTGTTCGCCTCCGCCACCACCGACACCCGCCGCACGGCCTCCGTCAGAGCCCCGCACTCCACCTCGGCGACGGACGCCCCCGCCATGTCGAACAGCTTCCCGTGCCCCGGCAGCCGCCCGTCCAGCGGCCGGACGACCGACCGCATCCGCCCGCCCTCGAACCCGACCGGGCCGACCGCTCCGGCCCCCGGCTCCAGTCCGACCCGCAGGGTCCCGCACCGCGCCAGCGACCGCGCCACGTCGAGCAGCCGCCGCGCCGGCAGCAGCGCGTCGACACCCTCCCCGGCCCCGGCCTGCCCCTTCCACTCCAGCCGCCGCACCGCGAACCGGTAGCGGTCCGACGCCGACAGCGTCATCTCCTCGCCGTCCAGGCGCAGTTGGACGCCCGTCAGCACCGGCAGCGTGTCGTCGCGGCCGGCCGCCACCGCGACCTGTGCGACGGCGGTCGCGAACGCCGCCGCGTCGACCGTGCCGTACTCACGCGGCGGTGCGGGCGGGGTCGGGTACTCCTCGCCCGGCAGCGTCGACAGACCGAAACCGGTGCCGCCCGCCTCGACGGTGAACCGTGTCCCGTCCACCGCGCAGCTCACCGGCCCGTCCGGCAGCACCTTGCAGATGTCCAGCAGCCGCCGCCCGAGGACGAGCACCCGCCCCTGCGCGGCCACCTCGGCGTCCGCCTCGATGCGCGCCGCCGTCTCGAAGTCGAACCCCGACACGCTCAGCCGCCCCGCCGACGCCTCGAGCACCAGCCCGCCCAGCACGGGCACGGGCGTCCGCGTCGGCAGCGCCCGGGCCGCCCACGCCACCGCTTCCACCAGGTCACCGCGATCGATCCGGAACTCCACGAACGAACCCCCTGCTCACACCGGTTGTGAGCCACCGAAGCTAGCGGCGACCACTGACAATCGGCCCCGACCAGGGGGAACGCGGAGAAGAAGAGCCTCAGTGGGCGGCGGCCAGGACCTGCCGCCGCGCCGCCCGCGACCCGAGCACCGTGATCGCCACGACACCGAGCACCGCGAGGACGCCCACACCGACCGTGCCGGCCCAGCCGCCCGCGTGGAAGGCGATCGCGCCGACCGTGCTGCCGACGCTGGAGCCGATGTAGTACGCCGACTGGTACAGGGCGGAGGCCTGCGCCCGGCCGCTCGTCGCCGTCCTGCCGACCGCCGAGGACGCCACCGCGTGTCCCGCGAAGAAGCCCGCCGTGATCAGCACCAGGCCCACCAGGACCAGCGGCAGCGAGTCCAGCAGGGACAGCAGCAGTCCCGCCGCCGTCGTACCGCCCGCCAGGTACAGCGCACCGCGCCGGCCCAGCCGGCCCACCAGCCGGCCCGCCGTCGACGCCGACACCGTGCCCACCAGGTACACCAGGAAGATCGAGCCGACGATGCCCTGCGGCAGCGAGAACGGCGCCTCCGTGAGGCGGTAGCCGATGACCGTGTACACCCCGCCGAAGACCGTCATGAACAGCGCGCCGATCGCGTACAGCCGGCGCAGCAGCGGGTCGGCGAGGTGGTCGCGGACCGTACGGGTCAGGACGCGCGGGCGCAGCGAGCCCGGCGTGAAGTGCCTCGGCGTCGGCAGCAGCAGCCGGAAGGCCACCGCGCACGCCACCGCGACCGTGCCGACCACGCCGACGGCGACCCGCCAGCCCCACTCCTGCGCGACCCAGCCGGTGATGACCCGGCCGCTCATCCCGCCCACGCTGTTGCCCGCCACGAACAGTCCGATCGCCGTCACCAGCGCCCGCGGACGGACCTCCTCCGCGAGGTAGGCGGTCGCCGACGCGGGCAGACCGGCCAGCGCCGCGCCCTGCAGGCCGCGCAGCACCACGAGGGCGTCCAGCGACGGGGCGAAGGGCACCAGCACCCCGAGGCCCACCGCGACGGCCAGCGAGGCCGTCATCACGGCGCGGCGGCCGTAGCGCTCCGACAGCGCGCTCATCGGCAGGACGAACAGCGCCAGCCCGCCGGTCGCCGCCGCCACCGTCCAGCTCGCCCGGCTCGCCGCGACCCCGAACTCGCCGGAGATCAACGGCAGCAGCGCCTGAGTGGAGTACAGCAGGGCGAAGGTCGCCACACCGGCGAGGAAGAGGGCGAGGCTCATCCGGCGGTAGCCGGGGCCGCCCGGGGCCATGCGGGAGTCGGGGACGGGGAAGGACGTGCCGGCGCCCACGACGGTGGACGCCCCGGTACTGGCGGGAGACATGCCTCGAACCTACGGACGACCCCGCTCATCCGTCCAATGCACGGAATCGCCATAATCGTTCCCATGGTGCATCAGCAGAGGTCACAGTCCCGCCTGTCACCGTCCAGTGACACAAAAGACATGACGGACGACATCGTCACCCTCCTCGCCCCGCGCCTCGCGTACTTCGCGGGCGTGGCACGCACCGAGCACGTCACCCGGGCCGCGCAGGAGATGCAGGTTCCGCAGTCCACCCTGTCCCGGGCCATGGTCCGCCTCGAACAGGACCTGGGCGTCGACCTCTTCGCCCGGCACGGCCGCACGCTCTCCCTCACTCCCGCCGGACGCACCTTCCTCACGTCGGTGGAACGCGCCCTCGCCGAGATCGAGAAGGCCGCCGACGAGGTGCGCGCCGACGCCGACGCGGCCACCGGGAAGGTCGCCTTCGGCTTCCTGCACACCCTGGGCGCCGAAACCGTCCCCGGCCTGATCCACGCCTTCCGCGCCGACCACCCCCGCGTCCGTTTCAGCCTCGTCCAGAACTACGGCGAGGCCATGCTGGAGCGGCTGCGCGCCGGCGAACTCGACCTGTGCCTGACCTCCCCCGTCCCGGACGCCCCCGACCTGGTCGCGCGCCGCCTGGACGAACAGAAGCTCCGCCTGGTCGTCCCCGCCGACCACCGCCTCGCCGCCCGCCGGCGGGTCCGCCTCGCCGAGGCCGCCGACGAGACCTTCGTCACGCTCGAACCCGGCTACGGCCTGCGCCGCATCACCGACGACCTCTGCCAGGAGGCCGGCTTCCGCCCTCGGGTGGCCTTCGAGGGCGAGGAGGCGGAAACCTTGCGGGGCCTGGTGGCGGCGGGCCTGGGCGTGGCCCTCCTGCCACCCCCGGCGGTTCCCCGCCCGGGAGTGGTGGAGCTGACGGTCACGGCCCCGCGGGCGGTGCGGGAGATCGGGGTGGCCTGGCTCGACGGCCGCCCCGACACCCCTCCCGTGGCGGCCTTCAAGAGGTTCCTGCTGTCCAGAAGGGGAAACCTGCTGGCCTGACGTCGGCATCGGACGCCGACGCCGACGCGCGACCGCAATCGCTACCGCCCCGCAACGACCGCGGTCGCTACCGCCGCAAAGACCGGCCGAACCCCGCCGCCAACGGCATCCGCAGGCCGAGCGGCGGCGGCGCCGCCAGGGCGTCCTGCACCGGCCGGGAGAACCCCCTGCCGAACAGCACCTCCATCACGAAGTCCTCGGCGAGACACAGCACTTCGTCCCGGTGCTGGTGCAACCCGTGCCCGTCGGAGTGCACCTCGAACCGGCACACCTCCCGGTTCGCCTTCTTCGCCCGCGCCGCCAGCCGGAACGACAGCTCGGGATCGGTCCGCTCGTCGTTCGTGCCGTGCACGATCAACACCCGCCGCCCCACCAGTTGCCTCACCGGTTCGGGTGGCACCGCCACGTCCTCCTCCGGCAGCCAAGGCGCCACCGCGAGCACGGAGTTGACGGCCTCGTGCCCGCCCGCGCGCAGCGCCGCCCGCCCGCCCATGTCGACCCCCGCCAGACACAGGGGGACGTCGCCGTAGCGCCGTACGACCTCGTCGGCGGCCCAGGCGGCGTCGGCGGCGAGGTGGGCCTCGGTGCCGTTCCAGCCGCGATAGCGGTAGTGCACGACATGGACGGCGAGCCCCTCCTGCCGTCCCGCGCGGGCTAGTTTGCGTCCCAGGGCGCGGACCGAGGCGGCCGCCCACAGGGGAGAGGGTCTGCGCGTGGAGACCTCGTCGCCGCCGGGGAGCAGCAGCACCACCCCGCCCACCGTCTCCGGCTCCTGGCCGATCGCCCTGCCCAGCCGGGCAGCGCGCACCGGCGTCGCTTGCTGTGCCATGACAGAACAGTGTCAGAAGGGTCGGTGTACTCCACCCATCCGTGCGGTCACCGTTACGTATCGGCGCCGTTGTACACCGCGCGTTCTACGCGCGTAGGCGTTAGAGTGCGAAAATGACGAGCCAGAGCATCCAGACGGGCCTCACCCCGAGTTCGGACCAGATCCGCCGGGCGCCCAAGGTTCTGCTGCACGACCACCTCGACGGCGGGCTGCGCCCCGGCACCGTCGTCGACCTCGCCCGGGACGCCGGGTACTCCCGTCTCCCCGAGACCGACCCGGACAAGCTCGGCGTGTGGTTCCGGGAGGCCGCCGACTCCGGCTCCCTGGAACGGTACTTGGAGACCTTCTCCCACACCGTGGGCGTCATGCAGACCCGCGACGCCCTGGCCCGGGTCGCCGCCGAGTGCGCCGAGGACCTCGCCGAGGACGGCGTCGTCTACGCCGAGGTGCGCTACGCCCCCGAGCAGCACCTGGAGGGCGGGCTGAGCCTCGAGGAGGTCGTCGAGGCCGTCAACGAGGGCTTCCGCGAGGGCGAGCGGCGGGCCAGGGCCAACGGCCACCGCATCCGCGTCGGCGCCCTGCTGACCGCCATGCGGCACGCGGCCCGCGCCCTGGAGATCGCCGAACTCGCCAACCGCTACCGCGACCTGGGTGTCGTCGGCTTCGACATCGCGGGTGCGGAGGCCGGTTACCCGCCCACCCGGCACCTCGACGCCTTCGAGTACCTCAAGCGCGAGAACAACCACTTCACCATCCACGCCGGCGAGGCCTTCGGGCTGCCGTCGATCTGGCAGGCGCTCCAGTGGTGCGGCGCCGACCGGCTCGGCCACGGCGTGCGCATCATCGACGACATCGAGGTCGCCGAGGACGGTTCGGTCAAGCTCGGCCGGCTCGCCTCCTACGTCCGCGACAAGCGCGTCCCGCTGGAGCTGTGCCCGAGTTCCAACCTCCAGACCGGGGCGGCGGCCTCGTACGCCGAGCATCCCATCGGGCTGCTGCGCCGGCTGCACTTCCGGGCCACGGTCAACACCGACAACCGGCTGATGTCCGGGACGAGCATGAGCCGGGAATTCGAGCACCTTGTCGACGCCTTCGGTTACACGCTCGACGACATGCAGTGGTTCTCCGTCAATGCGATGAAATCAGCGTTCATTCCTTTCGATGAACGACTCGCGATGATCAATGACGTCATCAAGCCGGGATATGCGGAACTGAAATCCGAATGGCTGTTCCAGCAGACCGCCTCCACCAGCGGTTCCACCCCGGCAGAGGGCTGACGGCCGGACGGTGTGCGGGACGGAACGCGGGCGGGTCTTCACGATCCGTCCGCATTTCGATGTTTGCCGCGGACGCCTTTCCGTGTCTACGGTCGTGGACCGCTCGGTTCCCCGTATCCCATTCGAGGACGCATTTAACATGAAGCAGTCTGCTGCCAAGACCCTCGGTGTCGCCGCTCTCGGTGCCGCCATCGCCGCCGTAGGTGCGGGGGCCGCGAACGCCGCCCCGGCCGTCCCCGACGCCGGCCAGGCGCTGGGCGGCCTCACCCAGACGCTGCCCGCGGACAACCTCTCCCAGGCGCTGCCGGGTGCCGGCGAGGCACTGGCGCAGGCTCAGCCGGCCCTCGGTGCGGGCCTGAGCGCCGTGCAGCCGGTCGCCGAGCGGGCGCTCGCCGAAGGCCCCACCGCTCCCGTCGCCAACCTCCTCGGCGGTCTCCCGGTCGGCCAGGGCCTGCCCACGCACGGCCTGCCGGTGAACGGGATCCCGCTGGGCTGAGCCCCTCCCGCACGCCGTCGGGGCGCACCCGGAGTGTTTCCGGACGCGCCCCGACGGCGTTCTCACGCCGGACGTTCACCAGGCCGCGCGGGCCTTGTCCTCCGAGGGCAGCAACAGCCACAGCGCGAGGTAGAGCAGGAACTGCGGACCCGGCAGCAGACAGGACGCCAGGAAGATCACACGCATCGTCGTGGCGGACGTGCCGAAGCGCCGGGCCAGCGCGGCGCACACTCCGCCGATCATGCGACCCTGGGTGGGGCGGGCGAGGCTGGACATCTGCGGCTCCTTCGCGAGCGTCGGTCCGAGGCGGCCTCCGGTGGCTGCCCCATCTGCCTCCACGCTACGGAGACGAACCGGACGAAGCGTCGCTCTACGGGGCGATCCCGACCCTGGGAATCGTCGGGGTCCTCCCCTGAGCCGGCTCCTCGGGGCGGACCGCCCACGCCCCCGCCCGCGCGCTCCTGCGGCGCAGCCAGGCCCGGCCCGCCGGGACCACCGTCGCGTGCGCGAGCGCCACCCCGACGGTGTTCAGCAGCAGCGAGTCGACGTCCACCACCCGACCCGGCACACCGGTCTGCAGCAGCTCGATGCCCAGCGACAGCAGGGCGCCCATGACGACCGTGCGCAGCAGCGAGGCGACCGGTGAGACGCGGAGCCTGCCGTGCGCCAGCGGCAGCAGGACGCCCAGCGGCGCGAGCAGCGCCAGCCCCCCACCGATCCGCCTGGCCGCCTGCGGCCAGCCCAGCTCCAGGTCCGCGCGGATCCCCGCGAACGGATGCAGGTTGGTGGGCATCACCCAGGGCACGTGCAGCGGCCGCAGCGTGAACCAGGCGACGAACACGAGGTGCGCGACCAGGAGGACACTCCCGGTCACACGGATGCGGATCGCGGCGCTGCCGCCGATGGAGCCTTGACGCTGCACGACCCCCTAGACGCGGCCCCCGGGGCTGTCGGTTCCGGGCGGACCCGGGAGGTCTGCGCCACATTCCGGGGCGCGGTCGCCTCAGGGGTCCTTGAACTGTGCCCGTCCGGGCCCCGCGACCCGGCACCGCACCTCGCGCGTTGCCGAAAAAGCCCCGGCCGGCTGTGGCACGAGGGCTCTCCGGCGCCCTGCGCCGCACGGCACGGACCCCGCGGCCCGATCAGGCGCTCATGGCGCGAGGGCCCCTCAGCCGCCCGTGACCTCCGTCGACGGGGGTTTCGCACTGCCCGGGCGGGAACGGACCTCGTCCGTGCACGCGTAGCGGCGCGGCGGCTGCCCGGGACCGCCCAGGACCACCGATCCGTCGCCCTCGGCCGCCGCCGAGTCGGAGAAGGTGCACACCAGCTGGGCCAGGGCGAAGGAGGTCAGCTCGGTGGGGGAGGCACTCAGACGCAGGGTGTCGTCGGGGTCCTCGGGTCCGGGACCGCTCACCTTCATGCCGCGTACGTCGGTGGTGTAGCCGGCCTCCTTCTCGGCCGGCGAGGGAACCGCGGCGAGTTCGTCGACCAGCTCCTGCGCCACCAGCACCCGGCGTTCGGAGTCCGCCGCGCCGTCGGGGACCAGCACGCTGCGGTCCACGGCCACGAGGGAGGAACCGCACAGCAGGAACACCCTGACCGGCACACCCCGCGAGGTCCGGGTCGCCACGTCCGGTTCGGTGAGGGAACAGCGCACCCGGGAGGGCGCGGGGCCGAAGTCGGTCGGAACCTCGGTCGCCCGGATCCCGCAGCCGGTGAGCAGTCCGGCGAGAAGGGGAAGGGCGAGCAGGCGGCGTACGGTCATCAGGTCTCCCCCTCGTCCTTCTTCTCCCCCTGCATCGCCAGCTCCGAGGCGTCCCGCGGCAGCCGCAGCGTGAACACCGCCCCGCCCTCCGGGGAGTTGGCGGCCGTGATCCCACCGCCGTGGATGTGCGCGTTCTCCAGGGCGATGGACAGGCCCAGGCCGCTGCCCTCGGACCGCGGGCGGGAGGCGCTCGCCTTGTAGAAGCGGTCGAAGACGTGCGGCAGGACGTCCTCGGGGATGCCCGGCCCGTGGTCGCGGACGGCGATGACGACCTCCTCGGCCGACTCGCGCACCGACACCCGCACCGGCGAACCCCCGTGCTTGAGCGCGTTGCCGATGAGGTTGGCGAGGATCACGTCCAGCCGGCGCGGGTCGAGGCGGGCGTGGATGCCGCGCTCGGCGTCCAGGTCGACCGCGTCCAGCCAGGCGCGCGCGTCGATGCAGTGCGTGATCTGGTCGGCGACGTCGACGTCGTCCAGGACCAGCCGGGCCGTCCCCGCGTCGAAGCGGGTGACCTCCATCAGGTTCTCGACGAGGTCGTTGAGGCGTCGCGTCTCGGAGACCACCAGCCGCACGGCCGGCTCGATCATCGGGTCGATGCCGCCCGACTCCGCGTCCAGCTCCTCCTCCAGCACCTCCGTCACGGCGGTGATGGCGGTCAGCGGTGTGCGCAGCTCGTGGCTCATGTCCGCGACGAACCGGCGGGATGCGTCGTCCCGGGCCGCCATGTCCGCGACCCGTTTCTCCAGTGCCTCCGCGGTGCGGTTGAACGTCCGTGACAGGTCGGCGAGTTCGTCCGTGCCGGACACGCGCAGCCGGGTGTCGAGCTTGCCCTCGCCCAGCCGCCGCGCGGCCACCCCCAGGCGGTGCACCGGCTTCAGCACGGTCGTGGCGGCGGCCTGCGCCAGCAGCGCGGCGCCGATCAGCGCGAGGCCGGTGGCGATCCCCAGGGACCAGGCCAGCGAGTTGAGGTCCTTCGCCTCCGGCTCCAGGGACTTGCGCATGTAGCCGGTCGGCCCGCCCCCGATCACCTTCGTCCCGGCCACCAGGTACGGCGTCCCGCCCTCGACGACCCGCTGCCAGTACAGGTGGTACGGCGACCTGTTGCCGGCGGTGGCCTCCTGCTGCTTGTTCACCGCCGTGCGCAGCGACTCGGGCACGTCGTCGAGCGAGAAGCCGTTCAGGCCGCCCGAGTTGCCGTACACCGTCCTGCCCGCGGAGTCCTCGGCCACCAGCAGCACGCTGAACCGCTGGCTGCTGCTGGCCATCTGGCCGGCGGTGTGCTGGAGCTCGTCCTGCGAGGGGTGCTCGGGCAGCGACCCCGCCCGGTTCTGCATCTCCTGCTCGAAGTCCCGCAGCACCGCGCCCTGCGTACGCGTCAGCACCGCCTCGCGGTTGAGCCAGTAGGCGATGCCGGACGCCGAGACGGCGGCGGTCAGCGCCACCAGCCCGAAGACCACGACGAGCCGCAGCCGCAGGCTGGTGAAACGCAGCCGTGAAAGATGTCCCTTGCGCACCGCGGCCCAGCCGCGGACCCCCCCTTGCCGTTGTGTCACTGAGGGGCGTCCAGGCGGTAGCCGACGCCGCGGACGGTGCGGATCAGGGTGGGGGAGGACGGGACGTCCTCGACCTTGGCGCGCAGGCGCTGGACGCACGCGTCCACCAGCCGGGAGTCGCCCAGGTAGTCGTGCTCCCACACCAGACGCAGCAGCTGCTGCCGGGACAGCGCCTGACCGGGCCGCCGGCTCAGCTCGAGCAGCAGCCGCAGCTCGGTGGGGGTGAGCTGGAGGTCCTGGCCGTTCTTCGTCACCGTCATCGCGGCCCGGTCGATGACGAGGCTGCCGAAGGTCGCCGCGTCGTTCGACTCGCGCTCGCCGCGCCGCAGCACGGCCCGGATCCGGGCGTCCAGGACCCGCCCCTGCACCGGTTTGACGACGTAGTCGTCGGCGCCGGACTCCAGCCCCACGACCACGTCGATGTCGTCGCTGCGCGCGGTGAGCAGAATGATCGGCAACTGGTCGGTGCGCCGGATGCGCCGGCACACCTCGAAGCCGTCGATACCGGGCAGCATCACATCCAAGACGATCAGATCCGGTCGCTGCTCGCGCAGCAGCTTCAGACCGTCCTCACCGCTCGCAGCGGTCGCCACACGGTGTCCCTGGCGCGTCAGTGAGAGCTCCAGGGCCGTACGGATGGCGTCGTCGTCCTCGATCAGCAACAGGGAAGGCACGGGCTCATTCTGGCCCATGAGGGCACTGTGGTTCGACCTGTGGGCGGTACCGATCCGGTCCACCCCCCGCGAAGCGGTCCACCGCGCGGTTCAGCGGCGACGACTGTGGAGGAGCTGTGGTGTCGCCGTGACGGACCCCTGTGACAGGTCTGTGACAGTCGACGGACACGGCGATGAACTGGCCCGGGCAAGCTTCTCGGCACAGGCAAGGCAGTACGCCGGGCCGACGGAAACAAGCCGAACACCGCAAGTCCACGACGGGGGGCGCGAGATGAACACGCTGCACGGTATGAGCACCAGCGCAGTGGTCACGCGCCTGCACGACGTGCACCGGGGTTCCGAGAAGTCCGGTGCCGTGAGCGGGCGGGGGTGCGCTCGCGGCACCGGGCGTCAGCACACCGTGTTCATGACGGTGGTTGACGCACACACGGGGGAGCCCGCTGCGGGAGCCGCTGTGGGCACTGTCGGGGGAGCCGCGCACAGGGAGGACCCGGGGGAGCGTCGCTCGCTGTCGGAGGCGGAGTTCACCGCCTACGTCCAGGAGCGCCGCGCCTCCCTGTACGCCACCGCCTACCACCTGACCGGCGACCGCTTCGAGGCCGAGGACCTGCTGCAGAGCGCGCTGTTCTCGACCTACCGGGCCTGGGACCGGATCAGCGACAAGGCGGCGGTCGGCGGATACCTGCGCCGCACCATGACCAACCTGCACATCAGCGCCTGGCGGCGCCGCAAGCTCAACGAGTACCCGACCGAGGAACTGCCGGAGACGCCCGGCGACACGGACGCGATGCGCGGCACCGAGCTGCGCGCGGTCCTGTGGCAGGCGCTGGCCCGGCTGCCCGAACTCCAGCGGACGATGCTGGTCCTGCGCTACTACGAGGGCCGCACCGACCCGGAGATCGCGGAGATCCTCGACATCAGTGTCGGCACGGTGAAGTCCAGCATCTGGCGCTCGCTGCGCCGGCTGCGCGAGGACGAGGTCCTCAGCTTCGGCCGTGACCGGGAGGACGCCTTCGGCGAGCTCGTCGCCTGAGGTCACGGGGGAAGGACCCCCCTCGGCGACGAGGGAGGGCACGGGGGAGCGGTACCGGGGGGACCCCACGGGGGACGTCGGGGAGGAGCGGTACCGCACAGCACGGGGGAAGCACCGCCCGGGGGGACACGGGGGAGCACCGAAGAAGCGGGACTGGAGGGCCGGGGGGTCCGTCCAGTCCCGCCTTTTCGTGTGCCCGGTGGCCGTCAGGCGGCCGTACGCGCCGTCGGGACGCGGTGACCCGCCGCCGCGGACGCCAGCCGTCCCATCGCCTCGTCGAGGTCGCAGGCGTGCGCGCCGAGCGCGGTCTGTCGGGCCACGATGGAACGCTCGGCGCGCATCAGACGCCACCCGCGGCGCAGCAGGAACGGCATCGACTTGCGGCCCTCCCGCAGGTCCCGCACGAAACGGCGGCGGAACGTCTTCACCGGGCCGCGGCTCAGACACAGCGCGTCGGCGAGGACGCCCAGGTCCCGGCAGCGCTCGACGATCTCGGCGGCGAAGATGCCCTCCGCGATGAACAGCGGGGTCCGCCCGACCTCGATCGTCTCCTCGCCGGTGCGGGCGCTGCGCGCGATGTCGTACACCGGTACGTCCGTACGGCCCGTGTGGCACAGCCGCGTGATCGCCGCGACGGCCATGTCCGCGTCCCACGACCGCGGGTGGTCCCAGTCGATGTCGGAGCTCCCCGTCACGAGCGGCAGCGTCGGGTCGTCACCCTCCTTGTAGAAGTCGTCGAGCCGCAGCACCGGAAGGCCGGAGCGGGCCGCGAGGAGGGACTTGCCGGAGCCGGAAGGGCCGCAGAGCAGCACGACTCGCGTGGGGAAGGGCGGATGGGGACTCACGGGTCACCAGTGTGAGGCATCCCCCGGGGCGGTAACGACCCCGCGGGTCGGCTTTGATGCGCGCGTCACACGTCAACTACCCTTCGTGTCGTCCTGATTACCCAGTGCACCAGAAGGTGGCGGAAAAGATGGCCCGACACGACTCCTCCCCGACCCCGACCGGCCGCCGCGCGCTGGCCGTCCTCGCGACCGTGGGGGCGGCCCTGGGGGTGGGCGCCCCGATCGCCGCCGCAGCCGAGGCCGAACCGGTCCTCGACGTGGTGCGCACCCGCCCCACGTCGCTCGGCGAGATCGACCCCCAGGCCGGCCTGCAGGCGCTCACCGGCACGGTCGGCTACGTCACCGGCCCGGTCTCGGGCCTCAAGCCCAACCCGCTGGCCGGCACCGGCGTCGACCCCCTCGACAACGGCGTCGGCACCCAGCTCGCCGACTTCCGGCCGCTGACCTCGCAGGCCGTGACGGGGCCGGTGGCCCAGGCGCCGTCGGTCGGCAGCGTCCCGGTGCTGGGGCAGGTGTCCGGGCTGCTGGGCGGCTAGTAGTGCTTCGTTAGGTTGTGGGCTGTCTGCGGCTGCTCCGAGGTCTGGGCAGGGGGCGTCCGCAGGTGGTGCAGGTACCGGTCCAGCACCTCAGCAGGTCCTGAAGAACGTCGAGGACCTGGTAGAGAGTCAGGCCGGTGTGAGGACTTTTGGGTCGAGCCGCCGGAGAGTGAGGAATGCCTGGGCGGCGGTGACGAGGGTGACGTGGTGGTGCCAGCCGCGCCAGGTGCGGCCCTCGAAGTGGTCCAGTCCCAGGCCATGCTTGAGCTCGCGGTAATCGTGCTCGATCCGCCAGCGCATCTTCGCCCACCGCACCAGGTCAGCGACCGGGGTGGTGGCGGGCAGATTCGATATCCAGTAGCCCGTCGGAGTGTCCTGGCCGTTAGGCCATTCGACGAGGAGTGTCTGGACGGGCAGGACGCCGTCCCAACGGTTGCGGCCGCCACCCGCCTCCTGAGCTGCAGCCAGGGACTGTTTGCC